>DATINV010000001.1:0-5044 GCA_035473775.1 Chthoniobacterales bacterium
CTGATCGCCTGAAACCCAGAAGGCGAGCCCATTCTCCAGTGCGCAATCTCGCCGCACCCGACCCACCTGGCAGTTATCCTTCCCGGCAACGTCCAGCGGCATTGGATAACGATTCTTCTTCGGCTCGTCTACCAATTCGAGTCCGGGCGCCTTCGCCAAAATCTCATGGGCCTGCTCAACGCTGACCGGTTTTTCAAATTCTGCGCTCACGGCGACGGAGTGCGCGCGATAAACGGGAACGCGCACGCACGTGACCGACGCCTGGAATTTCGGCAGGTGCATGATCTTGCGGCCCTCGTCCTGCATCTTCATTTCTTCCTTGGTATAACCGCTTTCCAGAAAAACGTCGACGTGCGGCAAGACATTGAACGCGATTGGGTGCGGATAAACTTGGGGCGATGATTGGTTGTCCGCCGTAGCCTTGGCGAAGACGAATCGATTTTCTACGGCAGCCGCGACTTGTTCTTTCAGCTCGGCAATTGCGCGAGCGCCGCTGCCCGAAACAGCTTGATAACTGGCCGCGAAGACGCGCCTGACTCCAAACGCGCGATGCAGTGGATACAGCGCCATTAACGCAACTGCGGTGGTGCAGTTCGGATTCGCAATCACTCCGCGATGCTTTTTGACGTCGTCTGGATTGATTTCCGGAATCACCAGTGGAACCTCCGGGTCCATCCGAAACGTCGAAGAGTTATCGATCACCACCGCGCCTGCATCCCGCGCGATCGGCACAAATTTGCGCGATCGTTCCCCGCCGGCGCTAAAAAACGCGACGTCGATGCCATCGAAAGAATTCTCCCGCAGTTCTTCAACGGGAACGGATTGACTTCGGAACGAGAGCGTTTTTCCGGCAGATTTTTCCGATGCCAGAGCCCGGACAGTTGCCACTGGGAAATTTCTGCGCTCAAGCACCCGCAAAAGTTCGGCGCCGACCGCCCCGGTCGCACCCGCGATTGCTATGTGATACTCTTTCTTCACACCGGGCGAATTGTAAGGCCGGTCTCAATCGATGCAAAGCCGCGTAAAAAAGAGCCCGTCTCCTGCGAATGATTCAGCGTCAACGCGGCAAAGTCCACGAACCCAGATCGACATCTCCATTCGCGACCAACAACTTACCCTGACTCGCGACGGGGAAATCATGCGCTCTTATCCGATTTCGAGTTCTCGTTTTGGAATTGGGACCATGGAAGGCAGTTTCAAAACACCGACCGGCAATTTCCGCATTTCCCAAAAGATTGGCGAGGACCTGCCCAGCGGAACAATTTTTCGCAGCCGGGTACCGCTTGGACCGGAGGATCCATTGCCGTCGACCGAAGACCTGGTCATGTCGCGAATTCTTTGGCTCGACGGCCTGGAAGACCACAACGCCAATACCCGTGACCGGTTCATCTACATTCACGGCACCAAACACGAGGACAAGATCGGCACCCCGGCCAGTCACGGCTGCATTCGGATGCGAAATGAGGACGTGGTTGAATTATTTGAGCTGGTCGATGAAACCACGCCGGTGATCATCCGCGAATAGTTAGTAGCAAGCGCCTTTCAAAAAAGGCGTTGCGTCATTTATGTTCCTCGCCTAGAACGTCGAAGCAACCTGCACGGAAAGGAGGCGAAATTAGATTGAAACTATTAAAAGCGATCATGATCATGGCCGTTTTGGCCGGTGCGTTAAGTTTAGGAGCTTGCGCCCAGCACAAGGAAGCAGCCGCCACTACTACATCGGCGAGCTCCACCCATTACGGCAAATAACCCCTTCGTCCAAGTTGTCCCTTGGTGGGGCATCTTTGACAAAAGGCCGGGTCGCTCTGCGGCCTGGCCTTTTTATTTTCAGCTGATCAAATAAGTTTTCAGCTGTGATCCCAAGAACCATCCTGACCATCGCCATCAGCGTGGGTTGCGGGATTACGGTTTGGGCCCAGGACGAAAAATCGATCCACGACTTGACCGCCGCGCTGATCGCGCTTTCCCCGCGCACGGTCGACCCTCGCGAAGCTGAATTATTGTCCGAAACAGCTCATCATAGTTCGCGCGAGTGCGCGAAGGAATACGGCGTAACCGGAGACCCTGCCGTGCACAATTATCTCATCCACATCGGCGTTAAAAAACGCGGGATCTGCGCCGACTACACCCATGACATCGGCGCACGTTTGCGGGATCTTCGATTTAAAACCCTCATTATTCACTGGGGCACCGCTTGGGAGAAGGAGTCGGACGAAAACAACGCGCTGATTGTCACTGCGCAAAATCAGTCCTTCTACGAGGGAATCGTTCTCGATGGTTGGCGCAGGGCCGGCCGTCTGTTCTGGATTCACGTCAAAGATGATGCGGAATACGAAACGGGACGCCACGGCTTCCTTGGCCATATCGGAGGACACGCCCGCACTTACACTACGGCCTGGAAAGAAGATCCGCAGGGAACAAGGTCCCTCCAGCCGCAACCCCTTCCACCCAAGTCTCAGCCGAAGCGGAAAGCGCCTCAGCGTAAAACCTAATGCGTCAGCGCCTTTTATTTGGCTGAGTTGCCGCTAAGATCGAATCGATGGAACTAAACGGTCAGGCGTTGTCTTTGTCCGATATCGCAAGCGTTGCCTACGGCGAGACCCACATTCAAATCGGTTCCGCAGCGGCAAAACGAATGGCCGCGTCGCGTAAAGTCATCAACAACATCGTCGCGCGGGACACCGTTGTTTACGGGGTTAACACCGGCTTCGGCAAGTTGGCGGATGTCACAATTCCCCGCGCGGAAATCGAAACCCTGCAACTAAACCTGGTCCGCAGTCACGCGTGCGGAATTGGCAGTCCGCTCTCCGAACCGGAAGTACGCGCGATGATGCTTCTTCGCGCGAATGTTCTCGCCCTTGGTTTGAGCGGAATCCGGCCGGAAGTCGTCGAATTGCTGTGCGCGATGTTGAACGCCCGGGTCCATCCGGTTGTTCCGGAAAAAGGCTCGGTCGGTGCAAGCGGCGACCTCGCGCCGCTCGCTCATCTCGCGCTTGGCTTGATCGGCGAAAGCGACGCATTTCTGGATGGCAAACGAATGAAAAGCGCTGACGCCCTCAAACGTGCCAAGCTCAAGCCAGCACGATTGGCGGCAAAAGAAGGGCTGGCTTTGCTCAATGGCACGCAGGCGATGCACGCGGTGGGCGGACTGTCGATTTTGCGGGCGAAGCGTTTGGCGAATCTCGCCGACGTCGCGGGCGCCATGACATTGGAAGGCTTGCGCGATACTCCGGCCGCTTTCGATGCGCGTTTGCACGAGGCGCGTCCCCATGCCGGACAAAAAGCATCCGCAGCCCATTTGCGTTCCCTTTTGGCCAATAGCGAAATCCGTGAGTCGCACCGAAAAAATGATCCGCGGGTCCAGGATGCCTACAGTGTCCGCTGCATGCCTCAGGTCCATGGCGCGGTCCGCGATGTCCTCGCCCATTGCGAGCAGATCTTGAAAATCGAATCGGCGTCGGCCACCGACAACCCGCTCGTGTTCGCGAAAACTGGCGACGTTATCTCCGGCGGAAATTTTCACGGCGAGCCGCTCGCTCTCGCTTTCGATTACGCCGCGATTGCGCTGACCGACTTAATGAATATCAGCGAACGGCGGATCGACCGCCTAACGAACCCGGACAAGAGCGAAGGACTTCCGGCCTTTCTCGCGCGCAACCCCGGTGTCGAATCTGGATTCATGGTCGCGCAAGTGGCGGCGGCTGCGTTGGTGAATGAAGCCCGGGTTCTCGCTCATCCTGCCAGTACTGACAACGTGACGACTTCGGGGGGCAAGGAGGACCATGTCTCAATGGGAATGACCGCTGCGCTCAAATTGCGGTCGATTGTTGATTTGTCCGAAAATATTTTTGCGATCGAACTGCTCGCGGCCGCGGAAGCATTGGAGCATCGCCGGCCGTTGAATGCGGGCAAAGGTGTAGAGCGCGCTTTTAAACTCGTTAGGCAAAGCGCCAGGCCATTAACGAAGGACCGTTCTCTGTCCGGCGACATTGCGCGAGTGGCCGAACAAATTCGCTCGGGTAAATTCGACGAGTTATGAGACGAACTGTCCAGGCGCCGCGCGGCAAAGAGCTGAGCTGCAAAGGGTGGCATCAGGAAGCCGCCATGCGGATGCTGATGAATAATCTCGATCCGGACGTCGCGGAGAATCCGGACCAGTTGATCATTTACGGCGGGACCGGTCGGGCTGCGCGGAGTTGGGAAGCTTTCGACGCCATCGTGCGTTCCTTGCGCGAATTGAAAAATGACGAGTCGTTACTCGTTCAGTCCGGCAAACCCGTTGGAAAATTTCGGACTCACGATGAAGCGCCGCGCGTGCTGATCGCGAATTCAAATCTTGTCGGCCAGTGGAACAACTACGCAGAGTTCAATCGACTCGAGCGGCTAGGCCTAACGATGTACGGCCAGATGACGGCGGGCTCATGGATTTATATCGGCAGTCAGGGGATCGTTCAGGGAACATTCGAAACATTTGCCGCTGCGGGCCGAAAACATTTTGGTGGATCCCTCGAAGGAAAATTCGTCGTGACCGGCGGCCTTGGTGGAATGGGCGGCGCTCAACCGCTGGCCGCAACGATGAATGGCGCGGTCTTTTTGGGGGTCGAGGTCGATCCGGTGCGGATCGAGAAACGTTTGAAGAGCGGTTATTGCGACAAGATCGCGCGTTCGCTTGATGAAGCGCTGAAAATGATCGAGCAAGCGCGCAAGGATCGACACGCTCTGTCCGTCGGACTTGTTGGGAATTGCGCTGACGTTTTGCCGGAGATGGTGAAGCGCGGCGTCGTGCCCGATGTTTTGACGGATCAAACGAGCGCGCACGACGCTCTGAACGGATACGTGCCAAACGGGATGTCATTGGAAGAGGCACTCGCGCTACGGCGCGAGAATCCGGACGAATACATCGAGCGCTCAATGCAATCCATGGCGACGCATGTCGAAGCGATGCTCGCGTTGCAAAGGAAAGGCGCGGTCACATTCGATTACGGTAACAATATTCGCGCCCAAGCACAGAAGGCCGGCGTGAAGAACGCGTTCGATATTCCCG
>DATINV010000002.1:0-24151 GCA_035473775.1 Chthoniobacterales bacterium
GGCAATTACCGCTGGACGAAAAATCTCACGCGGGTGGGCGATGCTTTCGTTCACCGTGCCGCTTGAAACATCTTCCACGCGAATCAAACGGTAGCGCGTGTCCAACAAGATCACCCGCATCTTTTCCGTGCGCAGCATCCGCATTTCGCCGCCAACGAGTTGGTCGACCAGTTCCGGCGAATCGATTTTTTCCTTCGCGAGCGGTTCACGGGCCAGGCGATTTCCGAGATCAAACGCTGCCGCCAGTTGCACTGCTTTGGCAAATCCAACGCCTCCGCTCTTGGCTAATTCTTCAACGCCGCATCGGCTCAGTTCGCGAAGCGAACCGTGTTGTTTCAAAAGATCGCGCGCGACTTCGATTGCGTTCGCGCCGACTTTGCCGGTGCGTAGCAAAATTGCGATCAGCTCGGCGTCAGAAAGGGCCGATGCGCCGTGGGCGGCCAGCTTCTCACGTGGCCGCTCATCTTCGGGCATTTCACGAATGCGCGATTGCAAAACTGGGGGGATTATTGTGCGCGGTTTTGTCCGCAGATTTGTTAAGGAAACGATCAACTTCGAAATTGCTCGAGCATTTCGCGAAAAGCTTCGCCCAACTCGATCAGCGCCGTGGTGTATGAATTCGAAGGCAAATTCTCAATTTCAGCCTGCGCCTCAGAGATTAAGGTTTCTCCGGCCTCGAGTGAGGCGCTCAACGCCCCGTTTGCCTGAGACGAGCTCAAAAGTTGTGCGATTTCCTCGAACCGTGCATCGAGGATTAGCTGTGAAAGATGCTCTTTGTCCGAACCGTTGCGGCCGCCAAGCAACGTCAACACCGGCAGAGTCAGTTTTCCTTTTCGGAGATCGCTTCCCAGCGTCTTGCCGGTCAACCGCTCGGTCCCGGCAATATCGATGCAGTCGTCGTAGATTTGATAAGCCGTGCCGATCTTTTGGCCAAAAATTTTGAGCGAATTTTGGGTCTCCGGATTGGCCTCGCTCAACATCGCGCCAATTTCTGTCGCGACCGCGAACAGCGAGCCGGTTTTCATCTCAATGATTCGGAGGTAATCATCGATTCCAAGGTGAAGATCGAATCGGCGTTGGGTCTGAATGATCTCGCCCGTGCAAACTTCGCGCGCTGCCCGCGCGATCGCGCGACTCACTTCCACTTCTTTGAAACTCGCCGACAGATTGAGGGCGTGGGCAAAAAGCCAGTCGCCGAGCAAGACACTCAGCGAATTTCCCCAGCGCGCATTCAAGGTTGGCTGCGCCCGACGCCATTCCGCTTCGTCGACGATGTCGTCATGGACCAGCGTCGCCACGTGAATGAGTTCGACGATTACCGCGAGATCGACATGCTTGGATGTGATCGAGCCGACCGCGCCGCCGCTAAGCAACGCGACCAAAGGGCGCAATCGCTTGCCCCGACCACCGATGGCATAGCTAACATAACCTTCGACCGCCGGATCGAACGAAGAAGCTTGAGCGACGATGCGTGCTTCGACATCGTCGAGTTCCCTTCGCACCACTTCCGTCACTCGGCTCAGCGGCCCGTTCGGAACAGTGGGCGCGAACGCCGAGGGTACCGTTACTTCCACAGCCGCAGAATAGAAGGGCGGCCTAGCGGTTGTCAAAGCAACACGTTTGTCAAAAACTCCGATTTACCGCCGTCGCAACCAGGCGGCCGTGCCATATTTTTGCCGGGCAATCTCTTCGGCGCGCGCCAGCAAAGTAGGGTTGAGTTTTCCTTGGCGACACGCGTTGCAAAGCGCCCTCGCGAACGAATCAGCGAAGCCGTTTCCCAGGTTCGCATTTTGGATGCTGCCTTGCTGCAAGAGTCCACGGCGAGTTCGGCGCTGCGCGGCCCCGGCGATTTTGCGTCCATTTGAAAGGACGTCCGCACGTACAGGATTTGCAAAACAGTGAGCCTTGAAGGGTGAGCGGCGAGCGCTGAGCGGTGAGTCCTCCGCCAATTCACAGGGTAGTCCATTCGCAACCAAGGTCGCACGGAGCCCGCAATGCACTTTTTCGTAGATCGACATCGACGATTCGGCGAATGCCGGATCGTTCGCCGGAATCACGATTGAATAAGTCAGGTCCTCGGCGTGGATGACTATTCCTCCACCGGTCCAGCGCCGGACAGTATCGCGTTGATAATTGGAGACATCATCGAACTTTCCAAAGTACCCAAACGACAGAGCCGGATGATTCCACTGATAAAAACGGATGGTTGTTACCGTGACCGTTTCGAGCAGCGCTTCATCGATCGCCATGTTAAGCGCCGCACTTCGAGAATCGACGTCATGATAAACATCGAGCGAACTGAAGAGACAAGCAGAACCCTCACCTGCCGCAAAGCCGGCTTCCTCTCCCTGACGGAGAGGTGAAGAAATTGAATAATTCTGTCTTCTGCTTTCCTCTTCCATTGGGAGAGGATAGAGGTGAGGGCGAATCATTTCAGCTCCTCTAAGATTTTCTCGAGCGCTTCCTGCGGGTTTTGGTGCGCCGTGATCGGCCGGCCGACTACCAGATAATCTGCGCCTGCCTCGATCGCCTGGCGCGGCGTCATGAATCGCTTCTGATCTCCGGCTTCGGCCCAGCTCGGTCGAATTCCTGGCACGACAATTTTAATTCTTTTGCCGAATTCAGCGCGCAAGGCCTTGATTTCATGCGGGCTCGCAACAACTCCATCGATTCCGTTTTCAACGCCTAATCTCGCTAAACGAAGGACTTGCTCGTCAATCTTTCCTGAAATTCCCGTTTCACGTAGCGTTTGCTCGTTCGCACTCGTTAGGACTGTCACTCCAAGGATCGATGTTTTGCCCTTGGCCGCCGCGGTTGCCGCGCGGATCATCTCCGCTCCTCCACTCAAATGAATTGTCAGCATCTCCACTCCGCGAGTTGCAGCCGATTCGACTGCTTTCCCGACGGTGTTTGGGATGTCGTGTAGTTTGAGATCGAGAAAAATTCGGGAGACAAATGAAATCCCTCCAACGACTCCTGCGCCTGCGGCGGTATACAACTGCAAACCAACCTTGAACATGGCGACGCTGGAATGCAGGTCGGTCACGAGCTTCATCGCCTCTTTTTCCGAAGGCACATCCAGCGCGACGATGATTTTTTCGCCTATTTTTGTCATTCGTGGTAGGGGCGGTTGACCTCAATCGCCCGCGGGCGGTTCGGTGAACCGCCCCTACCAAAGAGAGATTCCTCGACTTCGCTCGGATTGACAAAGAAATTGTGCGAATGGAGATCGTCGCGCCAGCCAAGATTAATTTATCGCTGCGCGTTCTCGGTAAGCGTGCTGACGGTTTCCACGAAATCGAGACGCTGATCTCGCCGATCTCGCTCTACGACAAGATCGACATCGAAAAGCAAAATCGCTGGATCGACCTCAGTTGCAATGATCCGACGCTTTCCACTGGCGCCGACAATCTAGTGGTCCGCTCCGCGAAGCTTTTTTTTGAGCATGCCAAAATCAAAAGCGGCGTTTCGATCAAACTGGAAAAGCACATCCCGCACGGCGCAGGGCTTGGCGGTGGGAGTAGCGACGCAGCCGCTACGTTGCGCGGTTTGAATCAACTCTTTGAAACGAAGCTTTCAGGTAAAGATTTGGCAAAGTTGGCAGCGGCGATTGGATCGGACGTGTCCTTTTTCCTCAGCGATTCGGCCGCTGTCTGTAAAGGCCGCGGCGAGATTGTGGAACCGATGAAACTAAGTCGAAAATTTTCGATCTTGTTGCTGAAGCCAGCATTCGGCGTGGCGAGTGGATGGGCGTATTCGCGCTGGCAAAATTCAAAGGAACTTCCGGGAATTTCTTATGCCCGGCAGAATTTCGACGATCAAAATTTGGTCAACGATCTCGAGCGTCCAGTGTTCGAGAAATTTGTCTTCCTGGCGCAATTGAAAACTTGGTTGCTTAAACAACCGGAAGTCGGTGCGGCGTTGATGTCGGGATCGGGCTCGACCGTGTTCGCTGTCATGCGTCCCAAAGCGGATGTTGCGGCGCTTTCGAAACGCGCGAAAGAACTGGATCGCGAGATTTGGACCTGCGCCTGCGAAACACCCTGAATGGGTGGATCGAGCAGTCCCTTACTCGATGTTGAAAAATTGGCGGCCGTCGGCCGCCCAAAATAAACATCGCCCGCGGAGCGGCCGATCCACCTATTCGCCGGCGCTGCGCTTAAGCGTTGCGCGCGAATATTCGCGATTCAATTTGGCGATAAAGCTGGCGCTGATCTCGGCCGGACAAACCGCTTCGCATTCGTAAGTATTCGTGCAGTTTCCGAATCCTTCCGCGTCCATCGCCCGGACCATGCCGACAACTCGCTTCACGCGTTCCGGCTCGCCTTGTGGCAAAAGCGCGAGGTGCGAAACCTTAGCCGCGGTGAAAAGCATGGCCGACGCGTTCGGACACGCCGCCGCGCACGCGCCGCAGCCAATACACGCCGCTGCTTCCATCGAGACGTCGGCATCGTGTTTTGGAACGGGGATGGAGTTCGCTTCCGGAGCCGAACCGGTGCGCGCGGAAACAAAGCCTCCGGCTTGTACGATTCGGTCGAGTGCGGTCCGATCAACCACCAAGTCTTTCACGATCGGAAAACTTTTTACCCGAAACGGCTCAATAACGATCGTCTCGCCGTCCTTGAATTTGCGCATGTAAAGTTCGCAAGCCGCGCCCGGATGATCCGGTCCGTGCGCTTCGCCGTTCACGGTCAGAGAACACGTCCCGCAAATTCCTTCGCGACAATCCGAATCGAACGCGATCGGCTCTTCACCTTTTAACAGCAGCCGCTCGTTCATGATGTCGAGCATTTCAAGCAACGAGGCCTGCGGCGGAATCTCAGTCGCTTCGTAGTCAACGAGCTTACCGTCCGCTTTCGCGTTCGGCTGGCGCCAAACTCTCAAGCGGAAGTTCATGGTTGATAGTTGATGGTTGATAGACGCACGAAAGACTATTTCGATGAAAGTGAATTTCGTAAACCGCTTAGCGTTCGCCCAATCTCCTGGGCGTCGCGGTAGAGCTCTTGGAAGACTTCTTCGCTGAGAAAGCCCTGACGCCTCGCGATAAAAATTTGTGATGCTAGTTCAAACACCGAGCCGGTACTGATCTCAATGAAACGCGCGAAGTCGACTTTCGATCGACGGGAGGAACCTTCTGCGATGTTTGAAGAAACGGATACTGCAGCGCGTCGCAACTGATTAGTCAGACCAAAACGCTCCTCGATAGGGAATGTTCGGGTACGACTGTAAATGGCATCGGCGAGTTCGATCGATCTCTGCCAAACATCTAATTTTTCGAAGTTAAACATAAGCGGGGGGTGTTTTGATTTTGACTATCAACAAACAACTATCATCTAAGAACTACTTATAACTCCTTTGTGTGAGATGAACCGTTTCGAAATGGAGCGGTTCGCGATGCAATTTTGGTCCGGCGGCCGCGGGATTGCCTTGAAATTCCCAGGCAAAGACCGACGCGTAGTCATCGTCGTCCCGTAGGGCTTCGCCGTCCGGCGTTTGATGTTCTTCGCGAAAATGCGCGCCGCATGATTCATCGCGGGTCAACGCGTCGGTGCAAAGCAGTTCGGCGAATTCCAGGAAATCAGCCACTCGTCCGGCGCGTTCGAGAGATTGATTAAAATCTTCGCCGTCACCCGGAACACGAACTTCTCGCCAAAACTTTTCTCGCAATGCAGGAATTTTTCCGAGCGCTTCTTCCAAACCGGCTTTGTTTCGCGCCATACCGCACTTGTCCCAAAGGAGCGCGCCGAGCTCGCGATGGATGGAGTCGAGCGAGCATTTGCCGTTCGTCTTCAGAAGTTTGTCGATTTTTGCGCGAACATTGTTCTCTGCGTCTTTGAATTCCGCTCGATCCGTTGATGGTCGTTTGCCCACTTGTCCGGCGAGATAACTCGGCAGGGTGTAGGGCAAAACAAAATAGCCATCCGCCAGACCTTGCATGAGCGCGCTCGCTCCGAGGCGATTCGCGCCGTGATCGGAAAAATTCGCTTCGCCGATTACAAAGAGTCCGGGCAGGTTACTCATCAAATTGTAATCAACCCAAAGCCCGCCCATGGTGTAATGGACGGCCGGATAGATCCGCATCGGCACTTTATGGGCATCTTCGCCGGTGATTTTTCCGTAGACCTCAAATAGATTCCCGTAGCGTTCGTTGATCGTTTCAACTCCGAGGCGTCTAATCGCGTCGGCGAAATCGAGATAAACGCCGCGCCCGCCCGGCCCAACGCCGCGGCCTTCGTCGCAAACTTCCTTGGCCGCGCGCGATGAAATATCGCGGGGCGAAAGATTTCCGTAGCTCGGATATTTTCGCTCAAGATAATAATCGCGGTCCTTATCGGAAATTTCGTTCGGCGGCTTAGTGCGATCTTCTTTGCGTTTCGGAACCCAAACCCGTCCGTCATTGCGGAGTGATTCCGACATGAGCGTCAGTTTCGACTGATAGTCGCCGGCGTGCGGAATGCAGGTGGGATGGATTTGGGTGAAACACGGATTGGCGAAGAGCGCGCCTTTTTTGTAAGCGCGATACGTCGCGGTAACGTTGCAACCGCGCGCATTAGTCGAAAGATAAAAAACGTTGCCGTAACCGCCGGTCGCGAGGACAACCGCGTCGCCGGCGATCAGCTCGATCTTTCCGGTGCGTAAACTGCGGGTGACGATTCCTTTGGCGTGACCATCCACAACGACAACGTCGAGCATTTCGGTCTGCGGAAACATTTGGACCGTGCCCGCCGCGATTTGACGGCAAAGGGCTGAATAACAACCAAGCAACAATTGCTGTCCGGTTTGCCCGCGCGCGTAGAACGTTCGCGAGACTTGCGCGCCGCCGAATGAGCGATTCGCGAGATAACCGCTGTACTCGCGAGCGAACGGCACGCCCTGGGCGACGCATTGATCGATGATGTTGCCGCTGACTTCGGCCAATCGATAAACGTTTGCTTCGCGCGAACGGAAATCTCCGCCTTTGATCGTGTCGTAGAACAAGCGGTAAATGCTATCGCCGTCGTTCTGATAATTTTTTGCAGCATTGATTCCGCCCTGGGCTGCGATCGAATGCGCGCGACGCGGCGAATCCTGGTAGCAAAAACATTTCACGCGATAACCGAGTTCGCCAAGGGTTGCGGCGGCCGCTCCGCCGGCGAGTCCCGAACCGACGACGATGACTTCAAATTTGCGGCGGTTATTTGGATTAACCAGTCGCGCGTGGTCTTTGTGGCTGGTCCATTTTCGATCGAGAGGGCCGCCTGGAACCTTTGCGTCGAGTGTTCCAATCATAACAGTCGCAGGAATGACGAATGACTAATGACCAATGACGAATGAAATCTGAAGAACGAGTGACCGTATGCCACCAATGAAATTAATCGTTGGTTATTCAGGTTTCGTGCTTCCTTCGTCATTCGATATTCGTGCTTCGTTATTTCTCTATAGCTGCTGCGCCGGTTGGATAAATCCAAGCAGGACTGCGATTGGGATTGAGACGTAGCCGACAAAAATCAGCCAGGCGAAGATGCGTCCGCCCAGTGCAAGTTTCGGTGTCAGCCGTTCGTTATTGAAACCGAGCGATTGGAAAAAGCTGGAAGAACCATGAGTGAGATGGAGCGTCAACAAAAAGAGGCCGACAATATAAAACGCGGACACATAAACGTTCTGAAATCCGTAAACCATCATCGAATAAACGTCGTAGCGATTGAGCGGATCGAGTTTTAGGAGCGGAAACTGCGGATTGAATTTGCGGGCGGTAAAATGAAGCAGGTGGAAAATGATGAATGCGAGCACAACCAGGCCGCTTACAACCATGTGTCGCGACGCCCAGCTGGCTTTCACATAATTTCTGTCCCGATAGGCCTCCGGCCGCGCCCGCCGGTTTTCGATCGCGAGCTGAATCGTGAAGTAAATATGCAGAATCACACTAACGAGCAGAAACGCGCGGATCATCCACAGAAGCGGGCCTAGGTCGCGCAAGTGTTGAGAGTAAGCGTTGATCCATTCCGGTCCGAGGTAGATCTGCAGATTGCCTAACAAATGACCGATCACGAAAAAGATCAGGATCAGGCCGGTCACAGCGACGATTATTTTCCGGCCGACGGAGGAATGGCAAAACGCCGAAACAAAGCCGTGCGATTTCTCCCGAACCGTTGCAGCAGCGGCGGATTTCGTGGTCATTTGCTCCCAGGTTTTTGCACGGGAATTTTTGTGAGATCACCCGGCAGTTTGTCCGCTTCAAAATTCTCCACATTCATTTCGACTAAACTGACGAACGGGCAACCGAAATCCGGCTTCTTATTTCCACTTCGGTCAACAATCACTCCAACCGCGGTGACAGTTCCACTGTGCCCACGGACGATGTCGATTGTTTCCTGAACGCGGCCGCCGCGCGTGACTACGTCTTCCACAACGACAAACTTTTCACCTGGGTTGATTTTAAATCCACGCCGGAGCACGAGTTTGCCCTCCTCTTTTTCCACGAAAATATGCGGTTTGGCTAACGAACGGCCGACTTCCTGGCCAACGATGATTCCACCGAGAGCAGGGGAAATGACCGTGTCGCAATCGAACCGGCGCAGTTTGTCAGCGAGCATTTGGCAAACCCGTTCGGCGATGTCGGTATGCGAAAGAAGGATCGCGCACTGAAAATATTGGCGACTGTGCAATCCGGAACGCAAAACGAAATGGCCATCGAGCAACGCGCCGGTTTTTCGGAAAAGAGCGAGCAGGTCTTCGCTCATCCCGACGTGTCCGCTACCGTTTGGCCTCCATCGCCGGCAACCGCGATAACTTCGATTTCAATGCGAACGTTCTTTGGGAGCGCTCCCGCCTGCACCGTCGAGCGCGCGGGCGGCGCTTGTTTGAAATAGCTCCCGTAAATCTCGTTTACCGTTTGGAAATCGTTTATATCGGCGAGGAAAATGGTGGTCTTAACCACACTCTCGAACCCAAGACTTTCCGCCTTCAACAAACCTCCAATGTTATCCATCACCCGGCGCGCTTGAACATCGATGCCGCCGGAAACCACTTGTCCCGTTTTTGGGTCGAGCGGGATCTGTCCGGAATAATAAATGATCGATCCGACGCGAACGCCTTGTGAATACGGGCCGATGGCTGCAGGCGCTTCGGTGGTGGAGATGATTCTCTTCATCCATCGAGCTTAAACAGCGAAGCGCCGGACGCAATCATTCTGGCGAGGGTATGGGAGAAACGCCGCCCTTCTTCTGAAGCTCGAGTTTGTCGTGAAATTCCTTTTCGAAGTGCGCGACGAACCGTTTGTAGCCATCGGGATCGATGAACGGGTTTGGACTTTCGCCGCGCATCAGATGGTCACGTTTCCTCTCGAAATTGAAGAACGATCCGTGATCGGAAAGAAAGATGTCGCACGGTAACTTTTTGAGAACGGCAAAGGTCTTTTCAAAATCGGTCGTGATGCCCGGATAACTTTCTTTCTCGACCAGGCGATAATCGAGCGTGGTTGGACTCCCGGCGAAGACGACATCGTAGGACTTAGCGTCATCAGAAATTTTTGTGGTCCAAGTGGTGTTGCCTTTGGTGTGACCCGGAGTGAGCCAGGCGGTAAGTTTTTGCCCTCCGACCTGAATCGATTCACCGTCGCCAATGGTTTGATCGACGGTGACCGGTGGAAATAGTAGCCTGTCACCGAATCGAAAATCGCCGTGGCCGCCGTTGCGAAGCCGCTCGGCGTCGCCTGCGCTCGCGATGAATTTCGCGCCGCTCTTCTGTTTCAGTTCCGCCAAGCCGCCGGCATGATCCAAGTGCGCGTGGCTATTCAGTAGAATCTTTACGTCTTCGATTTTAAAGCCGAGTTCGGCCAGGTTTCGCTCAATTTGGGGAGCGGTTTCGGCAAAACCACCGTCTAGAATAATGTGCCCCTGCGGCGTGGTGATCAGGAACGAGCAAACTTCGTTCGCGCCCACATAGTAAAGATTTCCGATTATCCGAAACGGCGCCACCGGTTGGTTCATTTCGCGGCTCTGCGGATCGGTCTGGCCGAGGGCAATCGAAGCGGCCAGCAAGACAATAAAGTAGGATGAGTATTTCACGGGCACGATTCGTCTGAGAACTGCTTCTCTTTCACTGTTTCTTGAAACATACGAGGCAGATGCTTTCATTTTACCTTCCCGGATAATATGCGAGGCATTGCGGCTCGCTTAATCTCACCGATATTGCTCACTGAATGGTTAATTGGATTTTAAAGAAGATTTTCGGCTCGAAAAACCAGCGCGAATTACGGCGTCTGGCGCCGACCGTCCGCCGAATCAATGAATTCGACGAGCAATTTAAGTCTCTATCGGACGACGCTTTACGGGCCAAGACCGCAGCCTGGAAAGAGGAATTCTCGAAGATTTCCGAACCGGAAGCAGAGTGGCGCCGCCTGGATGAGATTTTGCCGGAGGCTTTCGCGGTGGTGAAGAACGCCGCGCGGCGCCTCAAAGAGCGGCAACAAACTTTCACGGTCTGCGACCAACCCATGACGTGGGATATGGTCCACTTTGATGTCCAGTTGCTTGGCGGAATGGTTTTGCATCGTGGGCGAATTGCAGAAATGGCGACGGGCGAGGGCAAGACCCTGGTCGCGACGTTGCCGCTTTATTTGAACGCGCTCTCCACTCGAGGCGCGCATCTGGTCACGGTGAACGATTATCTCGCTCGACGAGATGCCGAATGGATGGGCCAGCTCTACACGTTTCTCGGGCTCACCGTTGGCTGCATCCAACACGACCAGGAACCGGATGTGCGACGTCAACAGTACGCTTGCGACATCACTTACGGAACGAATAGCGAATTCGGGTTCGATTATTTGCGAGACAACGGAATGGCGACGTCGCGCGAATTACAGGTTCAGCGCGGTTACCATTTCGCGATCGTCGATGAAGTCGACTCCATTTTGATCGACGAAGCGCGCACGCCACTGATCATCAGCGGCCCGGCCACGATCTCGACCCATCAGTACGACAAATGGAAGCCGTTGATCGAACAGCTGGTGCGCAAGCAAACGATGCTTTGTAACCGCGTGGCCAGTGAAGCGGCCGAAGCCTTTGATAAAGGCGACGCCGAACTTGGCGGTCGTTTGATGTTCAAAGTGAAACTCGGTCAACCGCGCAATAAACAGTTGTTGCGCATGATGGAAGATCCGGACAAACGGCGGGCGATCGATAAGGCAGAGCTTTCGTTTTACACCGACACGCGCAAAGAAGAGCTGTTTGCGCTCAAGGAAGAACTGTTTTTTACGATCGACGAAAAATCGAACGAGGCGGATTTATCAGAACAAGGCCGGACGTTTTTAGATCCGGACGATTCGAACGCGTTCGTGCTGCCGGATCTAATCAGCGAATTCACTGAGATCGATCTCGATGCGGCGTTGTCGGACGAAGAGAAGGACAAGAAGAAATCTGAGAGACAAGAGCATTGCGACTTACAAGCAGAGCGAATCCATAACATCTCGAATTTGCTTCGCGCTTATTGCGTTTTCGACAAAGACGTCCAGTACGTAGTTGAGGAGAACAAAGTCGTCATTGTCGACGAATTTACCGGTCGCAAGATGCCCGGACGCCGCTGGAGCGATGGTTTGCATCAGGCGGTCGAAGCAAAAGAAGGCGTCCAGATTGATCGCGAAACCCAAACCCTGGCAACGATCACGATCCAAAATTATTTCCGGCTTTATCAAAAGCTGGCAGGCATGACCGGCACCGCAGAAACCGAAGCAGCGGAGTTTCACGATATTTACAAGCTGGACGTCAACGTGATTCCGACAAATCGGCCCGTCGCACGACAGGATTCCAACGATCGGATCTACAAGACGCGCCGCGAGAAATACAACGCCGTTATTAGTGAGATTAAAGAGCATCACGCAAAGGGGCAGCCAGTGCTGGTGGGCTCGGTGAGCGTCGAAGCGTCGGAGCTGCTGAGCCGAATGCTCAAGCGCGAAAAGATTCCGCACAACGTGCTCAACGCGAAATTTCACATGCAGGAAGCCGAAATTGTTGCCCGCGCGGGTCAGCCCGGGACGGTGACGATTTCAACGAACATGGCCGGTCGCGGTACCGACATTAAACTCGGCCCCGGCGTAACCGAGATGGGCGGCCTGGCTGTCCTCGGAACCGAACGTCACGAGGCGCGCCGGATTGATCGACAATTACGTGGCCGGTGCGCCCGCCAGGGCGATCCCGGCGCGTCGCGGTTCTATGTCAGCTTCGAGGACGATCTCATGCGGAACTTCGGCGCGGCCGATCGGATGACGAAAATCATGGAGCGCTTCGGTCTCGAAGAAGGCCAGGAGCTTGAGCATCGCTGGTTGAACAAATCGGTCGAGACAGCGCAGAAACGTGTCGAGCAGCGCAACTATTTAGTCCGGAAACGCACACTCGACTTCGATGACGTGATGAACATGCAGCGCGAAGTCGTTTACACGTGGCGCAACGAGGTCATCGACACGGAGGATCCGCGCGCGGAAATCTTTGAAGTCATCGACGAAGCCGTGCCGAACAAGGTGAAGGAATATCTCGAAGGTGAAGAGCCGAACTATGCCGGCTTGCTCAACTGGGTAAATGTCACGTTTCCGCTGGGCCTAAATAAGGAGCGCGCGCAATTTGAAACGCGAAGTGTCGATGAGAACGCGAAGTTCCTGATCGAGCGAATCAAGGACGCCTACCAGCGGAAGTCGAGTCACGAAGAGCCGGCTGCGGTGAAAAGTCTGGAGCGCTACATCATTTTGAACGCGATCGATCGCCTCTGGCAGGAGCATCTCTACGCAATGGATGCCCTGCGAGAAGGCGTTTATCTCCGCGGTTACGCGCAAAAGGATCCGCTGGTCGAATACAAGACCGAAGCTTACGACATGTTCGTAGAGCTGATGGCGAACATTAAGAACGAAGTACTGCACAATCTTTTCCGAAGCACGACAAACTTGCGCGCCTTCGAAGATTTCCTTGGAAGTTTGCCGCAGTTCTTATTGCGTGAAGACGCACCGACAGCTCCGACGGCGAATGCGCCGGCGCGCGCCCGGCAGCCACAACCAGCTATGGCCGGAGTCGCCATGGATGGCGACGGCGCAGGCGCGGGCGAAGTTTCGATCGATTTACCGGTACGACGGTCCCTGCCGAAGGTGGGCCGGAACGAGCTGTGCCCCTGCGGAAGCGGGAAAAAATACAAGAACTGCTGCGGTCGCACCGCATAACTTCGAGGTGGCGGCTTTCGAAATTGACGAATTGTTCTAGTTCAGAAATTGTTTCCAACTGACATGCTGAAAATTCCTTCCCGCCGCGTCATCGCCGTCGTCCTAGTAGGGACTTTTCTTCCAGCGTGCGACCTTCATCGCCGAACTATCCGGGAATATCGGACCGACCGGGCTGGAACGATTTCAGTCACCAACGTGACCGAAGATCAGTACTGGAAAGAACGCGTCGACGAGCGGATTGCAGCTGAAATCGCTCATGAGAAACCGGAAGCAGGCTACGACACCTGGCAGAATTACTGGCGTTGGTGGTACAGCGTGCTTCGCCGGAAAAATAAGCCGGCCTATAAGTCGCTTCAGTTCAAGACCTCGGAAGACATGGTGAACTACATCAAGGAGCAACGACGCGCCAAAGGCTTGCCGACGTACGAAGACTAGCTGTCTGTCATCCTGAACGAAGTGAGGGACCTCCCATAGAGTTGAGTGATCACTCAATGTAAATTGTGTGATCCAAGCTTCGATTGTGAGGTTTCTCGCTCCGCTCGGAATGACAAGCAGAATGGCAAGTGGCGAAACGATTGAATCGCATGTTCCAGCGCGCCTGGACCGGATGCCGTGGCATCGCTGGCATTGGCTGATTGTCATCTCCCTAGGCGCAATCTGGATTCTGGATGGGCTTGAAGTCACGCTGGCCGGTTCATTAGGCGGAATCCTGACGCGCCGCGAGACCCTTGGTTTAACTGACAGCGAAGTTGGGGCGAGCGCGTCCTGTTACCTCGCCGGCGCGGTAATCGGTGCCATTCTGTTTGGTTATGGAACGGACCGGTTTGGTCGGAAGAAATTATTTTTCGTGACGGTCGCCGTTTATTTGATGGGAACGGCGCTCTCCGCGTTCTCCTGGAATTTTGCGAGCTACGCTTTGTTTCGCGCGCTGACCGGTGCGGGGATCGGCGGCGAATACGCGGCGGTCAATTCGGCGATCGACGAATTGATTCCAGCGCGAGTCCGCGGCCGGGTCGATTTGATGATTAACGGTTCGTACTGGATGGGCGCCGCGCTCGGTGCGGCGGTGACGCTGATCTTGCTCGACCCAACCCGATTTCCAATCTCGCTTGGCTGGCGATTCGCGTTTGCCATTGGCGCGACGCTTGGACTTGTCGTGATATTCTTCCGGCGTTGGATTCCGGAAAGCCCGCGCTGGCTAATGATTCACGGCCGCAACCGTGAAGCGGAAGAGATCGTCACGGAAGTCGAACAGGAATTTTGTAGGGCGTCTGTGTTGGACGCCAGCCGTCTCAGAGAGACGGCCTACGATTTCGAGCCGATCCAAATTCACACCCGAACCCACACGCCCTGGCGCGAGATCTGGAACGCGATTGTTCACGAACATCGTCGCCGCTCACTCCTCGGTTTCGTTCTGATGACGACCCAGGCGTTTTTCTACAACGCGATCTTTTTTACTTACGCTCTGGTGTTGATGCGGGTTTACCGCGTCTCCGAACATCACGTCGGCATTTATTTGCTGCCGTTTGCGATCGGCAACCTGCTGGGCCCCATCTTTCTCGGACATCTCTTCGATACGATTGGCCGCAAAAAAATGATTACGGCGACTTACGGATTAGCCGGAATTTTGTTGGGCGTAACGGCGTGGTTGTTTCATGCCGGAATGCTGACCGCAACCACCCAAACAATTGCCTGGTCGATCATTTTCTTCGTCGCTTCGGCGGCGGCGAGTTCAGCCTACCTGACCGTGAGTGAAATTTTCCCATTAGAGATTCGCGCGTTTGCGATCGCAATTTTCTACGCCATTGGAACTCTTGCCGGCGGGGTGTTCGCGCCGTGGTTATTTGGCTGGATTATCGGAACGGGATCGGCCGATGCGTTGGTGACTGGTTATCTCGTCGCCGCGTTTTTGATGATTGTAGGCGCAATCGTCGAACTCTGGATCGGAGTTCCGGCCGAGCGACAATCGCTCGAACACATTGCGGCACCGCTTTCGAGTCGAGCGCCTAGCCAGTAGCCGGCAGGGAGAGTTGGCAGGTATGGATCGGGCCGGCGGGAGTGAGTTGGCTGCAATAGAGATGAAACGCTTCCACCCGAAACATCCCGGCGTCGAGATCGGCGCTTGATTTGAGAAACTTTCGAAGCGCATAGCCTGGAACACCGTGGCAGCGCGCGAGGGTGACGTGCGGATGCCAGGGGCGCAGATCGGCATACAATCCCACGGCAAGCGCGGCTTCCTGGACACGTTTATGAAGTTGGAAAAGATGCGGATGTCCTCGACCGACGCCGACCCAGATGACTTTGACTATTCCTTTAGGTGGAAACGTCCCGATGCCCTCGACGGGAAGGAAGAACGCGCGAAACTCGATCGCTCCTAGTTTTTCGCGCAACCCGAGCTCCGCTTCCTCGGTTACGTCGGGAAAAAATCCCAGCGTGAGATGAAATTGATCATCCGCGGTCCAGCGTACACCGCGGATATGGGGATCGAGATCGGCCAAGATCTGCCGGACGGATTTCGGCGGATCAATCGAAACGAAGAGACGACTTACCTTCACTTTTCCGGCCGGATTTCCGCGCCCGACTTTGCTTCGTCGCCGCTCCGGCTGACCTGCGTCGGCAATGCGCGCATAAAAATTTTCATCGCGCGCGCCACCAAATTTGGAAACACTGCGTTGGCGGCGATGATCAGGTAGGTCGAGAAAGGCATGACCAGCACCGGCTTGCCGCGCTCACAAGCGTTCACGATTTTTTTCGCTGCGCGCTGAACCGAGATCGACGCGAACGGAAATTTCAGAGATGAATTGAACCAGCGGAACTCGGCGGCGTGATCGCCTTTGAATTTGGCATGAACTTCCGACCCGGTGCGCATCATGCCTGGGGTAACGGTCGTGACGTAGATTTTGTCAGCTGCGAGTTCCGCGCGAATCGCATCGGAAAACCCCGCGAGGGCAAACTTACTGGCCGAATACGGCGTCATGTGCGGAACGGCAATTCTTCCGCCAATCGACGAAACGTTCACGATGCGACCGCCGCCTTTCGCTCGCATTTGAGGCACGACAAGAAATTGCAGAATGTAGGGCGCCCAGAAATGCAAACGCATCGCGCGATCGAAATCTTTGAATTGCATGTGGGCGAGGGGACCGACCTCGATGATGCCCGCGTTGTTAATGAGAATGTCGATCCCAGCAAAGCGTTGGAGTGTTTGCTGAACGGCCGACTGCATTTGGGCGGTTTCCAACAAATCGCAGGGGATGGTCAGGACTTCAGAGCCGGATTGATCTAACTCCGTTTTTGCGCGCGAGAGCTCCTCTGCGTCACGAGCCAGAAGAACAACTTTTCCGCCGCGTGCACAAATCTGTCTCGCGATTTCGAAGCCGAGTCCGCGCGAGCCCCCGGTAATCAATGCGATTTTGCCGCGGTAGAATTGATGAGACATTCGGAAAACGTCGAACCCTCCGAGCTCAACGTCCAATGCGGAATTCGAGTGGCGCTAAGAATGTTTGCGGTTGAAACGGGCAACTTCGCGCGCGGTTTCGCGCTCGACCGTGCGTTTCTTAATGTCGGCGCGCTTGTCGCGCGCAACTTTGCCCTGACCGACACCCACTTCTGCCTTTAGCTTTCCGTTTTTCCAATAGAGCTTGAGAATAACAAGGGCGCGTCCTTTAATCTGAGTCTCACCGTAAAGTTTATCGATCTCCTGACGATGGAGCAGAAGTTTTCGAACCCGCTTGGCCACCGGCACTTCGTGGCTTGCTTTTTCGTAAGGTTGAATGTCGGCGTTGTAGAGAAACGCTTCGCCTTTTTCGATGCGGGCGAAGGCATCGCTAATATTGGCCTTGCCGGCGCGGATTGATTTTACTTCGCTGCCCTTGAGCTCAATTCCGGCCTCGTAACGCTCAAGAATGTGAAAGTCACGCAGCGCCTTGCGATTGAGAATCGACTCGGCGGACATGATCGCGTTTTGAAACGCGACGGACGCTTACGCGTTCTCCTGAGAAGCTTTAATTGCCTCGAACGCGAGCTTGCCGACGACGATTTCCTTCAGCGCGATGTCAGTGAGCGACATTCGCGGGGTGGTTTCGACCATTGGCCGGTGTCCCAAACCGAGTTGCCGCACCCGCTTGGAAACAACGTTAATCAGGAGTTGCTGATTGGGAATTAGTTGAGCGGCTTCCTGGAGAAGTTGAGTCGTCATATGGCGCAAGGATCTGACGGTGCGGTTCGCTTCCGTCGGGAATTCAAGGATGGTCAGCGCGCTCTGAGCGAGCGCGGATGGTAAAATCTGCGGGGCGGCGAGCATAAGAAACGGAGCGTGACTCTGCGAGCGGTTGAAAAACTTGTCAACCGATTTGTTCGACGCGCCTAAGTTGGATTAGCTGACAAAAAGATCCGCAAAATCGCCGCGCCTAACGAGTGTCTTCAACGTAACTGACGATGCGTATCCGGCGCGCCGTTGACGGTGAAGTTGGCGGACGGGAAAAAAGAGGTTTTTTATAAAAAACGATAACTTCCGCCCCTGCAAGTCCATGGGGTTAAAGCTTTTGCCAAGAGTAATGGCTACTCGCAAAGGCCTTCTGTAGTTCCTGAAACGCGTTTCGGTAGGAAGTGAGTTGGAAACGTAGTTGTTCGTTGCTGCGATTTAGGAACATCACCGATCGCTCGTAAGCCTGGCTGTAGTAATCGTAGCTGATCACCACCAGAAAGGTACCTTTTCGATTGATGAACACAGGGTTTAGCTGCTGAGAAACGAGGGTAGTATTGGTGGCGCCGGACGGAACAGATTTTAGAACTTCCTCACACAAGCGTTTTGTCGCTTCCTCATCGAAATCTCCGCCGCCGGATAATTTGTTCACTGTAATCTCGGCATCGGCCCCGGAAACCGAATGAGGACGAAGACTGAAGTGGTTTCCGCTGCCTGAATAGTCCCAATTCTTTGGCGGAGTGTAAGTAATTTCGGTTTGTCCGTCGCTGAAGGCGAGCCGATGCATCGTTATGCCCTCAAGCTCATAATCCTGCTGTCGAGGCGTCAGATCGAGACCCGCGTACGCCAACCCCGCTGTCGTGATCAGGGTTGCGCCTATTCTTATTGCATTGCCCATTGACCTTTGGTGTAGCTGTAGACCATGAGCGAACCCGGAGGAGGTTTCGTTCTAAAGTTCTGGTCGAAATACCAATGACGAATCGGTGGCACATAGACATTGGAGCTACCCCATTCACCAGTAGATTGCTGGCTCTTGTACAGTTCGACCATTGAACCGTAATAGGTGACAATGGCACTGTTGTGACCCCAGTCTTCAAGGAAACGCGGGAAATTTTCCGCGCCGCCGCTATAGGAGCCATCTCCCCCTGGTGCTGCAGTTGGAATAATGCCCGAGAGGATCGCGGTGTTAAATGTGGTGTTGGTGGCCAACCGCGCACTCGTGTCAGAGGTTGAGTTCGCGTCGTTCCAATTATTGGACAGCAAATTTATTGCGTCGCCTATAACCGAACAGGGCGCTCTGGTGTACCCGGAAACCTGCGGCTTTGTCGGATCATTCTGACTCGTGCTGTCAGAGGGCGGGCTACCTCCCGTATTATAATCGCCCTGAATATAGATCGGATTGTTGCTCGTGATTGTCAGTCCGGAGGTTGGAATTTTGCTGCCGCCTTTTATTCGAATAGCGCGCCTAGCGCTGCTAGTCGCGCTGGCGTCGTAGATGTAGACAATCGGAGTGCCGAATGAGGAAGTGTAATTCGGGTTTCCACTGGAAACGGTGGTCACCAGTTTGCTAATATCAAGGGTAGTCAGTCGGATCTGGGCTCCCTCGCGATTATCCTGGATGGTTTGATTCGTGGTAATTGCACCGGCAGCAGTAAACATGGTGTAAAGAGATCCGCTGGTGAGGGTCTGGGTTGCTCCCGTTTGCTGGTTACTCACAATGTAGAGGTTCACGAGGTCATGTCCCTTTACGCCGTCGAAGCCATTGGCATTCGAATTCGGATTGTCTTGAATTTTAATAATTATGCCGGCTTGATCCCAAAAACGTTGACCTGCGAATGGATCGGTCGATGTCGCAACTGGTGGTTCAACCAACTCGCGATAGCTGTCATTGTTTGGATTCGAATCGGACGTGCTGAAGATGGCCGTGGAATCCATACCGAAGGGTTGCAAGGCGACGTCTCGAGCCGGAGGAAGATTGCTGACATAGGTTGGCGTGCCGTTCAATGGATCACTTGATGCGTGCTGTTGGTCGCCAGGCATAAAGCCAGTCATAGGATTAGCGCTGGTTGAGGCAAACCAGTCTGAGGCATAGGTGACCTTGTCTGCGAAAGTGAGATTCTTGTGACCCGTGTAGAGGCTTGAATTGGTGTTTACCCAACCGGTGACGGTCATTGCCGCACCTGGATGGATCTCAAGCGGATCGACGTAGAAAATCGCGAAATTCCAGGGCGAAAGTTGTGTTTTCGAAAATACCCGGTGCACTTTTGCAACTACGTTCCCGCGGACCGTGGGGAGAGTAACGTCTGCTGATGCTACGTAGTTAAATGCGGCGGATGTGGTCGGTGGGAGCGGCGGAGTTGGTGCAGGGCTTGGTAACATTCCAGCTGCGGGAGGCGGAGCGATGGTCGAGCCGCCGAGAGATTGAAGAGTGCCATCAACTGCAACGACCTTAATGTTCGAGACGGTGTAGTCTGGAAAATATTCGTCACTTGTGTCCGCGTTCGTTCCGGCCTTGGCAAAGTTTGAGCTGCCGGGCAGATTCAGTTGAGCGTTGGTCGGAAGAGGAATGCCTGAGAAGGCGTTGCTGGCCAGGGCCGTGGATGGTGAGGCTCGGCAAATCGCCCGCCAGTTTGTGAACAGCTGCTCGATGGTTGCATCGGCGGCGGCGACCGCAGTCTGCAGCGTCGTTGTTCGCTGAACGAGTCGATTCACATTGGTGCTGTAGTCCAAGGTGATACCGACGATTACCGCCAGTGTCGCCATTATCAGAATGACGACAACGAGCGAGCTTCCAGACTCGTATGGTTTAATTTTTCTCATTGATAGGTTGTAAGCCGGGCCTTCATTGGAATCTGTCCGTTTAGGAAAATGTTGGCGGCTTTGAAGTTTCGATTGCTGTAGGTAGCATCAGTGGTTGAAAGGTTGATCGCGGAAACGAACCGATAATAAAGCGCTCCGGCCGGAGTCTGAGGCGTGCTGAAAGGTAGAGTGCTGGTAATGTCGCCGCCGAGAACGGCGAACGACTTCTTAGCGCTGGATCCTTGCCATTGAAGGTTACCGTTGCTCACTGTGTATGAACAATGATCGGTAATGAGAGCGACAATGGTATAGTTGCTGGTGCCGGAAATGGCGACCGGCACAGTGTGGGCCAATGTGACAGTGATATGACTGCCACTGCCGCTCACTGCAGTGATATCGTCTTCGATTTGATGAGTCGGGATGATCAATCTCTGGCCGGCTGCAACTGTCGGAATCGAACCATTAACGGGCGTCAGGCTAAGGGAGACCTGGTTTTGGCTGGTGGTCACATCGGCGGTGATCTTGTGAGGGCCACTGGATAGCTCCTGAAATGCTATTCCAGCTGCTGGTTGAGTCTGATCGCTGTTCCTGGCGCCGTTCGTGTCGACGAGATAAGGCAGTGAGACCGAGGAATGAAGGTCTTGCAGCATTTGAATCATCGCGGTGCGCGCTTGGGTGTGGGCCGTGTTCATGGCGATATTCTTGGCCCCCATCACCAAACTGACGTTCAAGAGTGAGCAGAGCGCGACGCCGACTGTGCTAAACATTGTCGAGACGATTCCCAGTTCGATTAACGTGTATCCTTGGTTTTTTGTAGCGAGTTTCATATGTCGGATGTGCGGATTGTACTCATGGAAAATGAGTAGTTACGGTTGAGGTATGTGTAAGTAACCGTGACCACGGCCTTATACATTGTCAGTGGAAAGGTGACGGACCCGTTCGAGTAAGTGGAGCTAATGTCGGTGACCGCGGTTGTCATGGTGCCGCTCACGATCACTCCTGTTTTCGGATCCTGATATATCGGAACATTGTTCTGGGTGTGACTGCCGATTTGAAGTTCCGGCGGGATTTGAGCGGAGCCGTCGGCATTCGTCTTTTGCGGATTGAACGGGCTATCAGATTGGATGAGATCGATCTGATTCATGACCGAGGTGTATGCGCCGGTGGCGTTCCGGGCGGTGCTGGCGAGTGAATTGAAGCGGGTCAAGGCTCCCACGGCACAGGCGGTTCCAAGACTAATGACCGAAATGCCGACCGCCGTCTCAACGAGAGTCATCGCTGCGATCTTGTGGATTGAGAGCTTCATTACAGGTATTACGGAAATAGCAGCAAATATGCCGAAATTGAGCTCACTTACATGAAAATTCAATAATTTGAGAAATGGCCATATTTATCGCAAATATGAGAGGATTAGGGTCTCTTGACTGAGAAGCGCCTCTGATCAATTTTTGAACACCCACGCCTTGGGCCTTAGGTTTATCGCGTTCTTAACGTTCTCCCCGGGGCGTCGAAGTCGCGCGTTTCGCCTTGTTTTTAATTCTTCTGTATTGCTTGCAGAAATCCGGACATGCGCGAAGTATCCGGCGCCGGAATTAGTGCGGGCTGTGGCTCAGCTTGGTAGAGCGCCTGGTTCGGGACCAGGAGGCCGTGGGTTCAAATCCCACCAGCCCGATATTGAATGGATGAAGGATGAATAAGTTCCACCAGCCTGATCTTAATTTTTTTCGCGTCCCGGTTTGCTCCGCGATTGCGTTAACCAATTTCTGACCATCTCTGCGCCGCTAAGAAGTGGTTGAATACATTTGCGCGATGTGGTTGGATGCGAGCGGCACAAACTGAAAATTCATGGGTTCTCTGAAGAAGCGCCGGAAAGCGAAAATCTCGAAGCACAAGCGTCGTAAACGGATGCGGGCAAATCGCCACAAGAAACGTTTACGATACAAGTCGTAACGGGACTCGTTAGGCCAGGGCCGGGTGTTTGCGCCGATTGTGACGGACGACTAGACTCGCCCATGATCGATTCAAGCCGCGGAGCACAGCGGTTCGCTACGTGGCTGCTTGTTCTTGGTTGTTATGCGTTTTCGCTGCCAACCTTTGCTCGTTCGCGGATCGCCTCGCCGCCGCCTGTCACTAATCAGACCTCGGCACCGGCCAAGAAAGTGGCGCGACAGGATGATTCAATTTCGGCCACGCCGGCGAAAGATCTCTTGCTGCGGCTGGAAAACGAACACAAAGCCGACGCCCTGGCCCATTTCGTCGAAGGACTGTCCTATGAGGAAAACGGCGAAATGGACAAGGCGCTGGCTGCCTACCGAAAGGTGCTGGATGTTGATCCGGGGCAGACCGATCTCGCCGGCCGGGTGGCCTCGTTGCTCGCCCGCCAGGACGATTTCCCGCAGGCAATCGACGTTTTAAAGGATGCAGTTAAGGCATCGCCCAATGCGCCGGATCCTTTGCTGCAACTGGCGTTCATTTACGCGAAGTATCTCCGGCGAACCGACCAGGCAATCGACTACGTCAACCGCGCTATTGCGATCGATCCCCACAACATCAACGCCTACGAGCGTCTTTGCGAAGTTGCTTTAGCTGCTGGCGATGAAAAAAAGGCGATGCAATCCCTAGACCGTGCCGCCGCGCTCAAGAGTGACGATCCGGCTTTCTGGACGCGGCTCGGGAAACTTTATGCATCGATCGTCTTCAAAGGAGATCGCGCTCCCAGGCCGGACGAAATTGCGCGCGTTAATGATATTTTCAAGAAGGCGGCTGAACACGCCGGCGACAACACTGCGGTCATCAAAGACCTGGCCGATTATTACGCTGCCACTCAGCAGATCAAGGAAGCGCTTCCGCTTTACCTTCGACTGGTCGAATTAGAACCTGACGATACAAATGCGCGCGAAAAACTCGCCACCGGCTTTGTTTTGACCAATCAACGTGAAAAAGCCGTCCAAATGCTCGAGGAGATCATCAAACAACAACCGGACAAATATCAGCCCTACGATTTGCTGGCCGGGCTGCTCGATGATTTGGCGCGCGGCCTCGAACGCGATAAGAAAAAGGATGAGGCGAAGGCTGCATTCGCTAAAGCCGCCGCGAATTATGAGCAGAGCTTGGTCGTAAATCCGACTCGCGCCAGTCCCTACCTTCATCTCGCCGAACTGCTCCTGGGTCCGCTTAAAGAAAGTGAGCGCGCGGTGAAAGTCTTGACGGAAGCGCGCCAGCACTTTCCGCAAACTCCCGAGATCGCCTATTATCTGGCGATTGCTCAGCGGGAAGCAAAACATTCGCAAGACGCGGTGACCACATTCGAGGAAGCGCTGCACGAAGCGGAGGTGCAGGGGAACGAGATAACCAATGCGCGATTTTATTTCGATTATGGCGCGGCGGCAGAACAGGCCGGGTTTTACGATAAAGCGGCGGATCTGTTCCAAAAGTCCATTGCTATTGATCCGGCCAACGCGGCGGACGCGGAAAACTATCTGGCTTATATGTGGGCCGAGCACAACCTGCGACTCGATGAAGCCGACCAAATGGTTAAACTGGCCTTGCAGGCCGATCCCAACAATGGGGCATATATCGACACTCTTGGCTGGCTCGAATATCGACAGGGAAGGTTCGATCAGGCCTTGGTTGATTTACTTCGCGCCGCCCAAAAATTGACTCGGGACGATCCGGTCATCTTTGAACACATTGGCGACACGTTCGCGAAAATGAATAAGATCGCGCAGGCGGTGGATGCGTGGCAGAAAGCACTGAGCCTCGACCCCCAAAACAAGAACTTGAGTGGGAAGATTGAGAACGCCAAAACCAAGATGAGCAAAGGTCAAACGCCGAATGCGAATCCAATTCACTAGACCGAGGACGGAATCGCGTTGGTCAATCGTTTGGGATTGCGCCAGATCATGAGCACTTACCCGACACCGTGGCAAAAACGAACAATGTGGGCGGCGCTCAGCGCATTCTTTGTTGTC
>DATINV010000003.1:0-12890 GCA_035473775.1 Chthoniobacterales bacterium
AATTAAGAATTAAGAATTAAGAACTAAGAAGGAAGGGAACGCGCAGTCAGCTCAATTCTCAACCGCTCCGCAACTTAGCTGCTTGGCGTGGCTATGTTTTCGCGCGGGTTAACGATTTTGAACGCGAAAGCGGCTACGGCTGCGCCAACTAGGTCCGCGACGATGTGGATCCAGATTTGCGAAATGTTGACCAGTTTCATCACCCCGATGCCAATCGCGACGGCAGGATTGAACGCGCCGCCGGAAATTGCGCCGACCGCGAACGCGCCGGTCATGACGGTCATGCCAATCGCCAGGCCGTAGAATGAGTTGTTGGCCGTGCCTTTAGCGGTGGCGACATTCAACACGACGAAGGCGAGAGCAAAGGTGAACAGAAATTCCGCGAGCATCGCCAGCGGAACATTTGTAATTTCCATCGGTGTGCCGCTTTTGCCGCAAAGATAAACAGCGACGAACGCGGCACAGATTGCGGCCAATATCTGCGCGATCCAATAGGGGATGACGTCGCGTGCCGGACAGCTGCCGCGCAGAAAGACCGCGACCGTCACGGCGGGATTGAGGTGAGCGCCGGAAATGTGTCCGGTGGCAAAAACCATGACCATCAATACGGCGCCGATTGCGAGCGGAGCAATCACGCCGGTGGCGCCTGGGATGACGGTGCAGCCAACGGTCAGGACGAGAAAGAACGTGCCGATGAATTCTGCGAGGTATTTGTTCATGACGGCATGTTAAGAAAGGCACAATTAAGAGGGAAGAATTAAGAATTGTAACGACAGCGCGCAAGCGTGACAGGGCAAGGTTATCTCGCTAAAAGAGAAGCGTGCGATTTCTTCGCCAAATTCATCTCTATCTCGGTTGTTTGTTCGCGCCGTTGTTGATTTTTTTCGCCGTTACTGGCTCGTGGCAGATTTTTTATTGGCACGAGGCAGAACGGGGGAACCCGGGTGGTTATCAGCCGCCACGCGCTTTGGTCATGCTCTCCAACATCCATAAAGAAGCGCACATTCCGCCGACCAAGCAGAAATCGCCCACGCCATTGCGTTATTTCATGTTCGCCGCGGCTATTGGTCTCATTGCGACAACAATCATCGGCGTGATCATGGCCTATCGATTTAGTCAGCGCCCGATCGTGGCAACAACATGTTTGACGATTGGGATTCTTATACCGGCATTTATCCTTTGGGTTTATCACTGATTCGTATCCGGCCCTTTTGATAACTCTTAGACCTATGCGGCGCGTTGTTCTTGGTTTACTTGGCTGCGCAATCGTAGCCGGCAGTTTTGCTGCGCAGGTGAAAATTTTTGCGGGCGCGCGATTTGATTCCAAGGCCTGGGCGAAGTTGCAGAAGGTAGATGTAAAAACGTTGAGCAAAGGCCGGACCCTGGATGCTCATGTCGGGCAGTTGGTGGAACTGCATTTCCAGTTTCGGTCGAAGGAACTGCGGCACATCAAACCAAACTGGTATCAGGCATCGGTCTGGCAGGCAGCGCCCGAAGAAAAAAGAGGGTTTGTCAGCGTGCCGGTGATGATCGCGAACACGGACCTGAAAGCATTCGAGGCGTTCACGACAGATCACCGCACAACAACTGACCTAAAAGTGTACGGCCAGGTGTTGTACGATTTTGGAATTAATTACACGTTCGTTCGGGTAATCGGCACCAACACGTTCGTGGACGGCGACGGCTACGCGAACGTCACGTGGTGAAGAAGAGTGACGGGTGACGTGTGACGTGTGACGAGCAAGAAAAGCAGATATCAGACATCGGCTCAACCTCTTCAACTACTCAACCTCTCAATGCCTTTGGTCTTATTTCATTTTTTTCCAGACGACGTCTTCGTTGTTTCTTCGATCGATGAGGGCGTCGACTTTGGCATTGGCGCCGTAACGAAATAAAATCCGGCCTTCAACGCTTTTGCGAAAAAACAGGTCGCCCGATTCGGTGAGGAGTTGCTCTTTTTTGCCGTTTCGCTCGATGAATAAATTTCCATCGAAGGCGGTGACGACGCGGGTTTGGCCGGGGGCCAGCTCGTATTGGCCAACGTAATCGCGAAATTTTCGTTCGTCGTCCTGACCGATCGCTGGGTCTTCATAATAACGGTGACCCTGGCTGGCGATGATTTGCCAGTTCCCGTTTCGTTGGAGCCAGGTATCGGTGATGTGGTAACGGGCGTGAAGCTGCTGGCCGAATATGGTTTCGCTTTCGTTAGCGTCGTAACTCAACACCGCGGTGTCGCCAATGATCCGGCTGATGACGTTCTCGATCTTGATCGCGCCGGAATAACCCTTCGGCAATGGAGTGATGTCGGCGACGAGTTTTGTCTTATCGAAGGTGCGGCCTTTCTCGTCGGAGAATGTGCAATCGTCGGCAAAATATTTTTTCCACGGCTCCTGATTCCCGGCGACGACCGAATCGTATAATTCCTGGGTCCGACGAACGAGGTCTTGCTCGGTAATTGGCGGCTCAGCGCCAATTACCGACCTGACGAGTGACGCACAAAGACAAAGGATGAAGGCTGAAGGAAGAAGGATGAAAGCGAAGCGCATCAGGCTGGAGAGCGGTTAATGGTTAACGATTAACGGTTAGAGAACAGACGTCAAAGCTCCGCCTGCATTTACTCTCAACTACGCGTCTCTCACCGGCTCAACGAGCTACGTTTGGTGTTTATCCAGCAAATAGAGATAGAGGATCGCCATCGCGTCGGTGTTGGAATTCGAGGTGTTATCGTATTCTGTCGTCAGCTCGTAGCGATGTCCGCGCAATATCGGAACGCCTTCCACCGATTTGAATTCGTCGACGTGCGAGACGCCAATTCGGTCCGGCCAGTCTTGTGAATTCAAATGGAGAACCGTCTGGCCGGTGGTCATATCCCGTAATTCCATCCCGCGCGCGAATGGGTGTACGTGGATGGTGGCGTAATGGATCGTGGTGTCGAACGGGAGATTCAGCTGAGGCGTAATGTCCGTGGTATAGACGTGGTGACCGCGCTCGACAGTCCAATGATTCGTCATTCCGGCACTTGGTGTGAGCACGGTCGATCCGTCGGGCATGTTTACTTTGGTCCATTCGCCGCAACCCAAGCCACTCGGGGCCGCCATCGATTTCGCATTGCACGCAAGGTGATTGGTGCCGCTATCGTGTTGAAGAACGTAAAGAGCGCGGCGGAACAAGGCTTTGGTCGGCGCGTTCGGTTGGTCGCCCGCGATCGTGTGAACCGTGGTCCGCATGCGAACATTCACGGCTTCCGTTCGCGGATTGAGATTCAGCGACATGGTCACGTAATCGAGCGGCGCATCGGACGGGATGGGAACGCCAAAACCCGGTGGCAGTTCGATCGACGATCTTCCAGGCGCGAGAGTAAAAAGGCGCCCGGCAATATGCAGTTTGTCGGCCGGTTGTTTTTGGTCGGCGAAGGTGAGATTGGCGTGGCAAAAGAATTCCTGGGACACCGGCGTCTGTTTGGATGCATCAACGACCTGCGTATCGATGCCAGTGATCCAGACAACAGAAGATCGGAGGTTGGAGTTGGGAGCCTGGAGTTGGATATCGCGTTGAACCGACCAGGGTCCTTCCATCGAGCGATAAATCTTGTCGAGCCGATAACCTCCCGAGAGGAGCGTCAGCTCGTTTGAGCTTTGCGGGGCGGGGCGGGTCAGCGAATAGACCGCCGGTCCAACCAGGGCGACAACGATTGCAATGAGAGCGAGTTGGCGGCGATGCATCGGGCAATTTCGAGCAGACGCCATGCCGCTAATTGCGGCGTCCGCCGCAATTAGCGGAGTGACGAGTGACGAGTGACGAGTAAAGAGCAGGGAGCAGCTTTGCCTGCAATCAGTTCTCAACCTCTCAACGTCTCAACTGGCAAACGCTTGGCATTTGCGCGAGTGAAAAACCCAAAGCAGAATCAGGCCATCGCCGTGCTAAGAATATTTTTTGCCGCCATTTTAATGTCTCCGCTCGCTGTCGCGACCAGCGACGCGAAACCGCGCCCAACCCCGACACCGGCCCCGATGGGAAAAACTGCGCGATTGATCGTGCAACGCGCGCCCAATTTCGGAAGCGATCTTTTCATTCGGTTGTTGGTCGACGGAAAGCGGGTGGCGAACATTCCGCGGAACCAACATTACGGAGGGTTTGTTTCGGCCGGCCGGCATACGGTGACGGCGCTGGCGTTGCCGAATACGGAAGCGCGTCGGCCCACCTCTTTCCTGCTCAATGCCAAAGCGGGGCAAGTTTACATTTTCACCGCGACCTGGGATTCGGACCGGCTCGTTTTGGCGCCGAGTACTTATTATATGCCGACGACGCGTGTGAACAAAAAGTAAGATTTAAAATTAAGAACTCGAGGCGGCCGCCCGTTTTCTTACTTCTTAATTTTTAATTCTTACTTTTTTACGCGGCGAGCTGGTCGACGGCGGAGCGAAGTTGGCGAATGTCGAACGGCTTGGAGAAAATCCGGCTGACCTCCATTCGCTGGTAAGCTTCGAAAACGTCGGATGACAGGTTGGCCGAGACGACGATGATCTTTCCCTCGATTCCCCGTTTCCGAATTTCACCAACCAGTTCGACTCCGGTCAGGTTCGGCATTCTTTGATCGACGATGATGACGTCGAAAGGCGTCGCGGAATCGAGACGTTTGAGGGCGTCTTCACCACTGCTGGCGCAGACGATTTCATATTGCGGAGTATCAAACACGAACCGGAATGCGGTGGTGACCGACGGTTCATTGTCGACTGCGAGGATTCGATAAACCCGTTCCATGGACGTCCAAAAAGCAGCAGCGTTCGGGCCAAGTGAAGCAGAAGTGACGAGTGACGGGTGACAAGTCTCGTCCTAGGTGAAATTTGCGAATTGCAGAATCCGGAATGCGGACGGAAAGTCTACTAGTAGAGGGGGAGGAATTATGAGGATAGCTAATTACTTTTCAGCAAGGCTTTTAATCATCTTCTCAACGTTGGCATTCGCCGGATGCGCTAATCAACAGAGCGCCACTTCCGCGACTACGAATCCGACAGGGAAAAGTTACAGCAGCAGCGATCTGCAAAAAACCGGCAAACGAACCTCCGGTGACGCATTGCAGGCAGCTGATCCAGCTGTTACTGCGCGAGGCGGGAACTAAACAAATTGGAGAACAGACAGATGGAGGAACCAAATGGACGATCCGATCACTCGAAGAAAATTTCTTGAAGTAAGCATGGCAACGGGGGCAACAGTCTTAGCGGGCGGCAAACTCTTCGGATCCACGTCGACGCCAGGCACGGCGACTAACGCGACGTTTAAGATCGGCGGCGATCTCGAAGTGAACCGTCTGGGTTTCGGCGCAATGCGGATTACCGGCGACGGTATTTGGGGTTGGCCACCCGATCGCGCGAACGCGGTGAAAGTTTTGAAACGCGCAGTCGATTTAGGCGTGAACCTGATCGATACCGCGGACGCCTACGGTCCGGACACGAGCGAGATGCTCATTGCCGAAGCGCTCCATCCCTATCCGAAAGGGTTGGTGATCGCCACCAAAGGCGGGTTGACCCGGCCCGGTCCAGGTCAATGGGTTCCGGACGGCCGGCCTGAACGTTTGAAACAGTGTGTGGACAACAGTTTGAAGCGGCTGAAGCTCGATCGGATCGATTTGTATCAATTGCATCGGATTGATCCGAAAGTGCCCGCGGAAGATTCGTTAGGCGCGCTGAAGGAAGCGCAAAAGGCGGGGAAGATCAGGCACATCGGTTTGTCGGAAGTTTCGGCTGAGCAAATCGCCGAAGCGCGAAAAATCGTGCCTATCGTCAGTATTCAAAATCGTTACAACTTCGACGACCGAAAATGGGAGAACGCGCTTGATTATTGCGAAAAGGAAAGTCTCGGATTTCTACCATGGGCGCCGGTCGGCGGAAATCGCGGGCTGAGTGGCAGTGCAGCGGAAACAGCTGCTAAAGCGCACAACGCTGATGTTTATCGGGTGGCCCTGGCCTGGCTCCTCCAACGTTCTCCGGTGATGCTGCCGATTCCTGGGACGCAAAATCTCCACCACCTGGAAGACAACTGCGCGGCCGCAAAGTTAAAGCTGACGCCGGAAGAGTGGAAATCTTTGGCGGCGTAGAAGAGGGCGCAATTAAGAAGGCCGCCGCTGTGCGGCAATCTATATCCAGGGTGCTAACTTGCCGAACTAGCGGGAGCGTAAGGCCGCCGCTCTGTGGCAATCTATTCCTAGGGAACACTTTTGCCGAACTAGGGGAGCGTAATTAAGAAACCGAGAAGCGGGCGCGGACGTCGGCGTTGACGCGGGTCGGCTTTCCCGTTTTCCAATCGATCGGGACCCACAGCGTTCGCGCTTGGGCAAGTAGTTTGCGGTCGCTTTTTCGCAAAACCTCGGTGAAGCGCTCGAATTTCAAACGGCTGGCTTCGCCAACCCAGGTCCGTAAGACAATTTCAGCACTCAGGTTTGCCGGCATTTTGTAATCGATTTCGTGGCGCACCACGACCCAGCCGATTTCTTCTTGCGCCTCCGCGCTGGCGAGCGATTTCCAGTGGGCGGTTGCGACATCCTGGACCCAGCGAAGGTAAACGGTGTTATTGACGTGGTTTTGGCCGTCGATGTCGACCGGCAAAACCGAAATCGTCATTTCGAAAATAGGCGAGGTCACGGAACGGGTCAGCGCTTTTGCCTCTCGGCCTGAATTTGAGCGAGCAGGTGGCGCTTCGCCTTTTCCAAGTCGTGAAAGAACTTGGCCGTGTCCTCCAATACTTCCGGATAATCGGCAAATCGTTTTCGCAATTTCTTACTGGCCGGATCGTAGAAGAACGAAATGTCCTGATCGAGGTTCGGCCAAATCAATTCGTCACTGAGTTTTTGATAATGCGTCATCCGCTCCAAACCCTGGCGGATCGTCGACTCCGATTCGCGGAGCGCGCTGAGGGTTTTGATTTCGAGCACTTCGTAACCTCCGGCTTGAAGGACGCTGGCGGTGTCGCTCGCGCTGTAATCAGCTGTAAAGGAAAAGGGAGCCAACGGTGGCATTTTGCCAGCGGCGAGATCGCTGCGAAATTTGGCCGCCAGTTGGTCGTGTTCGATAGCTTCTTGTTTTGTTGCTTCAAGGCCCTCGGACATTCGTTCTTCGAGCCAGGCGAGAATTTGGTCGTGACGTCGATTGTCAGCGCGATGCTGTTGGTAGTTAGTCAACCAAAACGCGGCGTAGGCGCCCAGAAAGATGAGAAGGAGTTCGGCAGCCCAATGGCCCAGGCGGGACAACAGCGATTTGGCCGGCGGATCCACGTCTTAACGTCTAACGCGCCACCGGTCGGTGCAACGTCACAGATCGCTTTTGACCCGAAAGCGTTTCATGAGTTCCTGGCGAATTTCCATTTGAGTGTCGGGCTGCATCCGGCTCAGCATTTTTTCGCGGTGTTCCGGATCCATATTGGCAAACTCACGGACCACCTTCTGGCGCGTCTTATATTTAGAGTACTTGCCCAAGCCGATGCCGAGAGCAAGCAAGCCGGACGCGACCCAAATGGCAATGTCAGTATGGCTGACCATCACCGAAACTATGAATTAAAAATTAAGAAGTAAGAAATTCTTAATTGTACCTTTTTAATTCTTACTTTCTTAGGTGCATCCGCGAAGTAGAAAAATGAGAAACAAGATCGGCAGCGGTATTCCCAGTAACCAAAGCAAAATGTAACCGGCTGCGCCCGACGTTTTTGTTTTATCCCATAAATGCATAACCCTTAACTCCCTTCCCTAAATAATGGACGGATAGCACGGTGCGCTATTCAAACGAATCGACGATCGATGCGGTCGCGTTAGGCCGCGGCGTCAGTTGCGCAAATTTCTCGCGCGAAGTGGCGAGCTTCTTCTTCAAGCGGGCCGACTGTGAACCCGGGACAGTTGGTTCGATCGCCGAGATACTGACGACACCATTCTTCGAGCCCGCCCGCGCGCTCACATTGCGCGATGTGGACGAAGTTGTGCAAGATCGTTTCGCGATCGTGCCACGCGTCCACTCGGATAATCAAAGCGTAGCCAAAACCCATGCAGCGGGTGTCATCAGTAAGGATGCCGACGCGCTTCGATGCTTCAGCCAGGCTTGGATCTTCAGGCAATGGAATCCGGTCAACGACCAACACCCGAACGCGGCCGGGTTCCTTAATACCGGCGAGCTTTGCATCAGCGATGTGGCGGGCGCTCAACGAGCTGCCATGTCGCAGGACAAATGCTTCCTGTGCTTTCGCCCATTGAACAGCGATCGGAAGCAATTTTTCGAACGTTTTCTGATCAACCGTGGGCATTGCAAGATTGTTACGAAGCAAAAGCCGTGCACAGGAATGAGTTTGTTCGAGAAAAAGCCATTGTCAGCGAAGGATTACAAAACTGTAATCTCTCGCCGTAAACCCCTCATTTTGGCTTTTTTAACTGCCGATCGCCTCAGGGTGGTATTTCTTCCAGTAGCGAATCGCTGCGAGAGGCGCCATGTAGCTTGGATCGGCGGCTTCATACAAAGTGACGAGTGACATGTGACGAGTGATGAGTGACGAATCGGCGGAGGAGAAATTAGCGATTTCGGAATGTTCAAGCGTCGCGAAATCGAGACGTAATTGATCTTCGTTGATCCCGTTACGAATTTTGTCGCGGAACCATTCGCTCCAACGCGCAACGCGTTCGTCGAGGAGATCGAGGTGTTCGGAAATTGGGCCTTCAACTTTTCCGAAATGCGGCAGATAGAGATTCGCGGGATTCAGGTTTCTGATTCTGGCAATCGATTCCCGCCACGATTCGACGTGTAGTTCAGGCGGAACAAACGGCGGAATCGGTGGACCGTTTCCAATTCGAACGCCCGCGATGTCACCGCCGAAGACGTTGTCGTTCCAGTGATAGACGTGGTGATGACTGGCGTGACCTGGTGTTGCAATCGCGCGAAACGCAAACGGGGGCACTCGCACGACATCGTTGTCTTCCAGAATTTTCACGCGTTCCTTTGGCACCCCCACAATTTTGCCCCAGAGCCGGTCCATATCGGCACCGAAGATTCGCGTCGCCGACTCAACCAGTTTCGCCGGATCGATCAGGTGCGGCGCGCCGCGCGGATGCACATAGATGGTCGCCGATTGTGCGAAACGCCATGCTGCCCCGGCGTGATCGAAATGAATGTGGCTCAGGAAAACGTGACGAACGTCCTTCGCGTCGAATCCGGCTTTCCGGAGATCGCCGATGACATTGTCGAAGGTCGACTCTGGCCCGGTATCGAAGAGCGCGAGTCCATCGTTCGTTTCCAGCGCCGTTGCGGCGACGATTCCAGCGTGTCCGAGCTGCCGAGTGTCTAGTATATGCAGTGACAAGTGACGTGTGACGAGCAGGGAATAGTTATCTCTCAACACTCAACTATCAACCCGCAGGACTATTTCTTACTTGTTGCAACGATATACGCGGCTTTCGGAATCGCGAAGCCGTCCGTTGTGGCGTACTGCTGCACCGATTTCTCGAGCGCTGCTTGAATTTGGCGAAGCGCATCCGGTGTCTGACGGGCGAGTAATCCGGCAGTGCGGACACCCGCGTTCAGTTCCGCTTCGAAAATGAAACGCGCGCTCGGCACCTGCCATTTGATGGTATGGACTTTGAAAGTCATGGAAGATCCATCGAAACCTGCGCGCTCCAACGCCTTTCGGAACTCGGTTTCATCGGCGAACAGATAAAACGGCGGACCCGGCGGAAGATCGACCTCGACGTTGGCGTGCGCCTCGATCGCGTCGTCGACCAGTCTCACAAACGGATTTTCCGAAACCTTCGCCCAAGTGGTGAACCCGAAACGGCCGCCGGGTTTTAGGACGCGATGCGCTTCGGCCATCGCCCTTTCGGGATGCGCCAGATGAAGCAGCGAAAAATTCGCGACCACCCGATCGAAAGTGGCACCGTCGAACGCCAGGCGTTGCGCGTCGCCCTGGCGAAATTCGATTTTTGGGAACATTCGTTTCGCGATTGCGATCATCTCCTGCGAAAAATCTAATCCGGTGGGGGTTGCGCCGCGTTCCGACGCAGCGACGGAGACGTAACCGGGCCCGCAACCAACATCGAGCACAGACATTGTGGCGGAGACCTTGGTCGAATCGAGCAACGGTTGGATGAACTGGCGCGTGGAGGTGGACCAGGTGGCGTCGTATTTACCGGCGACGCGCTCCCAGCCTTCATGCTCGAATTTCGTAAATGCGTCGTTCATTTGAATAAAGTAGGAAGGCCGCCGCCTGGTGGCAATTTACTATAACCGGGGAACACTTTTGCCGAACTAGGGGAGCGTAAGGATGAAGTAAGAAAGAAGTAAATGATAACAAAACAAGAAAGGTCAGTCCTGGAGCAGCTGGATAAAATTGTGCAGTCGGATGAAGTTCGCTCGCAGATCCTTCCGATCGTGAACCGGGTGGGCGAAGATCTGGCGAGAAAGCCGGACGCGCTCATGACCTGGGAGCCGATTGCGCTGGAGATATTCGGGGACAAACTGCCGCCGGCGATCGAGTCGGGCTGGGTGTTTGTGCTCCGCGCGGGGACTGACACCGGCGCCGAACGGCATCCGAACAGTCACCAACGAATGATGACGTTCGCGGGAACCGGCGACATGAAGATTGACGCCAAAGGAACGCCCAATGAGGTGGAGACGGAATCGGAGATTGCCTGGCGCTCGCACATTTTGGTGAGTGACTCTGGCGTGCCGTTGGAACGACGCTGGATTTCGATTCCCAAGAACATTTGGCATCGCCCGGTGATTCCGAACGACGGCGAATGGGTCGTCGTTTCGTTTCACACCGTTTCCGCAGCCGAACTCATTGAGGAGCGCCCCGGCGCAAGACAAATGTTGTACGAGACTGAACGAAAACGCGGCGACGATATCGATTAGGTACGACCGCGAAAACCCGAAAGCGACTGAATCAAGTCGTGGCGGCCTCCCGTTTGGGAAGAACAAGCGCGGCAACGATTCCCACCAACAGGAAACCACCCATTAGGATGAGCATTTGACCGAGCGTGTAATCCTTGGGGAAACCGTACCAGTTAGCGTAAGGAACGTTGGTAGTAATGGCCGCGAGAATTCCCACGGTGAAAACGAAGCCTACCTTCCCGCCAAAACCGGTGATCAGGGTTTGAGCTAGAAGGAAAACAGCCAGGAGCGATTCGGCGACGTCGGTCGCGAACTCGATGCCGAGCCGTTTAGGAAAGTTAAAAACGCGCTTCGGACGATAAATCAAGACGCCGGCAGGGCCCGTGGCCATTTGTTCAGAGGCTTTTTGCATCGCGGCTTTTTTTTGCTCTCCGGTTGCGCCGGGAGTAAGACCGCCGCTTGGGAAAATATAGAAGCCGCTGGTATCACCGAGATTCGTTTGAAGCGCGCCGGTCACGGCGTCTTCGTTCGTCATTACGCGGACGCCCATTTCGCCAAGCGGCAGAAACTCGTGCGCAACAAAATTCCAGAAAAACATGACTATTCCGCCCAAAATTCCAGCTATAAGAATGCGAGTGCTCATAACCGGAAGAATGAAGGATCACGGCTGAAGGATGAAGCACAAAAATGTCACCAAACCGACGAATTTTAGTGCTTGCTCTGCACGCGTAGGCCCGACATTCTCGCGTTCGTTCAGCTTAACCAATCCTATGAAAACTACCGTTTTGACGTTGATCACCGCCCTGGCGATGGTCGCGTTCCTGAGTTCCTGCCACAATACGGCCCAGAAGAAGGAAGAGCCAATGGCCGCTTCGACTGCGTCGACCACCCACGGGACGACGACCAAGAAGAGCTCGACCACCAAGAAGTCCTCGAGTGCTTCAGCTGAGGCCTCGCCTGCGAAGAAGAAGTCTACCGCGAAGAAGGCAGAAGCATCGCCTTCGCCTAGCGAAGCGGCTTCACCCTCGCCGACTCCTTAATCTTGGAGTCTTAAAAAGGCGGACGAGAAGTCAGACCGCGAAGCTTTCGCCGCACGAACAGTGCGCGACCGCGTTCGGGTTGGTGACTTTGAATCCGCCTTTTTGCAAATCCTCGCTATAATCGAGGACCGAACCGCTCACAAAGAGCGCGCTCTTCGGATCGACCACGATGCGAACGCTCGAGGTCGGGACGAGAATGTCGCGCTCTTTTGGTCCATCCACCAAATCCATGGCGTACTGCAGACCCGAGCAACCGCCGCCAACGACCGCGAGACGCAATGCGCCATTGGGATTCCCTTTTTGTTGAAGCAACGATGCCAGCTTGTTCGCGGCCTTATCGGTCACGCGAATCAATTTCTCGTTGCCGGTCTTGTAATTCGGGGTTGCTGTTTCGGCGCTCATCAGAAATTCAATTAGGAAGGCAGGAAAGCAGGAATCTGCCTCTGGTTTTCTTCTAATTTCCTGTTTTCCTGATTCAAAATGTTTTCTTCCGCAATCAGCTCAACGTCGGAGAAGGTCGAGACCTGCGAGAATTTTTCGCGTAAACGCTTCGCTTCCGGCATCGATTTCGAGTAGGCCATTAACCGCGCGCGCAGCGAACGGATCGCTGGTTCTTCAACGCCCCAATCGCGGACATGGAGTTCGCAATGGCGCAAAATCAATTTCCAGCGTTCCCCCAGGGTTGGCGGCTCGATGATTTCTCCATTAGCGAGATACGCTTTCGTTTCCCGAAAGATCCACGGCGCGCTCATTGCCGCTCGGCCGATCATTGCTCCGGAAATTCCAGTTTCGCGCTTGCGTTGAAGGACGTCGCCCGCGCTCGCGAGATCCCCGTTGCCGATAACTGGAATTGAAACCGCCGCGGCGACTTCGCCGATCACGTTCCAATCGGCCGCGCCGGAATACCTCTGCGCACGCGTCCGGCCGTGCACGGTCAACGCGCTGATTCCGCAGTCTTCGAGAACTGTGGCGATGCGAACAGCGTTTATGGAAT
>DATINV010000004.1:0-3304 GCA_035473775.1 Chthoniobacterales bacterium
TTTCACCTATCACTACGGCTGGCGTCATGATGATGATTTGGGGACGGGCGGAACACCTATCGCCATTGGCATCAATCCACTTGACCAGTACCAACTCTTCTTCGCCGACCTCAACATCAAATTCTAAGAAAGCATTTCGCAAGAAAGTTCACACGACAAGGTTAGGTCAGCTAAAAACCCGCCGTGGACGATACCGCGGCGGGTTTTTCACTTTATGGCCGCGAACCAGGATCCAATTGCATACGCGTCACCGCATCGTCACACGGTTTTGACAATTCGTAACCTGACCGCGCACGGCTGATGGCTAGGCTGAGGCATGCGCGTAATCAAGATTCAACGAGGTATTCGCAAAGAGGACAACCGAACCGGTTCGGTCAGCCGCCACTCGACCCGTCAATTCAGCCGAGATTTTTTCGAGAAAGAAAACCATATCGAGTTTGCGCTAGAGGCGCTGCTCTTCGGTGTGCTGGTGGCAGTCTCGGCCTGGCCGATTCTGGTGGCAGCGGGAGCGATCAACGAACTTTTGTAAAAAAAGTGTTTGCCGAATCACGCTATTCCATTAATATTTAACCAGATGGTTAAATATTCGACAGCGAGATTAGATCGGACCTTCGCCGCCCTGGCCGATCCTACCCGCCGACGCATCCTGGCCCATCTCGCCCGGGGCGAGCAGCGAGTCACTCAGCTCGCCCGTCCGCATCGCATGTCCTTGCCGGCCGTTTCCAAACATTTGCGCGTTCTAGAAAAAGCCGGATTGCTCCGCCGCCGCCGCTACGGCCGGGTCCATGAAATGCAATTGGAGGCAACGCCTCTGAGGCAGGCTGCGCAATGGGTTGAAGAGTATCGAAAATTCTGGGAGGGCTCGCTTGATCGGCTCGCCGCCTATTTGGAGAAAACCAGCCCGGCGAAAAAGAAGAGGGCGAAATAACAATGTGCCCGGCTTGTATCGCGAGCAGCACAATCATCCTCGCTAGCACCACATCGGGCAGCGGAATCATCGCGCTGCTGGGGAGAATTCTTTTCAGAATCAGAAAACAACAAACCAAGAGAACAAAAAATGAAAACGATGGAAACGGATCGAGAAGTCGTATCGGGCGCTGAATGGCTCGTGGCGCGAAAGGACCTGCTGGCACGCGAAAAAGAGCTCATTCGCCAGCGTGATGCGCTCAGTGCGGCCCGCCGTAGTTTGCCGATGGTAAAGGTCGACCAGAACTATGTCTTCGACGGAGCAAATGGGAAGGAGGCGCTGGCCGATCTCTTCGAAGGGCGCAGTCAGCTGATTGTTTATCATTTTATGCTCGGCCCCGATTGGGAGGAAGGCTGCAAGAGCTGTTCATATCTGGCCGACCACTTTGACGGAGCGAACTGGCATCTGCCCCATCGCGACGTGACGCTCGTCGTAATCTCGCGCGCGCCATTTTCGAAGTTGGAGGCCTACAAAAAGCGGATGGGTTGGCGTTTCAAATGGCTTTCGTCCGAAAAGAACGGTTTCAATTTCGATTACCACGTCTCGTTCACCGCCCAAGACGAGAAGAACAACAAGGCTTACTACAACTATGCCACGGGGGAATTCTTGAGTGACGAACTTCCCGGACTCAGCGTGTTTTACAAAAACGAAAACGGTGACGTGTTTCATACCTATTCGACCTACTCCCGTGGTCTCGACATGCTGGTTGGCGCTTACAACTTCCTCGACCTGACTCCGAAAGGCCGGGACGAGGAGCCAGACGCGACAATGTCATGGGTTCGTCGGCACGATGAATATTGAACGAAGATATGAATCGCATTACTCATTTCGAAATTTACACGGCCGACCCGGCAGCGGTGCAGCCATTCTACCAAGACGTCTTCGGCTGGAACTTCCAGAAGTTCGAAGGCGGTCCGATCGAATACTGGCTCATCACAACCGGCGATGACAAGGAACCGGGAATCAACGGCGGGATGACCAGGCCGCGGGAAGGCCAAAGCGCCGGCACCATAAACACGGTTGCCGTTCAATCGCTCGACCAGACGATCAAGAAAGTCGAAGAGCAAGGCGGCAAGATCTGCGTGCCGAGAACGGCGATCCCGAAGATCGGATGGCTCGCTTACGCGGAAGATCCAGCCGGCAACGTTTTTGGAATCCTTGAACCAAACGATAAAGCAAAATAATCGAAACCCGTTATGCGCCAGAAAATCTCGACCAATACAGTCCGATTGCATCGTGTCTTGCGGGCGGCGCCGGAAAAAGTTTACCGCGCATTTCTTGACGCCGATGCTTTGGCGAAATGGCTTCCGCCTAACGGATACACCTGCAAGGTGCATGAACTAAATGCAAAAGTCGGCGGCGGTTTCAAGATGTCGTTCGCAAACTTCACTACCAGCAAGAGTCATTCGTTCGGGGGGACATACCTCGAACTAACGCCGCCCGAACGCATTCGTTACACCGAGCAATTTGACGATCCGAATTTGCCGGGCGAGATCCAGACGACGATCACGCTGAAAAAAGTCTCGTTCGGGACGGAAGTGAGCATCGTGCAAGAAGGCCTGCCCGCAGCCATTCCGGCGGAAGCTTGTTATCTCGGCTGGCAGGAGTCGCTCGTCGCACTTGCGAAACTCGTCGAAGCGGAAATTCCAGATCAGCTCTGACAGAAGAAAAATCATGAACACGAAAACAGAGAAGACATCACTCGAAATCAAACGATTCATCAATGCCCCGCGAGCGCGCGTTTACAAGGCCTGGACCGATCCAAAGCAGTTAGAACAATGGTGGGGGCCGGAAGGCGTGCAAACCCGCAGTTTCACCGCGGACGCACACGTCGGCGGAAAATACCGCTGGGACTTGTTTAACCAAGAAGGCGAAGAGATGACCGTCTTCGGCGAATACCGCGAGCTCATCGCAGGAAGGAAAATCATCTTTACCTGGAAATGGGACGACGATGAAGCCTGGGAAACGAAGAACAGCGTGGTCACGATTGAATTGTCGGACCGGGACGGTGGGACCGAAGTGAAATTGACGCACGAGAAATTGCCGAGTGAAGCATCTCGGGATCGTCACAACGAAGGGTGGAGCAGCGTGCTCGACCGGTTGGAGAAATTCTTCAGCAAGTAGTCATCAATCCAAGCAAGAAAAACATGAATACACAAGAGATTGCAGAAAAAGTGGTTGAATTGGTTCGCAAACAGGAATGGTACGAATCTCTCGACACGCTCTACGATGACAACGTGGTGAGTGTTGAGGCGACTGCACCCGAAACGCAGGGCAAAGAAGGCGTCCGCGGCAAGATCGACTGGTGGGTTGGCGCCATGCAGGTCCACAGCTTCG
>DATINV010000005.1:0-23491 GCA_035473775.1 Chthoniobacterales bacterium
CCATCACCGTTCGGAAAAGCGCGAAGCCGAAATCGACCGCAACGACGAGTAATGGCGGCCGGTAATATCGCTACGCCGCTTTCTTTGCCAGCCGCGATTCCAGAAACTTCAAAACCGCGGCTTCGCTTGAACGAAGATCGATGTCTTCCTTTTCCAGCGCCTCTTCCGTCATTTGCTTCAATCCGTCGATCGATCGCCGGCTGAGGTAACTGTCGAAAATCTCGGGGTGAACGTAGCACTTTCGGCAAATCGCCGGTGTGTTGCCGAGAATTTTTGAGACGGCACCGATCGCCGACTTGATATTCGCTTTTGCTTGTTTGTTGTTTTCGAATTTCTCCTGCGCGTTCAACGCCACCGCCGTCAACACCGTTCCAGCGAGGGTCCGGAAATCCTTGGCGCTAAAATCGTCGCCGGTAATTTCGCGCAGATATTCGTTCACGTCCTGCGAAGTAATATCGCGAACTTCGCCACTGTCATCGACGTACTTAAACAAATCCTGGCCCGGCAGGTCTTGAAGCTTGGAGACAATTCTGGCGATGCGTCGATCACTCACGTCGACTTCGTGGTCCTTGCCGCTCTTGCCGCGGAACCGGAAACGCAGTTTCGATCCTTTCACTTCCACGTGTCGATCTTTCATCGTGGTCAGGCCGAACGATTTGTTATCACGCGCATACTCTTCGTTGCCGATACGGATGAATGTGCGCTCCAGTAATTGCACCACCGTGGCGAGCACTTTGTTTCGCGGCAGGCCCGGCAATTTTAGATCTTTGGCAATGCGCCGTCGGATTTTCGGCAACGCTTTGCCAAAACTGATCATGCGATCGTATTTGTTTTCGTCGCGAATCTCCCGCCAGCGCTCGTGATAAAGGTATTGCTTGCGTCCGCGGGCATCGCGACCGGTTGATTGAATGTGGCAATTGGGTGCGGGACAAACCCAGACATCAGTCCAGGCCGGAGGAATCGCTAGCCGCTTGATCCGCAACAAACGTTGTTCATCGGTAATCGGCTTCTGTTCCGTATCGAAATATTCGAAATTGTCACCTTTGGTTTTGCGGGTGTAGCCAGGACGATCGTCGCTGACATACCGCAGGCCGGCTTCCTCGGCCGCCTCGATCGCTTCGGCGACTAGCTTCGTCCCGTTGCCGTTACCCTTTTTGGCCCCTGCGTGCACGTAATGAATCGTAAATCGTTGAAACTGCCGCCGTCCCTGACGGCAGAATTTTGAGAACCGCCGATAAGACATCGGCAGTCATAACTCCTCTAGACGTGCCGAATGCACGTTTAATTCACGAGCCGTAGCTCTTAGTGAATTTCTTCTTCGATTCCCCTTCGGCTGGCGCGGCCGCTTCCGGCGCGGATTCGGACTTGTGCGCCGTAGGGCCAGCGGAGTCGGAATCTTCAACTGCGGGTTCTGCCACGGGTGACTTCGGTTGCGCACCGCCCTTTGCGCCATGTTGTGCAACTTCGACGTAGACCATCTGCAGGTTCGAAAGCGCGTTTCGCAACACGGTCGATTCTTCGTTGGTCAGATTGCCCTTGGTCTTCTCCTGAATCATCGCCAGCTGATCGATAAACATTTTCGCCAATTCGAGATTCACTTCCCCTTCGCCAGTCTTCGGGTTCGGGATTTGACCGAGAAACAATGCCGCGTTCTGGGCATGCATCATCACAAACTCGATGAAACGCTGGGCAAGCTCGCCGCTGGTGGTGCTGGTCTGGAGTTCAGCCATAAGAAGTGATGAGTGACAGGTGACGAGTGATAAGCATCATTAACATGGTCGCGTTCTCGTCACTCGTCACGCGTCACTTGTCACTTTTTTCCCGCCGGCCTGACTGTCGCTAAAACATATGGCTGGTCCCGAAAATACTTCGCCGCCACCCGTTTGGTGTCGTCCAGCGTGACCGCGTCCACTTCCTGGTCGAGCTTCTTATAGTAATCGAATCCGAGTCCGTAGAGCTCGTCGAGGGCGGCCTGGTAACCGAACGAGTCGTTGCTTTGCATCGCGATTTGATGTTGCCCGATCATTTTCCGCTTGGCCCGCGCGAGTTCCTCCGACGTCAAACCTTCGTTGGCCAATTTGTTGATTTCGTCGAGCAACGCCGTCTTCACGGGTTCGATTTTTTGCGGGTCCGTCCCGAGATAAAAGGCGAACAAACCGGGAACAAGTCCCTCCATCTGGCTAGCGCCGACGTAGTAAGCGAGGCCCATGTTCTCGCGGATGCGGATAAAAAATCGCGACCCAAGATCGCTGCTCGCTTCGTCGATTAGCTCCAGCGCGTGCCGATCCTTATCGAACATATTGACGCCGCGATAGCCAACCATGATGACGCCCTGGGATTTCTCTTTGTTGCTTTCAACATTTTCTGTTTTCGTGATCGGCGCGGACGGATGCGCGTCGGTCAACCCAAGCGCGCCGGGTTTCATTTTGCCAAGGGCCTGCTCGAAAAGCTGTTTTACTTCAACCGGGTTCACATTTCCGAAAACCGAAATCACACCGTTTTTGGCAACCAGATACTTGTCGCGGAATGCGATGAGATCCTTTTGCCCGAGCCGCATAACCGAATCGGCCGAACCGTTCGAACGCAATGCGTAGGGATGGTCGGTGAACAGCGCCTGGCGCAAAATATTACGCGCGACCAGCGTCAATTGCTCCTCTTCTTGTTTGATGCCGGCGAGCTGGACCTGTTTTTCGCGCTCAATCGCCTTTTCCGGAAAAGTCGCGTTCAGCAAAACATCGGAGAGCAAATCCGCGCCGGTTTTCAGGTCCGGCTGCATCACGTGAACGGAAACGCTCATGCTATTGTTCCCGGCGTCGCTTGAAATCGACCCACCAATCGCTTCGATTTGATCGGCGATTTGTTCGGCGGTCCGGGTCTTCGTTCCTTTGAGCAGAACCCGCGCGGTCAGTCGCGTGACTCCATTGGTCTGAGGAGTTTCCGCCAGCAAGCCACTGCGAAAAACCGCCGTCATTGAAACAAGCGGCAGACGCGGATCCTGTCGAACGAGCAAGCGCAAACCGTTCGACAGTTCGAATTTCTGAATCTCGCCGGCGGCAACCGGCTTGGCCACTTCTTGTTTACCGGCCAGCGAACCGGTCGGATTTAGCGAAGCAACGGTGAGGTTCGGATCGACCAAATACTTGGCCGCAACGCGTTTGATATCGTCCAGGGTAACTTTTTGAACAGCAGTCAGATAATCGCGACTGAAATCGAGGTTACGCGTGAGAAGCCAGTTCGATCCAATGTCGGACGCCTGTCCGCGCATCGTGGTCAGCGCATCCAGATGATGACTGAGCGTCATTTTCTTCGCCTTCATTAATTCGTCGGCGGTCACCCCGGCTTGTTTCAATTCGCCGATGATTTGAAGAATCAACTTCTCCGCGTCATCGCGCTTCTTTGGATCAATCGTCGCTTCGATTCCGAAAAGGCCGGGATCGCCCGGAGTGTAGGAAAATGCCGAAACGCTAAATGCGAGCCCAGCTTGTTCGCGGACGCGCCGATACAATCGCGAGCTGCGCCCGTCACCCAAAATCGTAGACAACAAATCAATCGCAGGAACATCCGGATGGGTCAGCTCCGGAATATGCCAAGCCAAGTAAATCCGGCTTAGCTCGGTTGCGAATTCGTTGTGGACTTCGCGCCTCCCCAGTTGAGGTGGCTCTTCCGGAACGAAAACCGGTTTCAGAGATTTTGCGGGATAATCTTTAAAGAAACCCGTCAGCTGTTGGCGAATTTTGTCCGCATCGACGTCGCCAACCACGATGAACGTGAGATTGTTCGGGACGTAACGCGATTTGTAATACTGCATCACCTGGTCCTGGGTGAGCTGATTGTAAATCCCCATCTCGCCGATCACTGGAAACCGATAGGGATGCCGCTGGTAGGCGGTCGCGAAAAGAAGCAGGCTTGCCATGCGGTCGGGGTCGTCGTAACCCATCGCGAATTCGCGGCGAATGACTTCCTGCTCTTTGTTGTATTCCTCCGGGGGCAAGGTGGAATTCATCATCGCGTCGGACAAAACGTTCAGCGCTGATTCGACGCCCTCTTTCGGAACGTCGATCCAGAAAACAGTGCGATCGAACGAGGTATAGGCATTGATGTAGCCACCGACGTCCTGAATTTTTTGCGCGATGTCGTTCGCCTTCTGCGTTTTGGTGCCTTGGAAAAGCATGTGCTCGAGAATGTGCGAAAGGCCAGCTCCAAGCTTTTCATCTTCAAAGATGCTGCCGGTGGCACACCACGCCTGCACGCTGGCAACCGGCGCGCTTCGATCTTCTTTCACGATCAAAGTCAAACCGTCGGGCAAGACCCATTTCTTGGCCGTGTTCGGCGGAAATGTGATGACAGTAGAATTATCCGCAGTGTTTGCTTTCACATCAAAAGAACCCCACAGGCTTGCAACAATCAAAGCGACAAATGACAAATGACGAATGTCTACTGACGAAGGAATGACGAAGCTTGAATTGCGCATTTTCGTCATTCGTCATTCGTGCTTCGACATTTCGGCGATCACTGACTGCATCACGCCATTAATTTAGTCAGCAGCTCGATGTGGAGCAGGCAAATCCGGTGGTAATTTCTCGGTCGCCGTCTTCGTCTCAGGCGCAAACGGTTTCACGAATGCTTCCTGGAAATCGTAAACATTTTTGAAATCGTTGATCGAGTCCTCGTCGGTTTTCCCAAAAATTCCCGCGCCAATGAGATTGAAAACCATATGACCGATGTCTTCGGTCGAACGGATCCCCCAGTTTTCGAACACGGTCATCACCATTGGTCCAAATTCCTTCAGTGAGTACTGGCGAACTCCTTGGAGCAACTCCGGACCTGAAACGTGCCGCACGGTCGTCCCTTTGACCTTCCTCTGTTGCTTGGTTGTAAAATCGAGCGCATCTCGCAAAAAGATATACGCCTCACGTTGATAACGCGGGTCGCTTGTCACGATTGACTCAAGAGCTTCGCCAAATCCGATCTTCTGCATTAATGAAAAGGCGCGGCTTCAAACCGCGCCAGTCATCTTAACCGGCAACTCTGCCTTCGGCAACTGTTCCGAGTAGGCCCGCCTCCGCCAAACGCCAGTCCGCCTCCGACCTACGGTGCGGCCTGACTCAAGGTTGCGAAATATTTCCTGACCTATGCGACAACTCCTCTTACGCGCGCAAACGGTGATTGGACTTAATCCAGTCACCGCTCATCGCGTTAATTGGAACCGTAATTTGCGTATTCTCGCAATCCCAAGGCGTCGAGCGTCTCAGTCGTCAGCTCGCCGCTGATGCGAAGACCATGCTTGGTTTGAAATCGCACCAGCGCGTGGCGGGTTTCCGGTCCGAGGACGCCGTCGATTTGTCCCTGGTAAAAACCGTCCCGGACAAGCCGGTCTTGGGCGGCGGCGACAGTCGAATTAGCCGACTGCTGCGCGCCATATCCGTCTTGGCGTCGGAGCTGATATCGGGATTGGTCGTCGTAATTATTATTTTGGTACCCGCCGCCTTGATCGTCGTAAGCGCCGGGATCAGTGTAGCCGTATCCATTATCGTACCCGTTCGGGTAATAGCCGTAGTTATATGGATAGCCGTAACCGTAACCGTAGTACGGGTAATCCCACCACCACGGGGAGAAGCCGAGATCAAACCCCCACCAGAAGCCATCGATGAACACGAACCGATGACCGTGAAAAAAGTGGTCGTGATGCCGGTCCCAATCCCGATGCCAATTCGCTGAGTGTTGGGCAAAGGCGTGATTTCGCCAGTTAGGCGCCAGCCGGTTGCCATTTCGCAATTGGCGTCCGCCGGTCCGGCTGCCGATCGCTGCGTTGGCTGAGGCAAAACCCCTTCCGCTGCGAGCGAATCGTTGATTATTTCCAAACTGGTTGATCCGATTTGGCGCGACGCCTCCACCGTTAAACTGTCGGCTGCTGAAATTCGAATTGACCGGACGCGAACGGAACTCGGTCACTCTTGGTGAACGCACTCCCATCGAGGAAAAACGTTGACCCGAATAAACCATTCGATTGCCACCGAAACTTCGTGCCGGCATCGCACGAAACGATTGGCCGCCGCTCTGGACGGCTCCGGAACGCGCCGCGACAGCATTGCCACCGCCGTTACCGTGGCGATTGCCAGCTTCGGAATTTGAAATCAAAGCGACGCTCGTAAACAACGCGACCGCTAAAAGCTTAACTTTCATGTTAGATCCTTTGAGGTTGAGTCTACTGATTAGACCACTCCGGCGCCCCATTGTTGCACAATAACTTGGCGTCCGGCCGGCTTTTTTAACTCAGTCTACGTCTTTTCCCTATGAAGTCTCGCCGGCCACGATCAAAATTCCAGCTCCATGGCATCCAGGTAAACCGAGAGCCGGTCTCCCCTCTTGGGTTTCGGCGAATCGGCGGCAGCAGTTTCCGCGGATTCCTCAAATGTTCCGCTTGGCGTTTCCAATTTCGCCGCTTCAAACCAATTCAGATAATCGTCGATGTCGCTCATCCGAGCCGAAAGTCGCGCATGCAACGATTTCAGTTCGGCTAGACGCTTTACCGTCCCGCGGGTTTTGCCGACGGCGAGTTGGTCGGCGATTTGTCGATAATCTTGAATTACCGGGCGCAGAACCGGATTCGCTCGGGTGGCGAATAGTAACAGTTTCTGACTGAACTGTTGCAACGCCCTCCGTTGAGCAAACGTCACCCGAACCTGGGAAAAATTCTCGATCGACGCAGATTCGTGGTGCACATCCCGAGAATCGAACTTTAGGAGTTCGTTTAGTTTCTCGTCGGTCTGCGAAAAAGTCATGAGATCCGGGTCAGGGCTTGCGCTTAGCTCAGCGACTTCTGATTTCCAGGCGCTTTCGAAGTCACGCATTTCCGGAAAGGCCGCCCGCAAATCTGCGATCGGATCATTTGAGGCAAACCCCAGGTTGTCGATGTAACAGCCAAGACGTGGCCGACCGCCCGGAGTGTCGATTAACGTCTGAACCAAAACGAACGAATAGGCGCAGTAAAGCTGGCGCGCTGCGGAATCGAGTGTCTCCGGGCGCAGACTCAAAAACTCAGCCAGCGTTGGAATGCGCGCGAGCATTGAAAGCAAGGCAACGCAGGAAGTGCGGTTGTGATTCTGCGCGGACGCCAGCAAACCGTCCATCAGCCAGGCCGGCGGGTCGATGTAAACGTCTCCTGGCGATATGCCGGTTTGATTGCGATAAATCATTTCCGTCAGGATGACCCGTGCGAGCTCTCGCTCAATTGCAGGCGGCGTCATTTTTCGTGAAAGCGTGAGATCGAGCTGAAGCTTTGCGCCTGCTTCGGTGTGGGCAAAGCGAAGCTCACTCGCCGGCGCTTCGGGCAGATTCACCGCGCGTAGCTGCAAATTGATCACGATTGCGATCTTCCACGCGTCGCGCTGTTTGAGGACGGCAAGCAAGTCGGTCTTTGTGCGTTCGGCGAGAGCGGAAATCGAACCACGAAATCCGGCGTTGGTGCCATATATAATGAATTGGCCCGAAGGACTAACGCTGCGCTCGGAGAATTCGAAACCGCAGAGATCAACTGCGGAAATAAAAAGCGCAAATAGTAGCGCGAGAGAAATTCGTCCGGGGGGAATTTTCACAAGCAACCGACATCACATTAGTTGTACGCCGCTTGCGTTGACGAGCCCCTATTTCTCGGAAAAAAATGAAACTCTCGCTCGTCATTTACGTCCAATCTTTAGACCCGGAGACGGGACTAATTTGTTTGGTTGGTTGGCCGGCGGTCCAACGCAAAGGACCCCGGCCATTCTTTTAGTGTGCTCCGGAGGTAATCGTGACGCTACCGTCGTGGAACTCCACCGCGGTCATCTTTGATACCAATCTGCGCTCCCGATCGAGAGCCGACCAAAGGTCGGCAAAAATCACGTCGGCATAGGGCATTAGCGCCGGATGAACGGGGAGCCGGCCGATCCAGCCGCCCGTAGTAATCGCCGCGATTTTTCCGCCATTCAGGTTCACCTGAAATGAGGTTTGGCTATAAATCGAGTATCCGAAAATTGATCGCTCCCATCCGACTACGCACTCCCCTTCCTTAAAAACAACCGCCGCGCGCTCCCAATCCAGCAACGGCTTGTTCAACGCCTTCTTTTTTCCGGCCAACCGATAAATTAGATAAGCGTTGACGTCCTGCTGTGAAAAATTCAGCACTGCCGGTTTATACGTCGCGTTTTCCAATGAGATATCGAGCTGCACCGGCGATACAGTCTTCATCGGGGCCGGGAAATCCGGCGGTAATAGCATTTGAACCAGAGCTGCCGTGGCCGCCGCGAACAAAAGCAATTTGCATCCAACGAAAAAATTCTGACGCGTGCGGCTGGGTCCTTGGAGTATCTTTTGAAGGCGTCGATGCGTTTCCGCTGAATTTTCGGTCTTTTTTTGCGCGCTCGCAGCTGAACGGTCCAATCGTTCGCCGCAATTGTGACAGAAAATTCTTTCGCCTTCGTTTTCGTGCCGGCACTCAACGCAAATAAGGTTCTTCGTCGTCGCCGTGGTCATGTCGCCGATTCCTTCTTGGTCTTGGCGGGAGCCGTCTTCGGAGTTTTTGGATCCTTGCCCGATGATTTCTCGGCGCTCGCGCTGGTCGGCGCTTCTTTTTTGGCGGCCTCTTGATAAGCCTTGCTCCGATAATCGGTGGTATAGAAGCCGGACCCTTTAAAAATTATTCCGGCGCCGGTGCCGAGCAATCGTTTCACTTTGCCGTGGCCCCATTTTGGCAGCCGGCAGTGTTCTTTCGGACATTGAGTGAACGGTTTATCGCGCATCGATTGGAACGCCTCGAAGTTCTGGTCACATTTGTTGCAGTGATATTCGTACGTGGGCATAGCGGGAGTGGCCCCGCAAAGTGTGCTTAAGCAAAAGCACAATTCAAGCCGCGCGGCGGAGCTAAATGACCGGCCCCTCCCTTGACTTTGCCTGGGTCATTGGTAGAAGGTTCGACCGAAAAATTTTTATGCGTTATTCAGTTTATCTGCCGCTTTCAATCGTCGCCGCGTTTTTTGTTACCAGCTGCGCGGAAGACGCTCGGTACTCGGGCCAAACGCAATACCTCGGCGGAGCCTATGGCAATCAACCAACCTCCAACGCTCCAGTCGACAACGTTTCCTACTGGGACGGCGATCACATCGGTGGAAAGCCATCGGTCAAAATCAGCATCAAAGAGCAACGCGCCTACTTTTACAAAAATGGAATGCTGGTCGGAATCTCCCAACTTTCCACCGGCCGAGAAGGAAAAAATACGCCGATCGGTAAGTTTTCAGTCGTCAGAAAAGACAAAGACCATTCTTCCAGCCAATACGGCGACTTTGTCGACAACAGCGACCAAGTGGTGAAATCGAATGTCGCGGTCAGCGATCCGAAACCGCCGGGATCGCATTTCAAAGGCGCACCAATGCCGTTTTACATGCAGATCGCCCCCGGTTTCGGAATGCACGCGGGATACCTTCCGGGTTATCCGGCTTCGCACGGTTGCATTCGAATGCCGGAGTTCATGGCCGAAGCATTTTTCAAATCGGTCTCAGTCGGAACTCCGGTCACGATCGCAAATTAGGGTGGAACGCGTTGTCCCTAACGCGTTGTTAATTTAATCGCGTTCGGAGAATGGAGCCGGCGGGAGCCGAGCGACATCGACTATCCAGCCCGACAGGGTGAGCTCGCGGGAAGCGAGCGAATCAACACGATCCACCTTTTGAACGTTCGCCTGCTTTCAGCGAAGGTTCTCGGTGGAGAAACCGCTCGCCAATGAATTGCTTGAGCGCGTCGCCCAATCGGAACCGATTTCCCGTAAGCTCGACCAAATCGCGAAACAGCGCTGGCCGGTAAAGTTTTCTCACGTCATTGAGCCGGCACGGGCATTCCTCGCTGCGGCCATTGCCCGGCAGGTCAAAAGAACGATTTGGATTTTGTGCCCTACCGTCCGCACCCAGGATTCGGTTTACGAAACCTTACTCAACTGGTTTCCCGGCGCCGAATTTCTACCGGAAGCTGAATTTGCGGCGGTGGAAAATATTCTGCCGGATCCGGAGATCGCAGCGGAACGGCTTGCGCTTCTGGCGAAGGTCGATGGCGAATCGGGTCCGCATGTTATCGTCACGACGCGCGCGAGTCTCGATCAACCAGCTCCCAAACGCGGCGCGGTGCCGGCCGCGACTTTGTCAATCAAACGCGGCGCCGTGACCACGATGGAACAATTGCTCGAAAAGTTAAGCGCGTCCGGTTACGAACGTGCCGCGCAGGTCACGACTCGCGGCCAATTCGCAGTCCGCGGTGGCATTGTCGATCTGTATTCCTGGCAAGCTCCGCTCCCCACGCGAATAGAGTTTTTTGGCGACAATGTTGAATCACTCCGCGAATTTGATGTCGACACTCAGACATCGGTCCGTGATCTGCGCCAGATCGACATTCTGCTCGGGGCGGCCGAAGACAAAACCGGTTTCGTGCGCGATTACGTCGTCAAAGACGATATTATCATCGATCTCGAGCCGAACGAAAACTCGGACGCGCTAATTCAAATCAGCGAGAGCTGGATTGAAGACGGTCCGGAAGATTTCAGCAGTGCGTTCCAGGATTGTAATATCGGCGAATTCGCGATCGGGGATTTTCTCTTGGCCGAAGCCAAGCGCGATCAATTCATTAAACGTCTGGACGAATGGCGAAAAGATAGCGCGCGCGTCGTGGTTTACTTTCAAACCGAGGGCGAGATCGAACGTTTTCGCGAGCTAATCAACGCCGGTGCGCTTCAGAATGTCGACCTTGTTCTCGGCACACTCGCTCGTGGTTTTTGTTTTCCGGCGACAAACCTTGTCGTTCTGTCCGCGGCAGAATTGTTTGGACGGTTCGCTCCCCACGCGCGCCGGCGGCTTTATCACGCCGAGCGTCATCGCGCTCAAATCGATTTCAGCGAACTCAATGAAGGCGATCTGGTGGTCCATCTCGAGCATGGCGTCGGCAGGTTTCTCGGACTCGCCCGGATCCCGGTTTCCACCACCACGATTGGACCGGGCGCAAAAATCGCGGCCGGTACGACCGCCGCTACCATTCGCGAGCAGGAAGTGCTCGCCCTCGAGTTCGCCGATGAAGCGAAGCTCTACGTTCCGCTCGAGCAAGCCTATCTTATTTCGCGCTACGTCGGCGTTGGTAAACGATCGCCCGGTCTGAGTTCATTGGCCGATGCAAAATGGGCTCGTGCGAAACGGACTGCCGCCGCATCCATTTTTGATTACGCAGGCAAAATGCTCGCCGTTCAGGCCGAGCGCGAAACGGTTCCCGGCTACGCTTTCGGCCCCGACACGAAATGGCAGGTCGAATTCGAGCATTCGTTCCCGTTCCGAGAAACGCCCGACCAAATGAAAGCGATCATCGACTCCAAGATCGACATGGAACGTCCGCGTCCAATGGACCGCCTCATTTGCGGGGACGTCGGCTTCGGAAAAACGGAGGTGGCCATTCGGGCCGCGTTCAAAGCGGTGATGGAAGGCAAACAAGTCGCCGTCCTAGCGCCGACAACCGTGCTTGCGCAACAGCATTTCGAAGTTTTTCGACAGCGAATGCTCGACTACCCGGTACGAATCGAAATGCTCAGCCGATTTCGGACGCAGAGCGAACAGCGCAAAATTATCGACCTGCTTCGTCAAGGCGGTGTCGACATCGTGATCGGCACTCACCGGCTCATTTCCGGTGACGTCATCTTCAAAGATCTCGGCCTGGTAATCATCGACGAGGAGCAACGGTTCGGTGTTTTGCACAAAGAGAAGTTCAAGGAGTTGTTCCAACTCGTCGATGTGCTCACGCTTTCGGCAACGCCAATTCCGCGCACGCTTTATCTTTCACTCGTCGGCGTGAAAGACATGTCGACTATCGAAACACCGCCACTCAATCGGTTGCCGGTCGAAACGATCGTTTGCGGTTACGATGAACGAATCATTCGAGACGCAATCAATCGCGAGCTCGAACGCCAGGGCCAGATTTATTTTCTGCACAACCGCGTCCAATCGATCGAACGCGTCCGCGAAAAAATCGTCGATCTTGTCCCTGGTGCGCGGGTCGAGATCGCTCACGGCCAGATGGATGCCGACGAGCTCGAGGAGATTATGGCGCGTTTCGTCGCCGGAAAAATCGACGTGCTTGTTTGCACAACCATCATCGAGAGCGGCCTCGACATTCCGAACGCGAACACAATCGTCATCGATCGCGCTGATCGTTTCGGACTGGCCGATCTCTATCAGTTGCGCGGCCGAGTGGGTCGGGCGGAACACAAAGCTTACGCTTACTTACTGTTGCCACGCGAGATGATGACCGTCGGGGCTGCACGCAAACGTATCAACGCAATCAAGCAATACAGCTCCCTCGGCGCCGGTTTTCGGATTGCCATGCGGGATCTCGAGATCCGCGGCGCGGGCAGCATTCTCGGCACCGCGCAAAGTGGCCATATCATTGCCATTGGCTTCGATTTGTATTGCCAGTTGCTCAAGCAGGCGGTCGCGCAGTTGAAAGGCCGCAAATTCCGGCCCCGATTGGACGTCGATCTTCGAATCGATTTCAACGCCACCAACGAGGCTGAGTTCGCTCAAATGGGACCGGAACAACGTGTTCCGGCGTTTGTGCCCGCGAGTTACATCAATGACACCGGGTTACGAATCAAAGCTTACCGAGAAGTGGCCGAGATCGGCACGCGTGATCAATTCGACCGCGTGCGCAAGGAATGGCGGGACCGATTCGGTAAATTTCCCCCTGCAGTCGAGAATCTGTTTTTGCTCGCCGAAATCAAGCTCGCTGCCGCCAAGGCGGAGATCACCCGGGTGGAGGTGCGGGACCGGAAATTGATGCTGACCCGGCGGGGCGAATTTGTACTTGTCGGCGGCAAATTCCCTCGTTTAGTTGCAGCACCCCCGAACCTCAGCGAGGTCTTGGAACTAATAAAAAAAATTTAAATGATCCGCCCAATTTTTATCGGACTGATCGCAGCTAGCCTGATTGGCCGTGCCGCCTCCGCCGCGCAAGCCGAACCGGAAGTGGTCGATGGCGTCGCTGCGGTCGTAAATGGCGACGTCATCACCTATTCGCAAGTTCGCGGATTGGTCGGCCCGCGCGAGAAATTATTGCGCGCTCAGTTCAATGGCGAAGAGCTGATCAAAAAAATCAAAGAGACCCGCGAGCTCGCTCTCCAGGATTTGATCGATCGCCAGCTGATCCTTCAGGCGTTCAAGGGAGAAAAGTGGGAGATTCCCGATCACTTCGTCGAAGACCGAATGCACGACATTATCCGGACGGATTTTGGCGGCGATCGCAACACCTTCATTAAAACGCTGGAGGCCCAAAATTTCACGATGGGCGAGTTCAAGAAGCTGGAGTTGGAGAAAATGATCGTCCAGGCGATGCGGAGCAAGAACGTAAAACTCGACCTGGTCGCTTCGCCCGCGAAAGTGGATGAATACTACAAAGCTCACCGCGACGAATTCACCAGCAAAGAGCAGATCAAACTTCGCCTGATCATGATTCCGAGCCACGCCAGCGACGGTGAGGCAGCCGCGCAAAAAGCGATGGCCGAAGAGATTTTCACTAAACTCAATCACGGCGCTGAGTTCGACCGGATGGCGCAACTTTATTCCGAGGACAGCACCCGCGAGAATGGCGGCGATTGGGGTTGGGTCGATCGCAAAACATTAGCCGGCCCGCTCGAGAAAGCGGCGTTCGCCGTCGAGGTCGGCAAGATCAGCAACATCATAGAGTTCAGCGGCAACTACTACATTCTCAAAGTCGAAGACAAACACGGCGGCGAAACCAAATCTCTCGCCGACGCGCGCGCCGACATCGAAAAGAAATTGGTCCGCGATGAAGCCCAGAAGCTTCAGGAAAAGTGGCTCGCCAGTTTGCGCTCGAAAGCCTACATCAAGACTTTCTAAGTTTGTTGATCAGCAAGGTCGACAACTTCTCTGCTGTTAATCTTAATCTTACTGGCCCCTCCGCCGCGGCCTTGGCGAAGGGGGATGCTGGACCGCATTAGGTAGGGGCGATTGACCTCAATCGCTCGTTTGTTGAAGATGCGCCATGCAACCGCGCATTGGAATTACCCTCGGCGATTGCGCCGGCATCGGCCCGGAAATTGTCGATCTTGCGCTGAAGTCCAAAAGGATTCCTGACGAAGCGGAATATGTCGTGATCGGGCGGCAACCGGATTGCAAGCCGGGCGCGTCCTCGATTGAAACAGCGCGCGCCGCGGCAGCAGCGCTTGAAGAAACGGTTACGCGCGCACGACGCGGCGAACTGCAGGCGGTTGTGACCGGACCGATTCACAAAGCGAGGATGTACGAAGCTGGCTTTAAGTTTCCTGGGCAAACCGAATTCTTTGCCGAACGTTGCGCCGTAAAAAACTTCGCGATGTGTCTGACTGGCGGGAAACTCACCGTCGCCCTTGTCACCTGTCATATTCCGCTGGCAGAAGTTCCAACGGCGCTCAACCGACCCGAGATCGTTCGCGTTGGTCTACTGCTGGCAGACTTCCTAACCCGTCGCGGAATCAAATCGCCACGCATCGCCGTCGCCGGATTGAATCCGCACGCTGGCGAATCGGGAAAGATCGGCAGCGAAGAAATCGACATCATCAGCCCCGCTATCGCCGAACTAAGATCCGAAATCCGAAATCCGAAATCCGAAATTTCCGGTCCGGCTTCGCCGGACACTATTTTCCATCGTGCTGTCGAAGGCGAGTTCGATGCGGTGCTGTGCATGTATCACGATCAAGGATTGATCCCGCTCAAGCTGCATGGATTTCACAATGGCGTTAACACCACGCTTGGCTTGCCCTTTCCACGCACCAGTCCCGATCACGGCACCGCGTTTGAAATCGCTGGCAAGGGAATCGCGAAACCCGACAGCATGATTGCTGCGATCAAGTTGGCCGTGGAGTTAGCGACGGTTGGTATCCAATCGTCTTGAAGGTCGCCTGCGCCAAATGACGAAGCACGAATGTCGAATTTCGAAGGAATTCCGAAGCTCGAATGACAATGGATCTCGAGCGGGGCGCGCTGCTTTGGATTTCGTCGTTCGGATTTGTTTCGTCATTCGTCATTCGGATTTCGACATTGCTTGATGAGCAGAATCAGGGGCACGATCACAAAATGAAACGCATCGCGACGCCGCATATCGCCCTCTTAATTGGCGTTGCGATCGTTTTCATCTGGTCGGGAATTAATCCGCATGATCGCTTGACCTGGTGCCTTGAAGTTTTCCCGGGAGTCATCGGCTTGATTGTTTTGGCCGCGACCTATCGACGATTTCAATTCACGACGCTGGTCTACACTCTTATCGCGATCCACATCTGCATTCTTTGCGTCGGCGGGCATTGGACTTATGCGCACGAGCCAGTCTTCAACTGGTTTAAGGAGGTTTTTCACTGGAGCCGAAATCATTATGATCGGCTCGGCCATTTCGCCCAGGGATTCGTGCCCGCGCTCATTGCGCGGGAGATGTTCATTCGACTGAACATTCTCAATCGCAAACGCTGGCAACCATTCTTGATCATCTCGATTTGTTTGGCGATCAGCGTGACTTACGAATTTATCGAATGGTGGAGCGCTTTGATCGGTGGCGCGGCCTCAACCGAATTCCTCGGCACCCAGGGCGACATTTGGGACACGCAGGAAGACATGTTCATGTGTCTGGTCGGCGCCACTTTTGCCCTCTTGTTCATGCGATCGTGGCAGGATCGACAACTCTGCAAGCTCGGATCGCTTGCGGAATGATAAAGCACGAATGTCGAATGTTGAATGAAGCGCGAATGTTCAAATGACTAAGTGCTATCAAGGTTACTTTCGTCATTTCGTCATTGTTTCGTCATTCGTCATTTGTCATTCGTCAGTGGCCCCTCGTTGGCGGGCATCAGCGGCATGAGCTCGAGCAACACGGCAAGACTCGGAAAGTACGCCTCGGTTTTTAACATCGGGCTCCAGAATACCTTCGTTTATCGCTGGAATTATTTTTTGCGCGCGGCGTTCGGATTAATCCCGCTCGCCGGAACGGTTTTTCTTTGGAGCGCCGTGTTCAAAGAGCGCGGCAGCGGTCTGCACGGCTACAACTACGGGTCGATGATCTATTATTACCTGCTCACGATTCTGGTCAGCAATTTAGTCACGCCGACCGAAGACGAATGGCAAATCGCGGCCGACATTCGCGAAGGCCAGATCAACGCGCTGCTGACCAAGCCAATGAGTTATCTGACTTATCGATTCAGCATTTTTTGCAGCGGAAGGCTCGTTTACACCTTCGTCACCCTTCCGCCGATCGCGCTTATTTTTATTTATTTCCACAACTACGTGACGCTGCCGCACAATCCGCTCACCTACGTGCTCGCGATTATTTCGACGCTGATGGCGGCGTTCATTCAATTCTTCATCACCTACTCGCTCGCGATGATGGCGTTCTGGATTCTGGAGATCACGACCTTCGTGTTCATCGTTTACTCATTCGAATATTTCCTCGGCGGCCAAATGTTCCCGATCGACATCATGCCGGCGGGCGTGCAGGCGGCATTGAAATGGATGCCGTTCTATTACGAACTGTTTTGTCCGGTGGCGATTTTTCTCGGGCGCTTGAAAGGCGCTGAGCTCTGGCAAGCCCTCGCGATCCAGACCGGCTGGCTTTTCCTCACTTGGTCAATCGCACGAATGATGTGGCATCGCGGCCTGCGGCACTATCAGGCGGTCGGTGGCTGACAACTACTCGCCGCCCGGGCGATATTTTTCAGAAATTTTGCGCCATTGGCGTGTTTCCGCGTTCCAAGCGATGACAGCATCTCCAACGATGTTACCTTTTTCTTTCCAGTCCCGGCCCCAACTCACGCGCATCAGCAGATCATCACCCTGCCACTCTTTAATTTCAGCGGTAAGAGGGTTCGGTTCGTCGCTTTCGCCTTTAGGGTGAAGTAACTTAACCATGTCGGAGTGCGTCAGTTTGCGAACACCGTGTTTGTGTTCCCAAATCCAAACGCTCGCGGCGCGCTTACTTATCGAAACACTTAGCGCTACCACCTCCTTGGTTGGATGCCAGAGAGCCTCATCTTGTCCTATAGGGCTATTGCCACTAAACCACCAAGGCGGCATTTCTGAGTCGCGACCATAAGAAGACGACCATCCAATTAATTCTTCAGTGGATGTTGTGGTATCGATCAAACATGGGAAGCTGAGCCGTTCATAAATGACCCATCGCCCGTTCGGACTCCGGGAGAACATCTTTGAGTCATATTTTCTTGTGAGAAGGCCGATTGCGCGCTCGGCCATGTTCTTCTCGTCTTCAAAGTCCTGTTCCGGCCGCAAATTCTGTTCGAGCGCTTTGACATAACTGTCGGATTTGTCCTTGGGAATCTGCCACCAGCGGCTGCCGATTGCGCGCGCGGCGAGTCGCCGAATCGAGTTTCCTTCGTCCGAAAGAAGCGAAAGCATTGCTTCGGGAATTCTCGAATCAAGAGATGTCAGTAGTTGGCGGACCGCTTCTACGCGCACATCCGGATCTTTGTCTTTTAATTGCGGCAAATAAACGTCCGCCGAGCTGACGCTAGATCCCGAAATACAAAACGCGACGAGGACCAGCCCAATTGCGGCAAACGGCCTCGAAATCTTTTTCTTGTTGCTCACAGTTACGGCCGCAAGTCTAGAAAACGTGCGGGGACCAAGACAAGAACTGTCCGCGTTATTTCGTGGTCGGTAAACCGGCGGCTTTCCAGGCCCGGAAGCCACCGGCCATGGAGCGGACATTCTTGTAGCCCATCTTTTGTAAACTTTCGGCCGCGAGCGCGGATCGGCCACCGCCGCCGCAATGACAAATAATCGTCATGTTGCGATCAGGAAATTTGTCTTCGATTTCGAATTCAATCGTTCCGCGACTCAGGTTGAGCGCATCAGGGATATGAGCTTCGTCGAATTCGTCTTTATCACGCACATCGACAATCACCGCGTCGCTGCTGCTTTTGGCTTTCGCAGCCGCGTCGGTCGGAGAAATCTCGGTGATCTTCTTTTTTGCGTCCGCGACCAAATCCTGGAAGCCCTTATTGTCAGCCATCCCGGAATTTCAACCACGAAGGGACACGAATAAACACGAATTTCAGAGATATCTTAGGAACCCGAGAATGAAGGAAAGCGATTTTCCGACATAGAAGCTAAAGCTGCGAGGGTAGCAGCGAAGGAGCGAGGGAAGCGACTGAGTTTCAAACCAGGAAGAGAATTCCTCAATGTTCCTGTGTTCCTGCGTTCCTTAGAAATTGTTATTCGTAGCGCAGTGCTTCGATCGGATCGAGGGCTGCGGCTTTGCGCGCGGGATAAAAACCAAAGAAGATTCCGACCGCAGCGCTGAACATGAACGCGATGATGATCGAGCTCAGCGAGATTAGTGTCGGCCAGTGCGCGTAGATCGAAAGAATTTGGGACGTGCCGATTCCGAAAATGATTCCGATAATTCCGCCGACTGAGCTGAGGGTCACTGCTTCGATCAAGAACTGGGTGAGAATGTCACTGCCGTGCGCGCCCACGGCCATGCGCGTCCCGATCTCGCGGGTACGCTCGGTCACGCTCACCAGCATGATGTTCATGATTCCGATTCCGCCCACGACAAGCGAAACGCCGGCGATCGATCCGAGCAAAACCGTCATCACTGCCGTCGTCGCAGTGGCCGCTTCTGCGATTTCCTCCTGATTGCGCACCGTAAAGTCGTCGTCGCGTCCAGGGCGAATGTTATGCCGTTGGCGCAATAGGGCGATGATTTGCTGTTGTGCGGCCGCAATCTCCCCGCTTTGGCCGATTTGGATGTTAATGTTGCGCAACGTCGCCCCCCCGATCACGCGTTTCATCGCGCTGGTGTAAGGCATGATTACGATGTCATCCTGATCGACGCCTTGCGTGCTCAAACCTTTCGGCGCCAACACTCCGCTGATCGTGAACGGCACATTTTTCACCCGCAGAATTTGTCCCACCGGATCTTCGTTACCGTAGATTTGAGACGCGGTTGTTTTGCCGATAATACAGATCTTGTTCGAACTGCGCACATCCTGGTCGGTGAACGGCGCGCCATCTGCCAGCGGCCACTGACGAATATCCAAATAGTCGGCCGATTCGCCGTAAATGCGGGTGAACCAGTTTTGATTTCCAGCGGCAACCTGCGTGGTCGAAACTACTTCTTCGCTGACCGCAATCACCCCCGGCACTTCGCGGCGGATTGCTTCTGCGTCCTCAATTTTCAAAGTGCCGGCACCGCCCCAACCGGTCCGGATTCCGCTCGAAGTCGTGCTGCCGGAGAAAATCAGGATGACATTTTGCCCAAGACTGGCGATCTGCGCTTCGACCTGGGCTTTCGCGCCGTTTCCGATACCAACCATCGCGATGACCGCGGCGACGCCGATGATGATGCCGAGCGCGGTCAACACCGACCGCATCTTGTTCCGGCGCAATGCTCGAAAGGCGATGTTTAATGTCGATCCTACTTTCATAAAAAGTGACGGGTGAGTCCGCGCCGGACTGGCTTTTGTGACGGGTGACAAGATTTCTTCATAATGAGGATTCCGCGTCGATGGGAGCGATGTTTTGCAACTCACTGGCGGCATCGAACCGTTGGGTAACGTTGAAGTCTTTCAAGATTAAGCCGTCGCGCATGACCACGTTGCGTCGCGCGTATGACGCGATATCGGGTTCGTGGGTGACCATGATGATTGTTATGCCGCGCTCGTTCAGCTGTTGAAAAATTCCCATGATCTCGACACTGGTGCGGCTATCGAGATTTCCAGTGGGCTCGTCGGCGAGGACAACTTCCGGATCGTTTACCAGCGCGCGTGCGATCGCGACGCGTTGCTGTTGGCCGCCGGAGAGCTGACTCGGGTGATGATCTTCGCGACCGCCAAGCCCGACTGACGCCAGCACCGCGTCCGCTTTTTCGCGCAACTGGGCATTGGTCAGGCTGCGCGTACCGTAAAGCAATGGCAGCTCCACATTTTCGCGCGCGGAAGTTCGCGGCAACAGATTGAAGCTTTGAAAAACGAAACCGAGCTTGTGATTGCGAATGTCGGCGAGTTGATCGCGATCGAGCACGGAAACATCCGCCTCATCCAAAACGTAACGGCCTGACGTCGGGCGGTCGAGGCAACCGAGAATGTTCATCAACGTCGATTTGCCGGAACCACTCGCGCCCATCAGCGCGACAAATTCCCCGCGCCGGATTTCGAGCGAAACACCGCGCACCGCGTGAACATCGACATCGCCGGTGTGATACGTCTTGTGCACATCTTGTAATCGGACAACCGAACCGTTGTTCATCTCTTGCTCCCGCTCACGGAAATCTTCGTCCGCCGCTGAATGGATTGTTGCTCTGCGACGACGCGCCGGGTGAAGTTAATTCCGCAGTCACAACGTTGTCGCCCTCCTTCAAACCATCAGTGACCTCAGTGACGATCCCGTCGCTGATACCAGTTTTGATTTGGACTGGTTTCGGCCTGCCAAAAGACAAAGTGTAAACTGTACGATCGGGGCGCCGTTCACGCGCGCCGGTTGGCCGCGCTCCGCCCGATGGACCTCCCGGGCCGCCTCCTGAACCTCGCGGTCCCGATTGTGAGGAAACGGTTCGCGGTTCGGCCGCGGCCTCGGGCGGACGAAAACGTAAGGCTGCGTTCTTGATCTGAAGCACGTTGTCTTTGTGCGCGATAATGATGGATACGTTCGCGGTCATTCCCGGTTTCAATTTCAAGTCCTTGTTTTCGACCCCAATAACCGTGTCGTAGGTCACGACGTTCTGGACGGTGATCGGCGCGTTGCGCACTTGCACCACTTTCCCGTGAAATGTGCGCGTCGGGAACGCGTCCACGGTGAAATCGACAGTCTGTCCGACCTCAACTGCGCCGACATCCGCTTCGGCCACGTTCGAGTCGATCTGCATTTTTGTGAGATCGTTCGCAATTTGGAAAATCACCGGCGCCTGCAAACTGGCGGCGACCGTTTGGCCAACGTCGACGCTGCGGGAGATCACCACGCCATCGATCGGCGACGTGATGGTGCAATGATCGAGATCGGCTTTCGCTTTATCGAGCGCGCCCTGTTTTATTTTCACGTTGGCGTCGGCCTGATGCAGCGTCGCGTTCGCCTGGTCGAGGTCTTGTTGAGACGAATTCTTTTCGGCGAAGAGCTTTTGGATCCGCGCGGCATTGAGCTTGGCCAGCTCGAAACCCGCCTGCGCGCTCGCGACATCTCCATCGGCTTGCGTCACTGCTGCTTGGAAAAGCATCGGGTCGATCTGGGCCACAGTCTGTCCCGCTTTCACCTGAGAATTAAAATCGGCAAAGAGCTTTTGGATATTGCCGGAAACCTGACTGCCGACTTGCACGTTGGTGACCGGATTCAACGTTCCGGTCGCAGTCACGAGCTGAGTGATCGCTCCGCGAGTAACGGCCGCGGTTTGGAACGACGTCGAACCACTCGAAGTGCATCGCCGGACGACGAACAAAACGATCAGCAAAGCGACAATGATGACACCGAGAGGTAGAAAACGCTTCATGTAGGATGTGATTTGACTTGGGCTCTAGTTGAAATGACAGGCAGACGTGGTCCGACGTTACATCGAGATCTATTCCATCATGCTTCGCAACTCGCTCATTCGCGAGATGAGTTTCAAAGCGAACTTTCTCCTTTGGATGCTGGTGGAAGTGCTTTGGTTTGTTGGGCAGATAGTTTTTTTCTCCATCATTTTCGCAAATGTCGACCGCATCGGCGATTGGACAAAATGGGAAGTGGTTTTGCTCATCGGGACCCACCAAATGATTTCCCAACTTTTTCAGGCGTTTTTCTTCGTCAACGTTGCCGCCATTCCGGAATTGGTCCGCACCGGAAAGCTCGACTCCATGCTCGTGCTGCCGATCGACAGCCAGTTCGCCGTTTCCACCAAACAATTCGGACTCGACAGCATCGTGAACGCGGCAGTTGGCGGCATGGTGGTTGGGGTGTCGCTGTCGAAGCTCGGCTACGCCCCCGGCCCTTTGTCGATCCTGCTCTACCTCGTCGCGATTTGCTTCGGCATCGCAGTCCACTATTCGATCATGCTCAGCCTGGCTGCGGTCAGTTTTTGGATCGTGCGGGCGCAGGGTCTGGTCTACGGCTACTTCAATTTCATGAATATCGCGCGCTACCCGGATTCAATTTATCCGCGCCTGTTCAAGTTTATCTTCAGCTGGATTATTCCAGTTGTGGTGGTCTCGAACGTGCCGGCGCGATTGCTCGCTAAATCGCTCGATCAACCCTGGGGACTCATGGCGAAGCTGGTGATCGCCTCAACGATTATCGTTTGCCTGTCGCGCAGCTTTTGGTCGTTCGCACTCCGGCGCTACTCCAGCGCAAGCTCGTAGAATTCGACCACGAATGGACACTTATAGACACAAAGAGAGAGGCAAATGCTCCGTCTCTTAACCGGGCCTTCTAATAATTCGCGCACATTCGTGTTGATTCGTGGTTAATCTGGTTTTCTGCGGGAAAGCGGGTGAATTAAACGCCTCAGAAAATCGTCAAATCTTCTCCTTGCACCAACAGCGAATTGTTCTTAATTAAGCCTCCGTTTTTCCCGGCGCCCGACTGCGGGGCGCCTTTTGAGTTATGGCTACTACCAAAAAGAAAAAAACGTCCTCGAAGAAAGCCGCCTCGAAAGCGGCCCATAAGGTTTCTGCCAAGAAATCTCGCACTGGGACGAAGGAGCGAGAAACCATCCTTGGCAATAACCACAGTGAGCGCAAGCTGTCCCCCTTCGTGCGCAAGCAGAAGGAAAAACTCCTTCAACTCCGCGACGCCATGGTCGATTCGATGGCCGGCGTTGCCCAGGATACGCTCCGTTCCCGAGCCGAAGGCAGTGAAGCGTCCGCCTTTGGAATGCACCAGGCTGATGCCGGCTCGGATGCCTACGATCGCGATTTCGCGCTCAGCCTGCTTTCACAGGAACAAGACGCCCTTTACGAGATCGATCAGGCCCTGAAACGGATCGAGGTCGGTACCTATGGCGTTTGCGAAATGTCGGGCAAACCGATCCCGCATGCGCGGTTGGAAGCGATCCCATTTGCACGGTTCACGGTCGAGTGCCAATCGCAGCTGGAAAAGCAAAACAAACAGTCTCGTGTCCGTCAGTCGGTCACTTCGCTTTTCGGATTGACCGATGATGAAGGCGGCGAAGGCGAAGCCGAGGAAACTGAAGCTACGCCCGCGCAGGAATCGAAGGAGTAACCAAAATGGCCCAGGAAATTGTCACCCTCGAATGCACCGAAGCAAAAGCGCTGGGTAAACCGGTCTCGCGTTACATGACCACGCGGAACAAGAAAAGTCCGCAGACGCCAAACCGGCTCGAGAAAAAGAAATACAACCCGCATTTGCGCAAGCACACGCTCCATCGCGAAACCAAATAAACTTTCATGCAACCCAAGACCGCCAAACGCCGTTCCGCATTTCGTCGGGCCAATCGCGCCATGCCGCGTCGC
>DATINV010000006.1:0-14120 GCA_035473775.1 Chthoniobacterales bacterium
CTTCCTCTTCCTCTTCCTCTTAATCCTCTTCCGGCAGCAACAAATCTTTCAACATCGGCTCAGGATTGGTCGGTAATTCTTCAACATCCCGCAATTTCTTGGTAAGCGCGCGGGAACGCACATCGACGTCTTCCATTTTTCGCGCGGCTTGATCGAGTTTGTCCCTTACCGCGGAGAGTGCGTCACCGAATTTCCCGAATTCCGTCTTTACCCCAGCAAGCAAACTCCAGACTTCGCTGGATCGTTTCTGAATCGCCAGGGTGCGAAATCCCATCTGTAAACTGTTGAGCAAGGCGGCGAGGGTCGTTGGGCCGGCAAAAATGACGCGGCAGTCGCGTTGCGCCTGTTCCACCAATCCAACCCGGCGAATCGCTTCAGCGTAAAGTCCCTCGGTCGGCAGAAACATTAGTGCGAAATCGGTCGTTCGAGGTGGGTTAATGTATTTCGCGCAAATATCCTTCGCGCTTTTTTTTAGTTGAGCTTCCAAATTCTTCATCGCGGTGTCGATTTGATCGACATCCCCTTTGTCCTGAGCGGCAAGCAATCGTTGATAATCTTCCGTTGGAAATTTAGAGTCGATCGGAAGCCAGACCGGGCTGCCATTTTGATCGCCGGGTAAACGGATGGCAAAATCGACACGCTCTGCGGTTTCGTCTCTCGTTTGAACATTGCGCGCGAATTGTTCCGGTGTCAGAACCTGTTCAAGTAAGTTGCCCAGCTGAACTTCGCCCCAACCGCCGCGCGTTTTTACGTTGGCCAGAACTTTCTGCAATCCTCCAACGTCGCTGGCGAGTTGTTGCATCGCGCCAAGTCCCTTGTGCACTTGCTCGAGGCGATCGCTCACCAGCTTGAACGATTCTCCGAGACGTTTCTCCAGCGTGCCCTGCAATTTTTCGTCAACCGTTGCGCGCATCTGGTCGATCTGCTTCGCGTTGTCCTGTTGAATCTCCTTCAAACGAAGATCGACAATCGCACGTACCCCTTCGAGCGATTTGCCCAATTCTTCGCGCTGAGTTTTCGCGACCGAGGCACCTTCTTCACGGTTCCGCGAAAATTCATCGCGCAAACCGCGGTCGAGTGTTTCCAACCGTCGAATCAATTCCGCTTGAACCTCCGAGCCGCCGTTGCCACTTCCACTACCCCGTCTTGAGAGAAAGAAAATAATCGCGGCTAACAAGCCACCGCCGATCAAACCGAAGACCAGATAAAGTGATGGCGTCACTAACGCTGATTAAGCGATGCCGCGCGGAATTCAAGCATGTGGAGGGCGCCGCGCTGAAATGCCAGTCCGGCTCGGACCGCCCATTATTATGGGACACGACAGCGCGTGTCCCTCCATTGTCAAAACCGCACTTTCATTCCGCCGTAGGCCGCGGTGCCAAGCGCCGGGAAACCGAAAACTTCCGCGTAATGCTCGCCGGTCACGTTGTCGACCCGGCCATAGATCGAGAAGTAGGAATTAATTTCGTACTCGGCCGCGATATTGAGAAAGCTGTAATCCTCGATATCGAAGTTTGGCGCCCCGAAGCTCAGCTCCTCGCGCGCGTTGACGAACTTCGCTTCGACCGTTGTTCGCAGTTTGTTCCACCACAGGTACGATCCCGATAGGTAAACTTCGTTTCGTGGCCGGCGTGGCAAACGCGATCCTTGCGGCTGCGCGATGTTCGCATTGTCGGTTTTTTCCGCTTCGAGATAAGTGTAGCTCGCCCGCATCGTGAGATTCGTGACCGGCGTAGCGCGCAATTCCGTTTCTACGCCCTGGGTTTCCGCGGCCCCGAGGTTCAAGGTCTTGAATTGGCCGTTGAATCCAATCACGTTGGACAAATCGTTGTGGAAATAGGTAGCGCCGACGGTTATCCGACGGTCCCACAAACGCTGCTCGACTCCCGCATCCCAGCCAAAATCCTTTTCCGGCTGCAAATTGAAGTTGTTTCCGAAAATCTTATCCTGGCTGCTCGGCGGACTAAAACCGGTCGCAACGCTCGCGTGCAACGTCGTGTCCGTCTTGTCGATCTTGTAACTGCCGGCGACCCGGTAGGTCCAGACATTGCCGATGTGGTTAAACCAATCCACCCGTCCGCCCGCGACCAAAATGAAGTTGTAGAGATCAACCGTGCCCTGGAGAAATCCGCCGATGTCTTCCATCTCATCGCTGATGAACTTCGGGCCGAACAGAACGAACGGCCGTTCTTGATCCGCCAGCACGTGACTAAAGAAAAAGCCGTCGGTGATCGTGAGCCACGAAGTGGGCCGGATATCGTTTTGATAATCCAACTGGGTGCGACGAAACAGCGCCCGGGTCGGGCCGGTGAATCCATCCTGGTTTGGATCGTTGAGTTGCCGCTCGTGGTCGTAATCGAAAATAATTCGCTGTTCCCACCAATCGTTCGGTTTCCAATCCAGGTGTGGACCGATTAACCAGCGTTCCGTAAGGAGATTGTCCAGTGACCGCGGAGTAAAGATGCTGTTTGGATTCCCCGCATCGCTCAGAGAATACAACACCAAAGTACCAAGCTGCAGACCGTCCGCTGGAGCCAAACCAAGATCGGATGTTATCGCCGTATTGCGATACTGATTGTTTGGACGCGCGTTGTCGGTGTCGATCCGGCTGGCGCCGATCGAATAATCGAAGAGGTCGATCTTGCCGCTGCTCGAGATCGATTCACGAAACGTCCCGTACGATCCGCCTTCGCTGGTCACGGTGAGGCCAGGCCGACCGCTGCCTTGCGCGGTGAAAAGCTGGATCGCGCCGGCGAGTGCGCGCGGGCCATATAAAGTACTTTGCGGACCGCGAACAACTTCGACGCGATCGATGTCGTCGATGGTGATATCGGCGAAATTCATCGCGCCGGACAAGCCTTGATTGATTGGGATTCCATCGAGCAAGACCTGCATGTCTTCACTTGGCAGACCGCGCATGAAGACAGAAGTCAGCTGACCCTGCGTTCCCGTTTGCACGACCGACAAACCTGGAACTGCGCGCAATGCGTCGGCAACGCGTTCGGTTTGCTTTTCCTCAAACTCCTGTGAATCGATCACGCTGACACTGGCGGGTGATCGATCAAGTGGGATTTCGAAGCGCGTGGCCGAAACGACTACGGGTTCGGCTTCGGGCACCTGATCGCCATTCGGCGATATCGAGGTTGAATCTTCAGCGTGGGCAAAAATTGCCGCGCCAGTTATACTAATTAATACAAAACATAATGGGCGAATTCGCATAACAAGTTTCCTCCAACTCGAGAGTCGGACTTGTTTGTCTCGTATCCCGCAGACGCGGGACAGGAAGCGCATCGCCCAGCTCTCATTCTTCTTTTTGCGAAGAAGTTTTTTCGCTTCCAAGCCGGACTGGCACTTACCAGAGGTTCGGTTTTGCAGCGCAGACACGAACTCAGTTCTTGAAAACTGGGTCCAGCGTCACGCTGGCGAATGAGGTGGACGCGGTCGAATATTCTGGCTCCTGGCGTTTGGAGCAGTTGATAGTCTTTAGTTGATTGTTGATAGACCGAAAAAACAACGTCTCGACTATCAACTATCAACCATCAGCTATCGACTAATCTCCCCCTTCTTCCCGCCTTCACCCCCGCCGTGGCGGGGATTGGCCTTGGGAAGTCGTATCCAGTTACAGCAGCGCAACTGCTCCCGGTTTTCACGGGATTTCTCGCGCCGATCCACTTTTCAAGCTCGCAAAGAACTGGGCTCAGAACTAGCTCCTTGCGATTCCGCGCTCAAGATTTATTTATTCCCACTCTCCGTGGCCTCATCCGCACCCAACTTACTCATCACCGGCGGGGCCGGTTTCATCGGCTCTAACCTAACCCTTACCCTCCAGGAGAAATTTCCAGCGGCACGACTGACGGTCATTGATGATTTTCGGTCGGGCGATTTCAAAAATCTGCGCGGCTATCGTGGTGACTTCGTCGCCCAGAATCTCGCAACCTTCAATTGGCAAGAACAATTCGGTAGTGAAAAGTTCGACGCGATCTTTCACCTGGCCTCGATCACCGATACGACGCTCCATGATCAATTTGTTCAAGTGCACGACAACGTCGAAAGCTTTCGGCGGCTGTTAAATTTCGCCCGCCCAAACAAAACCCGAATTGTGTTTGCATCGTCGGCTTCTACTTACGGACCAGCGAAAGAAGCCAGTGTCGAAACCAACGGCGCGGCGCCGGCAAATATTTACGCCTTCTCCAAAACGATCATGGACAATCTCGCGACGCGGGAGGCGACGGAGAATGCTGACTGGGTCATTGTCGGCCTTCGTTATTTCAACGTGTATGGTCCGCGCGAGGCGCACAAAGGCGTACCCGCGAGCATGGTTTATCATCTCTCGCAGCAAATGAAGGCCGGCCAACGGCCGCGCATTTTCAGACACGGCGAGCAACAACGCGATTTCGTTTATGTGAAAGACATCGTAGAGGGAAGCATCCTGGGGCTCGAAGCGAAACAAAGCGGAATCTACAATCTCGGCTCAGGCCAAGCGCGCTCGTTTAACGAACTGATCGACGTGCTCAACAAATGTCTCGGCACAAAATTTCAACCGGATTACATCGACAATCCGCACGCCCACTACCAAAACTTTACCGAAGCCGATCTCAATAGAGTCCGGAACGCGCTCGGTTATCAGCCGCAATTCTCGCTCGAGCGTGGCGTCGCGGATTATCTGGATTGGTTGTATCCCGCCAAGAAGTGAATGGTATGGCGAGAACACGCGGTCGCGGGAGCGGCGCGGGTGGACCGGAAGCCCGAAGGGTGAGTGAGCGGGAGCGAACGAATCACTCTGTCGAGTCGGATTGGAGCAGCGGCTCCGCGGAGCTTCGCCCTACCGAGTCTACCCTTCCCAGAAAAACTTCGTCGGGCGCTTAATCTCAGGCGGCAAACTTTTGTGAACCGGACAGTTGAGGGCGGTTTGCTCCAAAACTTCGCGATGCGGCGAATCCGGCGGTAATGGAATATGTACTTCGCTTGGCAAAGCAACGATCCGTCGCGGCGGATCACTCGACATTTCTTTTTGGACTGAAACTTTCATCCCTCGAAGATCGACGCCAAGCGACTCCGCTTTGAGTCCCATGGTCGTGCTGATACACGTACCTAACGCGGTCGCGACCAGATCAGTCGGTGAAAATGCTTCGCCTTTGCCTTTGTTATCAGTAGGCGCATCGGTCGCGAGTATTGATTTCGAGGGACCATGGGTGGCGTCACAATGCAGGTCTCCGGTGTAGGTGATATCGACCTTAACCATGTCGAAGTATCCGACGCGTCTGCGGCGTTGTCATGCCTGGAATGACGAAGCACGAATGTCGAATATCGCAACAAGTCCGAATGACTAAATGACGAAACCTAATTCGTGCTTCCTCATTCCTTCGGCATTCGTCATTCGGATTTCGTCATTTGAATCGTTTCCTGAATCTTGTCGTGATGTTGCGCGAACTCTTCGCGAAAAACCCTCGTCAGCTCAGGATCATGCAAAACGATCATGTCGGTGTCGTGCTTCTTGTGATCATCGTTCTGCCAGCCCTCGTTCCACCAACAAAAGCCAACTATCGCGGGCCAACGATTGGAAAGAAGGTCTTCCAGCGCACTGCGTGCCCATCTTACGACATCGACGTGACGATTGTGCAGATCGCAACCGAACTCGGCGAGGATTAGAGGTTTGCCGGGCGCGAGTTTCGTTAATCGGGGATACGCTTCGCGCATTTTGAAGGCGAAACTTTCAGTGCTATCACGGGTCAGCGGCGTCGTTGGTCCATAAGCGCTGAGCGCAACCCAATCGCAATAATCCGTTCCCGGAAAATAATTTTCGAACGCGTTCCACTTCCGCTCCGGCTCGTCGTACCAATTGACGTGCCAGACCCAGGTCAAATTGTCCGCGCCTTCCGCGCGCATGAGATCAACAATGTGCCGATAAGCGATGATGTAACGCTTCGGTCCTTCAACCGGCCCACCGTTCCATTTCCCGTTCCAGGCAAACCAGTTTCCGTTCGGCTCTGTCCCCCACTCAATCAAAATAGGCGAACCAAAAGCCTTCGCATCGCGTGCCCACGCTCGAAGATCGGCGTCAAACTCGCCCGCGATAATTTTCTGGAGGGAGAAAGTTTTCTCACTGTGGCGTTGGTCGACATCGGAACGAAGCATCAACCGAATGTAGGGAATTTCGCCGACATCCCGAATCCAGCCGCACATCTCTCTCGGGAATTTGCGCGACTCGAACCAGTTGTCCGAAAAATAAACCCAGGTGGTTTTGGCGCCAACCGTCTGTTCGTACCGAACGACGTCCGCCGCAGTGACGTCGTGCTCGGTCGGGTCGTGGGTGTCGGTCCCGACGCCGCCCCAATAAAATCCGTGATACAGCTTTCCGGCTGGCGGGGGAAGAATCCGCGGCGATTCAGCGTGTAAAGTGAAGACACAACCCAAGAACGCTGCCAGGAAAATTCTCACTGCCACATTGTAGGGCAGGCGCTCCGTCCGCCAAAGTCCGAGCCGGACTGGCGTTGACGGGGCCGTCACCCTACAAATGGGAGGCCCAGCCGCCCGTAGCCCGCCCTCGCCAACCACGGCGGGCAGGCGCGCTCAAGGCTAGGTTTTCTTCGCGGCGTCGCGTAGATCTCTCACCCGATCATGCGCGCTTTTAATTTCGCTGAATTGGCGGGCAACGATCTCCCGAGCGGTCCCAGTCAATCCGTCACTCATCGCTTCCTCGTATTCGTGGACCGCGGAATCTTCGCCGCGTTCGCACTCACTCAAGATTGCCTTGTCATCGCCGCTGGTCACGGCGGATTTCAAATTAATCCAGGCCCGGTGCATCGCACCTGCGGTGCTGCTCGATTTTTCCGGCTTCGATTCACCCAAATTTTGAGCCTGGGCCTGCAGTTCGCCCACGAAGCGATTACGCTGTTGCGAATATTGCTGGAAAAGTGACTTCAGTTGCGGATCTCTCACGGCGTCGGAAGCTTCTTTGAAGCCCTTCTCGCCGTCCTTCAATGTCTCGATCAAACCATTGATCGTTGAAATAGCTTCTTTTTGTTGTGCCATAGTATTCTTATTTCGCAGCGCGAACGGACTTTAGTTTCATAAAAATTTTGGTCGTTTGCTTGCGACACGCGCTCAGGCCATTAGGGTGAAATATGAACACGAAGGTGATAGGGAAAGATCTGACAAAGGAATCACCGCGCAGTCCGCGCATTCGGGTTGGCGGTTATGCAATTCTCGGACGTACGCTCGACAAATGCCGCGCTCTGGTTGCTGGAAACATCGGCGAATACCACTTCGATTGTCCGCTCGACAACATGCTCTTCGGCTTCAAAGGAGTGAAGGGCGTCGATTTTAAGGCTCAAATCGAGAACGGCGCGAGCGATCAAGAAATGGTCGATTGGTTGAACCGCAACGGCGATAAGAGAACCCCGGAGGAAATCAAACGCTGGGCCGACGAGGTCACTGCCGACAAGCCGTACGATAATCCCGAAAAGCGCGATTGGTTCGTTGAAAATGTGAAACCGCTCGGGCTGGATCCAAAGACAACTACGTTGTTCGATTGGCTCGAGAAAGACGACCAGGCAAGTCACGCCCAGAAGGCGGCCTGATTCGCTGATCTCGCGGTGAAGAAGGGAGGCCATCGTGCCCTCGAACTGCGTTTTAAGGGTGCGACCATGGGCTTCTCGTTAAATCTCAACATCTCAACCGCTACCGGCAAATCGCGTGGCTGCTGGTGAAATAGGGGCGCTCGGATTTAGTTAAACAGACTGGATTGAAGGAAACTCTCGAAGCGGAGCAGCCGAAGCGCTCACCCGGCTTCAGGACAACGTAGAACCATTCGGGTTCGATGAAGTCGAACGAATCGTTTCTTCCGAGCTCGGCGTGCGAATTGCGAAAGCGTTTTCAGAATTCGAGTCGGAACCGGCGGCGTCGGCCTCGTTAGGCCAAGTCCATCTGGCGCGTCTCCGCGATGGGCGGCGCGGCGCGGTAAAAGTGCAGCGACCGGGCATTCGGGATTCGGTTCTGAGCGATCTCGATGCGCTTTACGAGTTGGCGGAGTTCGTGGATCGACACTCTGAATTTGGAAAACGCTATCAGTTTCGGCAAATGCTCGAGGAATTTCGCAAAAGCCTATCGCGCGAGCTCGATTACCGACAGGAAGCGCAAAACCTGACCAAGTTCCACGCAAACATGGCGAAATATCGCCGGATCATCGTGCCGTTGCCGATCGATGACTATTGCACCGCCCGCGTCCTGACCATGGAATATGTGCCGGGCAAAAAAGTAACCGATATGAGTCCGCTCGCGCGGATGGGCTTTGATGGTGAAGCACCGGCCAAGGAACTTTTCCGCGCCTACCTCGAACAAATCTTAGTGCAGGGATTTTTTCACGCCGATCCGCACCCGGGAAATGTGTTTATTACCGAGGATTACAAGATTGCACTCCTCGATCTAGGGATGGTGGGACGAATTACGAGCCGCACTATTGATCTACGTTTTGACGATCGGCGGCGGGATGTCCTCGGTAATGCCGGTGTCGTCGCCGCGGCGCAGTTTGCTGTGGCGAACGCTGTAGAGGAAGTAAATCGCCAAACCAATCAGGAGCCAGACGAAGAAACGGATCCAGGTTTCCAGCGGCAAACTCAACATCAGGACCAGGCAGAATAAAACACCGAGTGCGGGAAACCAGGGTACACCGGGCACTTTAAAAGGTCGCGGACGTTGCGCATCTTTCCGGCGCAAAATGATCACTCCGATGCAAACCAAAATGAATGCGAAGAGCGTGCCGATGTTAGTAAGATCGGATAACGAACCGATATCAGTCAGCATCGCGACAACACCCACCGCTATACCCGTCCAGATTGTGGTGATGTGCGGCGTCCGGAATTTAGGATGAATCTTGGCGAAATAGTCACTGAGCAAGCCGTCGCGTGCCATGGCCATGAAAATACGAGGCTGACCGAGTTGGAAGACGAGAAGGACGGAAGTCAATCCGGCGAGAGCACCCGCGCAGATGACGGATTGCGCCCACGGATGACCGCTGAATGCGGTCGCTACCGCAGCGGAATCACCGAAATAGGTCGTGTATTTTCTCATGCCCGTTATTACGGCCGCCATCAAAACATACAGTAGCGTGCAAATGATCAGACTGGCGATGATTCCAATTGGCATGTCTCGCTGCGGGTTTTTTGTTTCCTCTGCTGTAGTCGAGACCGCGTCGAATCCGATGAACGCGAAAAAAACGATAGCGGCGCCGCTTAACGTCCCCCCAAGTCCAGTCGGCATGAACGGGTGCCAATTCACCGGATGAAGCATCGAACCGCCAAAAGCGATAACGAACACCACCACGGCCACCTTGATGATAACAATTGTGGTGTTGGCCTTAGCGCTCTCACGAATCCCGTAAACCAGTAAAACAGTGAGTGCTAGAACAATAATGAGCGCCGGAAGATCGAGCGCAATTTCGCGACCGCCTATGATCGGGAGCGCGGACGATGAGTAATTCGCAAGTGCGTCCCCGCCCTGTTTAATTTTATCCAGAGCCGTCGCGTGATCGACCATCAGCCATAATGGAAATTTGAAGCCGCCATTTGCGAATAGCTGGACAAAATAGCCCGACCAACCGACCGCTACCGCCATGTTGCCGACGGCGTATTCGAGAATCAGGTCCCAACCGATGATCCAGGCGATAATCTCGCCAAGGGTGGCGTAGGAATAAGTGTAAGCAGAGCCCGAAACGGGAATCATTGAAGCCAGCTCCGCGTAACAAAGCGCAGCAAAACCACAGGCCACCGCCGCAATGACGAACGACAACATGACCGCTGGTCCGGCCCCCGGCCGGCCAAATACTAGCGGCGTGTGGGCCATCCAAGACTGAATGAAATTTGTTATGGGCGTTTTCCAAATCGACGCCTCAATTTGCTCACCTGCGGCTGCGGTACCCGCCAGTGCGAAAATTCCGGCGCCGATGATCGCGCCGATCCCAATACAAGTTAGATCGAACGCGCCGAGAGTGCGTTTCATTTGGCGGTCCGGCATGGCCGCCTCGGCAATCAGATGATCCGGGCTCTTCTTCCGAAAAATGTTAAGTGCCATTGGTAGTCCCTCTCTCGAATCGTGTCACTCCAGCTCGTCGCTGGTCAACCGCGAAGTTCGACTGGTCATGGTAGGACGATGCTCCGCGGACGGCCGAATTGTGTCGGCTCGACCGAGTCTCGCCCCACCGCGTCAGATCCATGGCGCGCAATTAGCTGCACAGATCAAGTTCATGAATTTCAGCGCGGCGAATCTAATCGGCGGCCTGGTCTTCGGATCGATCGGCTTCGTCGCTTTTATCTACGGCAAGCGAATGAATCTGTGGCGACCGATGTTTCTCGGTCTCGCCCTAATGGTTTATCCATATTTCGTTGGCAGCGATCTTGTTCTGTGGACCGCTGGAGTGGTCGGTTCGGCAGCGCTTTGGTTTTTGCGCAATTAATCAAATACCTTCCTCTGAAAGAAAAAGCGGAGCCCGCTTTCACGAGCTCCGCTTTCTAAAGCGATCGAATCAATGACGCCGGTCAAACTCCATACCGCGTTCGGTTTCGGCAATCGCTCGATTGGTAATCTCAATCGCGCGGACCCGCCAGCCGCCTTTGTCATGCTCCGCACTTTGCAGCTCGGCGCGCGCGGCCCGAAGATGTTCCAGGGCGCGACGCATGTGTGGTTGATCGGCGCGGGCCGTCAGATTGAAAGCGGAAACCGCTGCTAAAACGATGATCGTTGTTTTGATTCTTTTCATTCCCGCGATGTAAGTCGGACGGTCTCTCCCCGTCAAGACAGGTTCAACCTGACAAGCGGAGCATGGACGTCACGAACGTTATTCGGTAACTTCGCACGGCATGTCGGACGAACCGGCCAAAATCATCCTGGGCGATACCGGGATCGCCGCGATCGAGCGAAAATCTCAGCGAGGATGGTTGAGACGGCACAAGGGCGACGATCTGCCCCCGTTTACGCATTGCGAAAACTGCGGCACGCAAATAACCGGACACTATTGCTCCCAATGCGGACAGGCGGCTATCGATTATCGCCGCTCGTTTGGGCACGTTATCCTCGATGTCTTAAACGAATTCCTGAACTGGGATTCGAAATTCTTCGCCAGCATCGGCCTTCTTCTTACCAGGCCATGGCGGCTGACTAACGAGTTTGTTAGCGGAAAGCGCGTCCGCCACGTGCATCCGCTTCGACTTTATCTGCTGGCCAGCGTTTTGTTTTTCTTCGCGGTGAATTACGGAGCGAAGGGATTGCGATTCCAACCCGGAAAAATAGCGGAGAACAAACGAGCCGAAGTAGCGGCCGCAGTTGGGGAAAAGCGCTCTGAGATCGAGAAAGAACTCGATCAAGAAAAATTGTCTCCCGAAGAACGACGCAAAGCGCAAGGCGTGTTGGATGCGCTCACTAAGCCGGTCGAAAGTCCTTCGGCAGCTCCATCGGATTCGCCGACCAGTGCCACTTCGCCGGTGGCGCCGGCAACTAATTCGCCAACCGAATCGGGCAAGCGAACTTACGGAGCGGTCGGCGACCGACCGTTCATTGTGTTTGACGAGAACGAGAAAACGTCAACGCCGTTCGAGCGTTGGCTAGAAACGCGCGCCAAAGAGAAGATGGGCGAACACGGAACCAAGATGGGCCTCTTCATTACCACCCTCTTCAGCAATCTGCCTTACATGATGCTCTGCTGCATTCCGTTGTTCGCGTTTGTCCTGAAAGTTCTCTACGTGCGACGACGTATCTTCTACATCGACCATTTGATCTACGCTCTTCACATTCATTCGTTCTTCTATGCGGGTGTCATGCTCATCGTCCTCGCGACCCTGGGCCTTAATCGCACAATTCCCGGAACTTTCGCTGGGTGGATCATGGCCGCGCTCTGGACCACCTTTGTAATGCAGATCTTCTTGTCGATCCGCTACGTTTATCGGCAAGGTTGGTTCATCAGTGCATTCAAATTTTTTACTGGAGGTCTGATTTACCTGATGGTGCTATTCCTCGCACTCGCTGCGACATTTTTCGTTACTCTGGCGCTGCCATCATGAACAGCGCAACTCTGTTCGCACTGTGCATCGTGAAACACGCGGACACGCCTAGCGCAAGCGCGCCTTAGGAGCTGAGCGCCTCCACCAGCAATCGATGCGCTTCCATCATCGCGTTGTCGATCTTTGACAGGTCGGTGCCGCCGCCCTGCGCATTCTCCGGTCGCCCACCGCCTTTGCCGCCAACTATCGGCGCGATTGCCTGGATGATCTTGTTTGCCTGAGCTTTCGGGACCAGCGTCTTTGGAACGAAAGCGACCAACGAGACATTGTTTTCCTTCGAGCCGAACAGAACGATTGGTCCGTCGAACTTTGCCCTCAGCGCATCTCCGACTGATTGCAACAACTTGCCATCCGCATCCGCAACTTTGGCGACGCACACTTTCTGGCCGGCTTTAGAAATCGCCAGTTCATTTGCGATTTGGGCACCGCGGCTCTGATTTGCTGCCTCCGTTTCCTTGGCGTGTTTCTTTTCCCAATCCCGAACCTCGGCATCCGATTTTTCCAAATGCGCCGCGCGGGCATCGATTTGCTCTAGCATCTTGTCGGTTTGCACCGTGTCGGTGAAAACAGGCAACGGCGCGAGATCGGTTTTCTTTCGCGCGAGAATTTCAAATCGCTCCTGCTGACGCTTCGCTTCTTCTTTCGCCCACATGCGCGCGGCGTCGCCCGAGACAGCTTCAATACGGCGCGTGCCGGCAGCGATCGCTTCCTCTTTCACGATTCGAAAGGCGCCGATCTCCGATGTCGATTTCACATGCGTACCGCCACACAACTCCATCGAGTAACCGTTCAGTTTCTTCGCATCGCCGCCGATTTGAACAACTCGGACGAGGTCGTCGTATTTTTCGCCGAAGAATTGCTGGATTTCTTTGCGCTGCTTCGCGTCGGTGTAAGGAATCTCCGTCCACGAAACCGGAGCGCTCTCCTCGATTTTCTCGTTCACGAGTTTTTCGACGTTGCGTTTTTGCTGCGGTGTTAGTGGTGAGCTACTGAAGTCGAACGTTAATTTGTCCGGCCCAACGTAACTCCCTTTCTGAGTCGCATCTTTGTTTACAATTTGATGCAGCGCCCAGTGCAACAAATGGGTCACCGTGTGATGCCCCTGAATCAGTTTGCGTCGATCCATGTCGACCGCGACGCGCAAAGCCTCGCCCGGTTCGGGCCCACGGCCGTTTACAACTCTCGCGCGATGGACAAAAACCTTGTCGCGTTTTTGCGTATCGAGAACGCGCAACTGGCCCACTTCAGTTCGATCGTGACCGGGGACATGAAATAATCCTCGATCACCAACCTGCCCACCGCTCTCGGCGTAGAAGGGCGTTTGGTCCAGCACGACGCTGAGCTCCCCCGGCTTTTTACCAGGCAAAACAGTGTCCACAACGGCTTCGGTCTCCAAAAAATCGTACCCAAGAAACTTTGTCGGTGCAGCTTTGAGTTCTCCTTCAACTGCGATGGTCTCCTTCTTCTGTGCTTTGCGAGCGCGCTCGCGTTGCTCGTCCATCAATTTTTCGAAACCGACAACGTCGACGGTTAACCCGCGCTCCCGCGCCATCAGTTCCGTGAGGTCGAGCGGAAAGCCTTGTTCGTCATAAAGTCGGAAGGCGAATGCACCGGAGATTAAAGATTTCGCGTCCGTCGCTTCTCGCTCGAACAGTTCGATCCCTTTATCGAGCGTTTTGTTAAACGATTCTTCCTCTCGGTTGATCGTTTCTTTGATGTGCTTCTGTTTTTCAGGCACTTCGGGAAAGACGCCGCCCATGGTTTGGGCCACCACATCGACCAGTTTGAAGAAAAATGGCTCGTGGAAACCTAACGAACGGCCGTAACGAACTGCCCGCCGCAAAATGCGTCGCAAAACGTAGCCGCGGCCTTCATTCGACGGATTAATCCCGTCGGCGATGGCAAAACTCAGGGTGCGGATATGGTCGGCTAACACCCGAAACGCGATGTCCACAGATTGTTGAGGGTTGAGAGTTGAGGGTTGAGAGAGATTCGGCAGGGTCGAGGCGTATTTCTTGCCGCTGAGTTTTTCGATCTCGTCGAAGATTGGCCGAAAAACGTCGGTTTCGT
>DATINV010000007.1:0-48555 GCA_035473775.1 Chthoniobacterales bacterium
GTAGCAGACGATCTCCCCGGTCAGCCGAGTCCGCACCACGGCCGGCATGAACTCGGCGGTCTCGAACTGCTGGACGACGGTGAGTGCTTCAGCCTCGCCGCCACTGCGCAACGTTTTTCATGGCGAAGGGCGACGAAGCCAAAGCGGTTGCGATATTAGATAGACTAAGTCAGGCGTATCCCAATAATCCGCTGGTAAAGTTCCAGTTGGCTCGGGCTTATGTGCAGAATAATAACATTGCCCAGGCCACGGCTGCTTTGGATCAGGCTATCGCTGCCAAGCCCGATTACGCGGACGCGATACTGGCTCTCGCAGAGATAAATTTGCGCGCGGGTAAGGCGCAGCCAGCCGTCGGCTCAATTGAGGGTCTGCTCAAGAATTACCCTAATTTGGCGAACGCTTCGCGGGCCGAAACCCTCCTTATCAGCGGCTATCAGGCACTTGGCCGCCTGGATGAGGCCGCCGCGGTTTGTCGCGAGAATATCAAAAGAGCTCCGCAATCAGCCGCCGGTTACTTCATGCTCGGGCTAATTTTGCATCAGCAGAAGAAAGATGACGACGCGAGGGCAGCTCTAGAAAAAGCCGCCGAACTGGCACCCGACGACTTCAACGCTCTCGATAAACTGGTTGAACTGGATCTGTTGACCAAGCGTTACGATGCAGCAACCGCACGCGTGCAGGAAGTACTTCGGAAAAATCCAAACACGGCCCCGGCTCATTTTCTTGAAGCTAAAGTCTACATAGGACACGGCGCGCAGGGGGACCTGCCTCGCGCGGAGTCGGCTCTTCGCAAGGCGATCGAGCTTGATCCCAATTTCGCGCCCGCGTACGACCTGCTGACTTCGATCTACATCGCGCAGGACAAATCTAAGGATGCCTTAAATGAACTGAAAATAGAATTGGCTAAAAATCCAAAGAATCCGCGCTTGCTGCTGATGACAGCGCTAATGTACGAGCGGTTGAAGGATTATGGCGCAGCCCGTGAATTCTACGAAAAATTACTCGCGGTAAACGGCGATTCCGTTCTTAGTCTGAACAATCTGGCGTATCTCTACGCTGAAAAAATGAACGATCTTAATAAAGCCTACGAGCTTGCCCAAAAGGCTCGCAGCTTACAGCCGGCGAACGGAATGGTCGCGGATACCTTCGGATGGATTTTGTACAAGCGCGGCGACTATCAGCAGGCTCTGGCTTCGCTACAGGACAGCGTGGCGAAGTTTCCGGATAATCCCGAAGTTCAATATCATCTTGGAATGGCTCAATACATGATGGGCAATACGGATCAGGCCCGTGCCGCTTTACAGAAAGCGGTTCGTACTGAGTCAGATTTTTCTGGAAAAGAAGAAGCGCAAAAGCGTCTGGCTCAGTTAGAAAACTCTAGTTCGAAGGAAGGACCGGCAGGTCAAGTCGCAAGCAAAAGCGGCGAGTCAAACGATCTGGTGGCCTTGCTTCGCGAGGCCGACAGCTCTGAGAAACAGGGAGACAGCGCCAAGGCCGCGAGTACTTACGAACGCGCGTTCAGGGTAAATCCGAAGCTCGCGAACACGGCTCTGAAAGTCGCGCAGCTTAATAGTGGACCTTTACATCAGCCAGGCAAAGCGCTGGAGTTTGCCAGAAAAGCGCGCGACCTGGCGCCTAACGATCCGAAAATTGGTGCAGCAGTAGGAAGGATCGCGCTACAATGCGAAAAATTCGATTGGGCTTACAGCCTCCTTCAAGAAAGCACTCTTCGCACAGCCGGCGATCCAGCGGTCTTGCACGATTTCGCGATGGCAAACTATGCGCTGGGGAAGGTTTCCGACGCTCGACGGATCATGCAACAAGCGATGGGCGCGAACCCAGGCGCGGCTGAGTCCGAGGATGGGAAGCGGTTTCTGGCAATGACGGCCGCGGAACAGCCGCCTCAAACCGAAATTGAGGCAGCCCTTAAGGCAGAGCCCGATTACGTTCCGGCGCTGATGGCTGAAGCCGCAGTCAATATCCAGCCGAACAAGAGTGAAAAGGCGGCCAGCACGTATCAGAGTGTTCTGAAAAAATATCCGGATTTTGCTCCGGCCCAGAAACAGCTGGCTGCTATTTACGCTTCTGATTCCGCGAAACTGAAACAGGCCTACGATTTGGCCATGAAGGCTCGGAAAGCGATGCCGGATGATCCGGAGCTGTCGCGGACGCTAGCTGAACTAAGTTTTAAGCGAAACGAATTTCCTTACGCGGCCCAGCTGTTTCAGGAAAGCGCCACAAAACAGCCGTTGCCGGCGATCGATCTCTATTATTTAGGTATGGCCCAATTACAAAGCCGGCAGGAGCCCAAGGGTCGAGAAACCCTTCAAAAGGCTTTGACGGCCGGCCTGCAAGACCCCTTTGCCCAAGAGGCGAAAAAACGTCTGGCCGAGCAACCGACGAAATAAACCGCCCGGCGCCATCCGTGCCCGCGCGCGTTTGTTGGGAGCCGCAATCCAGCGTCTCCCAGGCTCCTCCCCCGGAGCCTTAACAAGCTGAAACCCTAGGAACTCTAATGACCCATCGAACCTTGGCAGCCGACGACGACGTACGACCCCGGGGCGGGGCTCTCCGACGGGCTGCAGTTCGTAAGGAAACCCGACTTCGTCGGAAATCCTTACGATTTTATCAAGTCGGTGCCAAGTGCTTTATTTTTTAAATAACTGATAATAAGGTATTTATGCACACAATTCAATCCGTGGCACTGACTGTGCTTACTCCTCATGGCATGAGAAAAACATCGGTCGTTCAAAAGAACGCTTCGATTACAAGATCAACCCTAAATTAAGGAAATAAGAATCATGAAAAAACTAATCTTAGCCTTGTTGGCCAGCGCGGCTTTTGTCGCTGTCGGTCAGCAGGCCTATGCTTTCGATGGCACCGTGATATTCGGCAGCTCCGATGGCAAAAATAACGTTGTTGTAAGCAATAGCGCAGGATCAACTAGCGTCGCATTTGGCGCGAATTGGGCCGTCGAACCGGGTGGAAGTGGTGCCTATGCGGGCACGAGCGGCACAGTGTCATATACCAACTTCACTTACACTACAGCCACCGGTGTCATCACTTCGCCGGCAGCTCCATTTACGCTGTGGAGCTTCACGTCGGGCGGAAACACCTACACCTTCAAGCTGGATAGCCCAGTTTCAACAGGTGTAAACACTCCGTCTGTATACCAGGTCTCCGGAACCGGCACCGCGTATATCAATGGTTTGGATCCAACTTCAGGGACTTGGAGTCTTACTGGAACGTCCAAGAATGCTAATTTCAAGTTTGTATCCTCCTCGGTTACGGCAGTTGTGCCGGATGGCGGATCGGCAGTTGCTCTCCTTGGTATTGCCCTCGCTGGCATCGAAGGCTTGCGACGGAAGCTCGGTGCTCGCAAACCTTAGTCGACGGTTGTGCTAGGAGGTTCCTAGAACGATGATTTCCCGGGCGGGATTAAAACCCCGCCCGGGTTTTTTTCGATGGAGGAAGGTAAAATGAATAAGTCCCTAATCACGAAACTAAGTCTGGCGGCGGTTGTTGGCTTCGCACTTACGTTTTCCACCGCACGTGCCGGGACGATGAAACCGGTCTCTCCATCGACCAATGGTTTTTCACTTCAAAATAGTGGCAATAGTGGCCCGAGTCTCGGAGCGCAATTGTCGCTCAGCGGCAATGGCCTAGGCTTGGTTGTAGTTCGCTCGAAACTACTCCGCAGTTAACCTCTCATCACCGCGGTTATCGCGGACCGGATCTTGTGCGGACTTTTCCGATTACTGAGAGAGATTCTATCGCACGAGCTTGGCGAGTTATTTTCCGAAGTAGCTTAGCCCTGCGACGTTTTCGCATCCAGGCAAATAAACCGCCGCATCCCCTCCAAAGCAACCCGGTGGTGCGCCTCTAATGACGATGAAGGCTTATCGAGATTTGCCCGTCGAGGAGTGTTGCCTCTTGCAAACTAAGCCACTTCCCGTAGGCTCTGCCCGATTTCCCCAGTCGATCATGGTTCATTCCCGCGCCGAGCTGTCCGCCACCGAAACGCCGCTGTGGTTCTGTCTCAGGACCCAGCCGAAGCACGAACACATCGCCGCTATCGGTCTACGCCGTCAACTGGAGACTCCCTGTTTCTCGCCACGTCTTCGTTTTCGCAAGGCTACTCGCCGAGGCGCAGTTTGGTTCGTCGAGCCAATGTTCCCCGGTTACGTTTTCGCTGAGTTTATTTATCCCTTAATGCACCGGCGGGTTGAGCACGCATCCGGTGTTCAAGGAATACTCCATTTTGGTGATTATCTTGCAACGATCGACGCTGCCACTGTTGCCATCTTGCAAGAGAAAGCGGGAGACGACGAGATTGTTACTATCGACCCCGAAATCAAGGCGGGTCAGTCGGTTCGAATCGCAGAGGGACCTTTCCGCGGGCTCGACGCAGTCGTCACCCGGCTCATTCCAGCCAGAGAACGAGTAAAGGTGCTTTTGGAGTTTCTGGGTCGTTCAGTTGAAACCGAGGTCTCGCTTCCGAAGGTGGTGGCGAGCCAGTCCCGCATCATGCCGTAAGCCGGTTCGCTGCCCCAACGGGCTTTTGGAGCACAGCTCTTAGTTCTCAACACGCTCCGGTTATTGCTGGTATTCTGACAATTGTGTTCAAATATCTGACACCCATCCAGTAATCCTCGGCATTGGTGCATTCTCTGTAAGTAGCTGTCAAGGTGTAAGATATCGTCACCGTTTGACTTTGGGTATGATTGCTGCTGATTTCCAACGGTATGCTTACAATTGGCCTCTCGTTAGCCGCTGTCAGCGCGCTGGGACTCGTATTCTATCATTTGCAGAAGGCTCCTGAGGGATACGAAGACGGTCGGGGTTTTCATTTTATGAAGCGAGCCCCAGGGGCGAAAGTCGTCCGTTCGCGCAAAGCAGCCGGCAGTTTGGGATCGCTGCGCTCGGCAAAGGCGAGTCGTTGAGATCGCAGTTCTCGATTAGTTATTTGGTGGTTAGTCGACGCGCGATTCTCAATGCCCTTGAGAATCGCTATCTGCACTGAGTGTTAAAGACACAATCAGGCCAATTTGCTCGATTTCGGAGCTAGCAAGAAACGCCGACAAATTCCATTCCCCGTTCTGCTTGAAATCTGCAAGGTGCAACTGCCTGCAAAGTAAATTACTGCACGAGTAGCGCCGAGGTTTTCCCTTAGGCGCGACATTTTGACCACTGGGCAAACGATGCGTCATCGGACTCTGCACGGTGCTTGCTACAGGAAACTTAGATGATTAATCGCACTCACCTCGACGAGCTGGAGAACCAGAGCATTTTTATTTTCCGCGAAGCATACCAGGCGTTTAAAAACGTCTGCATGCCCTGGTCGATGGGGAAGGATTCTAACGTACTGATCTGGCTGGCGCGCAAAGCCTTCTTTGGGCGGGTACCGTTCCCGATCCTGCACATCGATACGACCTACGAATTTCCGGAGATGATCGAGTTTCGGGAATGGGCCAAGACGCATCACAACTTGAACCTGATTGTGAAGGTCAATACCGAAGCACGATCGCGGGGCGTAGGTTATGAGACCCACGATCCGGTGACGGTGACCCACGAATTAAAGACGGTAGCGCTTCAACAGGTGCTCGCCGAATACAAGTTCGATGCGTTGATCACCGGAATCCGGCGCGACGAAGATCCGACCCGGGCCAAGGAGCGATATTTTTCGCCTCGCAACGCGCAATTCGAGTGGGATTACAAGGACCAGCCGCCGGAATTTTGGGGGCAATTCGCAACCAACGCGGCCAAGGGCGAGCACGTGCGTGTGCAACCGTTGCTTGATTGGACCGAAGTGGACGTGTGGCGTTACATTCAGCGGGAAAAAATTCCGATACCGCAAATGTATTTTTCGCGGAATGGGAAACGGTATCGCTCTTTAGGCTGCAGTCCGATCACCCTGCCGATTGAAAGCGAGGCCTCGAACATCGAGGAGATCATTGAGGAGCTTGAATCTACGAAGGTGGGAGAACGGGCTGGCCGCGCCCAGGATCATTACGAACGCAACGCAATGCAGAAATTGAGGGCGAAGGGATTCTTATGAGGGCGGAAACAAACGTTTCGGAACTAACGACGTCTAATGCTAAGGATCGAAGCCAGAGACAAATGGCCCAACCGCCGTCGAGGTTAGAATCAACCCCGCTTCGGGTCGTTTTTGTCGGCCATGTCGATCACGGGAAGTCTACCCTCGTTGGGCGAATTCTGAACGACACCGACTCCTTACCCGAAGGCAAGATCGAGCTGGTGAAGAAAGCGTGCGAGGCGGAAGGAATGGAATTTGAGTTCGCGTTCGTGCTCGATGCGCTGCTGGAAGAGCAAAGCCAGAACATTACGATCGATACGACCGAGATCCGGTTTAAGACGAACCACCGTAAATACATCATTATTGATGCGCCGGGGCACAAAGAGTTTTTGAAAAACATGATCACTGGGGCGTCGCGAGCGGATGCGGCCGTGCTGGTAATTGCGGCGAATGAAGGGGTGCGGGAGCAAAGCCGCCGCCACGCCTATTTGCTTAGTCTACTCGGAATCAGGCAACTGATCGTAGTGGTAAACAAAATGGATCTCGCGGATTTTTCCGGGGATCGCTTTAACGAGATCGAAAAGCAATATCAGGACTTCTTGGGGGACTTGGGACTTGAAGCGCGGATGTTTGTTCCTGCGTCGGCAAAAACCGGAGAGAACGTGGCGACTCGGGGCAAGAAAATGCAATGGCACGCTGGTCCGACTGTACTGGACGCGCTCGATTTATTGGAGCCACAAAAGGAGGATTTCGATCTTCCCCTGAGATTTTCTGTGCAGGACGTGTATCGGTTCGATGATCGGCGCATTATCACGGGCCGCATCGAAACCGGAAAACTCCGGGTGGGGGATGAACTGGTTTTTTCGCCTGCCAACAAGGCTTCGAAAATTCGTTCGATCGAGGGTTGGCCTACAAAGGGAGGTGATGAAGCGATAGCCGGCGATTCGCTTGGAATCACTCTTACTGAACAAATTTTCGTGGAACGCGGTTACGTTGGCTCTCATCAAAGTGAAACGCCGATTGAGACAAATCGCGTCCACGCGGACGTTTTCTGGATCGTGCGCGAACCGATGCGAATTGGGCATCTGTATGATTTGCGACTCGGCACGCAGGAAGTGAAATGCGAGATTTCGTCGATCGATTCAGTGATGGACTCGGCAACGTTGGAATCCTCGAGTGAAAGGCGGGACCGGCTGGAGCGCAATGAAGTGGGGAAGCTAACAATCCAGACTCGCGGACCGCTGGTATTAGACAACCATGACCGGATTCCGCAGCTGGGTCGGTTTGTGATCGTAGATGACGGAAAAATCTCCGGCGGCGGAATAATTTTTGGCGGCGTCTACACGGATCGCACGGTTGCTAAGAGCAAAAACATTTTCTGGACTGAAGGCAAGATTACCGCAAGCGCTCGCGCGGCGCGAGTCGGGCACCGTGGCGCGGTAGTTTGGTTCACCGGATTATCCGGCGCAGGAAAATCGACTATCGCGCAGGCACTCGAGCGGGAGCTTTTCGCGCGGGGAATGCATACTTATGTGCTCGACGGGGATAACATTCGACACGGCTTGAATTCGAATCTCGGATTTTCGCCGGAAGATCGTGTCGAAAATATTCGCCGGGTAAGCGAAGTAGCCAAGCTAATGGCCGACTCCGGCGTGATTGCGATTACAGCGTTCATTTCGCCGTATCGAATGGATCGACGACGGGCGCGAGAGATCGCTCTCGAAGGAAACGCCGAGTTCATTCAGGTGTTCGTCGATACTCCGCTACACGTGTGTGAAGCGCGCGATCCGAAAAATCTCTACAAAAAAGCGCGAGCCGGCAAAATCAGCGAGTTTACCGGAATTAATGCTCCTTATGAACGACCGGACGACGCCGAAATTGTTGTTCACACTGACCGACAAACCGTGGATGAATCGGTCGCTTTGGTTCTCGAGCGCTTGTTACCACGGCTAAAAGAATCCCCAAATCTTTAGAAGCAAAAAAGACTTACCAAATCGTATCGCAGATGCCCGACAAGCCCACAAGATTGTAACGGCTGATCCTAACTCGCGTCATTTGGCCGACTGAACAGGAGTAACTGCAGTTAAGTCGAACTTGATAGAAACTTTTTTTGTTGCCGGCATTAGTTCGACTGACGTCTCGCAACCAATTGAGAGCGATCCCGATTTAATGCTGTGCAGGTGCACACGCTTGCCCCACAACCGAGTGATCCAGAACTATTGGGCTTTATAAGTGTAATCGAGGTAATACCAGGTGGATCCGATAAGCGACCAGAGACGCACGTAAATGGTACGACCATCGGTTGGGATATTGGAAACCGTGACCGAGCGAACATTGCTTGGAGTGGAAGCGAAGATGTCTGGAATACCGCCTGGGTGGCTGCTGGTTAGAGCAATATAGTAGGAAGTGGCGCTCCCAGCGCTCCAGCTGAAAGTCACACTCGAAGAAGTAAAGGTCGATCCCGGCGTCGGGCTCAGCAGTATCGCGGTCCCTGTTGGCGTTGGGGTCGGTGCCGGAGTGGCAGAAGGCGTCGGTGTCGGCGTCGCGGAAGGTGTCGGAGTAGGCGTGGGCGTTGCTGACGGGTGTGGGCTAGGGGTGGGAGTCGGAGCAGGAGATGGGGTTGGCGTAGGCGTTGGAGTTGGTGAAACTGAATGATTGGAAGCCGTATAAGTGTAAGCGTTGAATGCCCAGGAATTGTTTACCTTGAAGTACAGTGTTGCGTAAGTTGTCCGGCCATCGGTTGGAATGTTCGTCGCCGTGGTTGAAAACGCAGTCATTTGTCCGGAGTTGTAAATATCGAAAGCTTTTGGACTGCTACCGAGGGTTAGAGCATAAGCAGTCGCGCTGCCGGCAGTCCATTGGAAGGTCACGGTTGAAGAGCCAAACGTCGATCCCGGCGCTGGATTAAGCATCTTCGGTCCTGAGGGAGTAGGGGATGGCGTTGCAGTTGGTGAAGGCTTAACTGTCGGCGTCGGAGTTGGGCTAGGCGCAACTGTGGGAGTCGGTTTCGGAGTGGCAGAAGGGGTTGGCGTCACGGAAGGGGTCGGAGTAGGCGTGGGAGTTGCGGGAGGGATTACGTAGGAAATCTCGTTGGAACGAGAGCTTTCTTGGCCATTATGGATGTAGTCCGTAACTGCGAAAAAGTAGCGCTTCCCAACCTGCAGAGCCGAGATGTTGACTGAGGTAACGTTTCCGACGTCGGTGCACTGGCTATACACTCCGCTTGACGTTCCGCAGTATAAGCGATATCCCGCAATATTGGCCGCCGGATTTTGATCCCAAGTCAGGGTCACACTTTGTGCAAACAAAAAGTCCGATCCAAATGCAACAAAGCTAAGAATGAGCAGCCGCGGGAAACACGCAATTAGCGACGCGAATGGGGCAGTTCGCGAAAGAAAGTAGCAGGGTCTGTTCGTAACAAATAGGGGTTTTTCCTATGAAGTCATCAGGTTCCCCCTCATTCGATAGCCTTCGTCAAAAATATCAAGCCTTTAGTCATAATAGCTTTTAAGTATAGGTTGGTGCCGCTTTTAAGTTTCACGAGGAGTTCAATTTAGCTACCCGAGAGGGCTGCGGTATGCCGTGACCGCTGGCGTCTTAATTGCTTTGGAGTATCAGACTCTTACCATGAAGCTCCTTTTGATGGCAGTCGCTGGCTTCGCACCTGCGCTTGGTGCCCAAGCGGACGACTTGCCTACGAAGGTTAATTTCGAACGATACAAAGCGATGCTCGAGCATTCGCCTTTTGCGGTGGCAAGTGCAGTTGTTGCCCCGGCGGCAACACCGAATTTTGCGAGGGACCTCTACCTGGCCAACGCCGCCCGATCGCCCGATGGCGATATGGTTACGATTGCGTCGAGTGGCGATAAAGACTTCAAAAAATATCTGACCACAAAAACACCGATGGATGGTTACGCGATCGTCAGCATTGAATGGTCGGATAAAATCGGCGAAACCAAAGTAACCATCAGTAAGGACGGGCAATTGGCTACGCTTAATTTCAATCAAGCTGTGTTAGTCCAGCCGCTCCCTAAGCAGCCCGTTTACGCGCCACCGATTCGACCCCAACCTGTATTTCAGAGACCCGCGGGACTCCAAACTCCACCGCCGGACGTGCGCGGGGTGATTCAAAGAAATCCCCAAGGGCAAACCCCTCCGCCATCGGGCGAGGAGTAGTTTAATCTACAGTCAGGCCAAGAGTATGCTGTGATTTCGCAGGTACGGCTCGGCGACTTCCAAAGTGCTTTAGGCTGCGCATTGTTTGTCAAAAACAGCGCATTGGCCTTTGTGATAAAAGCGTAACCGCAAGCCGTGTTCTTGGGCGAAGGATCGAATTTTAGCTTCCCGATCCCGATCGGTGATCGGCCATAGCCGAATTAGTTGCTCTTCATACACTGGGCAATAAACCGCTGACCGGAGTTCGCTACGAATATGGTCGGCTAACGCCTGCACTTCGATTCGATTGTCCCACTAACAAAGATTCGCTGTAAAGGGAAACCGCTGTTTTCAGTCTGGCAAATAATTATAACTATTTGTCGTTCAGATTGTTCTGTAACATCTTCGGGGTGACGACTGGTAAGCCTCTGCGCCGATTGGCAGCGACCGGGGGTTCGCCATTTGGCAGGTGTTTCATGTTCGCCTGCCCATAGGGTCTTCACTTCGCGAAACCGGCAAATCAATCTGATGACGGATGGCCTATATCAAGAAAAACCACCATTCGCGTAGGGTTGCGTCTTGCACGTGGATAAATCGGTTGGCTTATTAGATTTACATCAGTTTCGCTTGACAACGTAAGCCCTTTTTGCTCAAACTCGGGGAAAGGGGAGAACTGGAATGCTCGAATTAATTGTTGCTGTTACCCGCATTATCACACCGAAGCCAGCCATTCATCTCGTTCCGGATACAGGTACCACACTGATGCTGTTAAGTATTGCGATTGGAAGCATCGCCTGTATTCGCGCGAAGTTGCGCTAAGTGGTCTCCACTGTGTGGCAGCGCGTACGGGAGTCGAACCCGTGCACCGGCCTTGAGAGGGCCGTGTCCTAACCACTAGACGAACGCGCCGTCGATATTTCGAGGCGAATAGAATAACCTTCAGACGCTGCGGAGCAACCGTGGTTCGCATTACTCTTTGCTCTGGAATTTCTTCAGCCGCTGATTTTTCTGCTCCTTTTTCTTTGGGGTCGCAGAGGGCGTTGGCAGCGAAGCATCCTCCACCGGACGGACTCGATGTTGGCTGGTGTGACTGACGTGCGCCTGCCTCAACTGATCGAGCGCGGTTTTCATTTCCGAGCTCGATGACAGTGCGCGCATCCTTCCGTAGTAGAGGTCGTAATAAACGCGAAGTCGTTGACGTTTTTCCAAATCGGTGTGCGCCGTGTCAGCCGCCCGTTTGGCGGCCACGATGTCCGGATCGTTAACGACGCGATTGGCTAACTCGCGCCACTCCAGGTGAAGCCGCCGCTCGTCTGCTTCCTTGCCCAATGAAGTTTGTTTAAAAATTTCGTCGATTTGCGCCCGTTCGGGAATGGTTGGCTCCGGGGCGATGCTTGGAATTGGCGTTGGTCGAGGCGTGGGACTGGTGGTCGATTGCAATCCGGAGTCCGTCATTACCTGAGCGAACGCCGGGGAGGCCACGCTAATTACAATTATTATCCCTAAAATTCTCACTAGGAGCGGATGCAATGTAATCGGATTTCCGGATGCGAGAAGGAATGGTTCGTGGTAATGATCTCGCGGTTTACGGGGCGTAGCTTAGTTTGGTAGAGCGCCTGGTTTGGGACCAGGAGGTCGGAGGTTCAAATCCTCTCGCCCCGACATTCCCCCTCGCCGTATGTCTTACTGATACGTCCTGCCCAGTAAGAATACAGGGCGCAAATATATCGGTTCTTGTCGGGAGTTGATGGATCGACTGCGCCGGCATAATCGCGGTGAATCGAACATCACAAAAAACGGAGCGCCCTGGACATTGCTTCGGGCCGAAAGCCTGCAACGCGTCAAGAAGCTCTCGCTCGAGAGCAATATTACAAGACTGGGCGCGGCAGAGATGAGAATTCTCTTAAACCGACCTGTCGCCGCGGCGACTGCTCTACCAAACCAAGCTACGCCCCGTATTCTTCGAGGTGACCAGTATCACGGATTCGATTCGTAGCCAAGATTTGGCCCGAGTCGCTTTTCTACCTCAGCTACCGTTTCGCCACGCCGCTTCGCATAATCGTTAATCTGGTCGCGTCCAATTTGGCCGACGCCAAAATACTTCGCTTCCGGGTGCGAAAAATAAAACCCACTGACACTCGCCGCCGGATGCATCGCGTACGATTCGGTTAACTTGATCCCGATCTTTTTTTCCGCGTCCAACAAATCAAACAAAACGCGCTTTTGAATGTGGTCCGGACAAGCCGGATATCCAGGAGCCGGCCGAATGCCGCGATATTTCTCACGAATCAAATCTTCGCTCGACAATTTCTCGGCCCGCCCAAATCCCCAGACGATCCGCGCCTGCTTGTGCAAATACTCCGCAAAAGCTTCGACTAATCGATCTGCCAGCGCCTTAGCGGTGATCGCGTTGTAATCGTCGTGGGCGTCTTTAAATTTCGCCGCCAATTCGTCGGCGCCGTGAATGGTAACAGCGAATCCGCCGAAATAATCAGGTTGAGGAAGTGAGGCGTTGAGATGGTGAGATGGAGCAATGTAATCGGCCAGACAATGGTTGAACTGGCCGGCCGGTTTTTGCATTTGTTGTCGCAAGAAGAAAAACGTGGCCAGCTTTTCTCTCGACGATTGATCGACAAAAAGGTCGATATCGTCCCCGGTTGCATTTGCCGGCCAGAATCCAAAGACCCCGCGCGCGGTGAATGAATTCTTGGCCGCGATTTCATCCAGTAATTTTTGAGCATCATCAAAAAGCTCCCTGGCTTGTTTGCCGACAGTCGGATCCTCCAAGATCGCGGGATATCGCCCACGCAATTCCCAGACGTGGAAAAAGGGCGACCAATCGATGTAATCGCAAAGTTCGCTGATCGGAACGGAAACTTCTCGCGCTCCAATGAATTCTGGTTGGGGCGGCTGGTAGTTGCTCCAATCGATCGGCATTCGGTTTGCGCGGGCGTCTTCCAGCGAAAGTAATTTCTTCTCGCGCGTCTTTGCGCCGTGTGCTTTTCGCAACGCCTCGTATTCCGTGCGCGTTTTGGAATCGAACAACGCTTTCTGTTTCGGGTTAAGCAGGGAATTGACCACGCCAACGGCCCTAGACGCGTCGAGCACGTGCACCGTGCTTTCGTGGTAGTGGGGCGCGATTTTCACTGCAGTGTGCGCCCGGCTCGTCGTCGCACCGCCAATTAGCAGGGGCAACTCGAATTTCTCTCGTTCCATTTCCTGAGCCACGTGCACCATTTCGTCGAGCGATGGCGTGATCAAGCCGCTCAAACCAATCGCGTCAGCTTTTTTCTCGCGCGCAGCTTCAAGAATTTTCGCCGCCGGTACCATCACGCCGAGGTCAACCACGTCGTAGTTATTACATTGCAAGACCACGCCGACGATGTTCTTGCCGATGTCGTGCACGTCGCCTTTGACCGTGGCCATGACGATGCGGCCCTGCGGTTTCGCGCCGGCGGCTTTTTCCGCTTCCATGAATGGCATGAGGTAAGCGACAGCTTTCTTCATCACCCGCGCGCTTTTCACCACCTGCGGCAGAAACATTTTTCCCGACCCAAACAAATCGCCGACCACACTCATTCCCGCCATCAGCGGACCTTCGATAACCTCGAGTGGTCGATCGGCTTTCTTCCGCGCTTCTTCAGTATCGACGTCAATGTAATCCGTAATTCCGCGAACTAGCGCGTGCTTTAGGCGTTCTTCCACGGATTCACTTCGCCACGCTGCCGCTTGTTCGTTGTCGATCTTTGCTTTTCCTTTTACGCGCTCGGCGAATTCAACCAGGCGTTCGGTCGCGTCGTTGCGACGGTTCAACAAAACATCTTCCACTCGTTCGCGCAGTTCCGGTTCGATCTCTTCGTAGACCGCGAGTTGACCAGCGTTCACGATCGCCATGTCGAGTCCGGCACGGATCGCATAAAACAGAAACGCAGCGTGCATCGCTTCGCGCACGGTGTTGTTGCCCCGGAACGAGAATGAAATGTTGCTCACACCGCCGCTGACGCGCACACCGGTTAGGTTGTTTTTGATCCATCGCGTCGCTTCGATGAAATCGACGGCGTAGTTGCGATGCTCATCCAGACCGGTCGCGACGGTAAGAATGTTCGGATCGAAGATGACGTCGCTCGCCGGAAAGTCGGCGCGCTCGGTCAGCAGTTTGTAAGCGCGTTCACAGATTTCGATTTTGCGTTGAACATTGTCGGCTTGGCCTTGTTCATCGAACGCCATTACAATCACGGCTGCGCCGTAGCGCCGGATCGAGCGCGCTTGCCGTAGAAATTCTTCCTCGCCGTTCTTTAACGAGATTGAATTTACCACGCATTTTCCTTGAACAGACTTCAGACCGGCTTCGATCACACTCCACTTCGAGCTGTCGATCATGATTGGAATCCGGGCGATCTCCGGCTCGCTTGCGATCAGATTCAAGAAACGGGTCATCGCCGCCTCGGAATCGATCATTCCTTCATCCATGTTGACGTCAAGAATGTTGGCGCCGCCTTGGACCTGCTGACGGGCCACGGCCAGCGCGCCATCGAAATCCCCGCCCAGGATAAGCTTCGAGAACTTGGGGGAGCCGGTAATATTAGTTCGCTCGCCGACGACAACGAACCCGAATTCTGGGGTAATATTTAGTGGCTCGAGACCAGATAGTTGTAGGGTATTGTTACGCCTAGTCTGGGGAAATTTTCGGGGCGGATATTTCGAGATCGCCGCCGCAATTGCGCGAATGTGATTGGGCGTGGTCCCGCAACAGCCGCCGACAATGTTCAGCCAGCCGTTCCGGGCCCATGCTTCTAATTTGGGCGCCAGCGTCTCTGGAGTCTCCGGAAACCCGGTTTCAGACAGAGGATCAGGCAATCCGGCGTTGGGATAGGCGCTGACAAAGCTCGGTGCGACCCGCGCCAGCTCCTCGATGAACGGATTCATTTCATCAGGCCCGAGCGAGCAGTTTAGTCCGACTACAAGTGGTTGAGCGTGGGCGCTCGAAACGAGAAACGCTTCGACCGTTTGCCCGCTTAAATTTCGGCCCGCTTTATCTATAACGGTTGCGGAAACGACCAGTGGAAGGTTTTTGCCAGTCTTTTCGAAAACAACGGCGACCGCGGAGAGTGCGGCCTTGCCGTTCAAGGTGTCGAAGATTGTTTCAACGATCAGTAGATCCACACCGCCTTCGACCAGCGCGCTCACCTGCTCGAAATATGTCTGGTGCAATTGATCGAAAGTAACTGCGCGGAATCCGGGATCGCTCACGTCCGGTGAAATGGAAGCAGCGACGGGGAGGGGACCAATCGAGCCGCCGACAAAGCAGCGTCTTCCGGTCTCACCAAGAGATCGATCGACCGCGCGCCGCGCCATTTCTGCGGCAGCGAGGTTCATTTCGCGGACCAGACCGCGAAAATCCGGGTCATCAATTACCTGCTGGAAAAACTCCTGGTCTTTTCGTCGGCCTTTTGGTTCGCCTTGAAACAAGAAATCGTGGAGCCCGATGGTGGTTGCGTTAAACGTGTTGGTCTCGATGATATCCGCGCCGGCAGCCAGATATTCGGCGTGGATCTGCTCGATGATCTGCGGCTGGGTCAGGTTGAGCAGCTCGAGACAGCCCTTGAGGTCTTTGCCTTTCCAATCCCGAAAACGTTTTCCGCGATGATCGGCTTCCGACAATTTGCGCTGGTGAATTGTGGTACCCATGGCGCCGTCGAGGAGGACGATCCGCTCGCGCAAAAGCGATTCCAGAGGATGAAGGTCAGACGACATGTTCTGGGGGAACTAAGCCGGGTTTAGGCCGGAGATCAAGAAACAAATCTACGCATCATGATACGTAGATATGTTGCGGGATTCCTCTTGCGCTTACTCTGAGCTCCCACCCAGTAGCGCGAGGAAAGATTCCCCGGCTGCGCCGTTTCTGCCCGGTCGCGCGTCGAAATATGCTCGGTAGCCCATTCCCTACACAAAGCTGTTCAGGACAGGCCCCGTCGACTACATTTCCGGCGTTTTTCATGAGGGCAACCGCGCGGACGCTGATCTTTCTGCACGTTCCTAAGACGGGCGGCACGACTTTTCGCAAGATTCTGGAGCGCAATTTTGACCGGAAGGAAGTCCTTACCTTCAAAGATGGAGACTATGCCGCCGAACTCGAGCGGTTTGCTAAGTCTCCTGAATCCGAGCGTTTGCGTTATCGTTTAATTCAAGGCCACCTGTATTTCGGTTTCCATCGCTTTGTTCCGGATGACTCCACCTATATGACCTGGGTGCGTGAGCCAATTGCTCGCGCGCGGTCTTTTTATTCTCACGTCCGCACCCATCCCGAGCATTACCTCCATCGGCGATTAATCGAGGAACGGCTTGATCTCAAAGGGTTGCTCGAACGAAACGCGACGCCTGAGCTGTTCAATTTGCAAACCCGAATGATTGCCGGAGAGCGGAGCAACGCGGGTCTTGGCCTTGAACGGAGCGCGCTCGAAGTCGCGAAGCAAAACCTGGAGACGAATTTTTGTTTCGTTGGGCTGACCGAGGAATTCGATGCCAGCCTGATCATGTTGAGCGAAATGCTCAATTGGAATCGGCCATTCTATATGAGGAGAAACGTGACCAGTGAACGAAAGGGGCCGGAAAGCCTCGATCCCGAAACTGATCGCTTACTGCGCGAAGCAAATGCTCTCGATCTCGAGCTATATCAATTCGCGAAGTCACTATTTGAAGCCAGACGCCAGGGGGCAGGTCCGGCTTTCGAGTCGAAGCTTCGTCATTTTCAACGACTGAACTCGATCGGTGCCGGAGTTCAGCGGCACTATGGGAAAATGAAGAGAATTTTTGATGTGATGACTTTTCGCAACCGTCGCCGGGAACTTGCCGCCTTGAAAGAAAATGCGGCCGGACCGTCTGTATAACGACGTGGCAGCGCTTCAGCTTTTCAAAAGTCTCAATCGCGATCAACGCAACACCTTTGTCGCCTGCTTTCTGGGCTGGGCGCTCGACGCGCTCGATTTCTTTCTGGTGACGTTCGTGCTCGGATCGCTCGGTCACGATTTCAACCGCAGCATTCCCAGAGTCACGTTCGCAATCACGCTCACGCTAATGATGCGGCCGGTGGGCGCTTTCATCTTCGGCTGGCTCGGGGACAGGTTCGGCCGCCGCGTTCCACTGATGTTCGACATCGTTTTCTATTCGGTAATGGAATTGCTGACCGCATTCGCACCGAACTTTACCGTCTTCTTGATTCTGCGCGCCTTGTTTGGGATTGGAATGGGCGGCGAGTGGGGTCTTGGCGCGTCACTGGCAATGGAATCGTTGCCGACGCAAGCCCGCGGATTGTTTTCGGGAATTCTTCAACAGGGCTATGCAGTTGGTTACCTGCTGGCGGCATTGGTTTACTGGATCGTCTTTCCACATTTTGGCTGGCGAGGACTCTTCATCGCCGGCGCGCTGCCGGCATTTCTCGTGATTTACATTCGCGCCCGCGTTCCGGAATCGCCGGTTTGGCTACGCGAAACGGCCACCCAGCGATCGAAAGTCAAGATGTCGGTCCTCTTTAAACAGCATGGCGCTCTCTTTATTTATGCCGCGCTGTTGATGACGGCATTCAACTACATGTCGCACGGGACCCAGGACCTTTATGCGACTTACCTTCAAAAGCAGCGCGGCTTTAATTCCAACCAGACTTCGCAGATTGCGATCATCTACGCGTTCGGAATGATTTGTGGCGGGAGCGTCGTTGGTCAGCTGTCGCAAAATTGGGGAAGGCGGCGGGTGATAATCTTGGCGGCAATTTGCGGGATATTGCTGATTCCACTTTGGATTTTCGCGCCGACCACCGCGCTTCTGATTGTGGGCGGATTCTTGATTCAATTCATGGTTCAGGGAGCGTGGGGAGTTGTGCCGGTCCACCTGAATGAACTCTCTCCGCCGGCATTTCGCGGCACATTTCCCGGTCTCGCTTATCAGTTGGGCAATTTCGCGGCAGCTTATGCCGCGCAACAACAAGCCTGGCTGGCGGAACATTTCCGCCGGGCAAACGGCGAACCAAACTACGCCCTGACTATGGCCATGGTTTCTGCGGCAGTGTTCGTCGCTATCATTTTCCTCGCGGCGATCGGTCGCGAGGAGCACGGCAAAGAATTCTAGTTGCTGTCGAAGAGCGGAGATTCGCTCCTCGATTCGCGTTTTGCCGTACGATGATCTTCGCCGTGTCGCTGCTCCACAATTGCTTCCGCGATCCGATCAGCGAGTTCGTCCCGATAGTCTGAGTCGCGCGCTTCGCCGCCTTCGCGCCGATTGCTCAGGAAACCGCATTCAACCAGCACCGCCGGATATTCCGCCAGTCGTAAGACCCGGAAGTTGGCGTGATGGACCCCGCGGTTGGTGGAATGCGGAAGCGTCAGCAGTTTGGCTTGAATGCGATTCGCGAGCCCGATCGAGGTCGTCGAATGATAATAGGTTTCGAAGCCGCTGATGGCGCGCCGGCGTGAATCATTGAAATGAATGCTGACGAAAATGGCGTTCTTTTGCGCGTTTTCGATCGCAACCCGCTCCTCGAGCGGAATAAAAACGTCCGAGTCCCGAGTCATCACGATCTTCAAATTCGATTCCCGCAATTTGCGAGACACCCGCTTTGCCACATCGAGGGTCGCGATCTTCTCGGCGCCACCAAACCTGCGGTAAGCGCCGTTGTCCTTGCCACCATGTCCGGCATCTACCACGACTGTAGTGAAGGTCCTGCTCGTGTCCTTGGTCGCCACTTCTTCGAATCGCGGGCCGGTGGCGCACGCAGCCAACACGGCTGCGCCCGACAATACTAAAAGGCGTTGGATCAATCGGGACATTCTAGTGACTACATTAAACCCTGTCGTGCTGCCAAAGGTTTCTGGATGTTACGTTTCAATCAAAACAGCACACTCCGCGCCTGAAAGTGGGCCTCTTTGAGCAAAAACCGCTTGTTTTTTGCGCTACCGGATTTAAAGGCGTTACCTCGAATTATGCGCACTCGATTTGTTACGACTCTCCTTTTCCTCACTTGCAGTATTGCCTTCGCGGCCAAACCGACGCCGGCTCCAAAAGCTGCTGCTACCGCCACGCCCGCGCCAACCATTTCCAAGCCGGTCGTCGATCAAACGGCCCAGACGATTATTTTTTGCTATCATCGCTTGGTCGACAAGGTGCGTTATCCGGGAACAGAGATCACCCCAGCGGTCTTCGAGCAACAAATGAAAATGCTGAAGGACCGCGGTATCACTGTCATCGGTCTGCAGGACCTGCTGGCCTGGAAGCGCGGCGAGAAAAATATACCACCGCGCTGCGCAGTCATCACCTTCGATGACGGCTGGAAATCACAATACGAGGTCGCGTGGCCGATTCTGAAGAAAATGGGATACCCCGTTACCATGTTTATCTACACGGAAGGAGTCGCCGGCGGGAGTCTCAGCGGTGGTCAGGCAATCACCTGGGAAATGCTCGGCGACATGCGCGACAATGGCGTTGATATCGAGGATCACACCGCGACCCACCAGGATCTGCGCGAAGGCCACACCATAATGGTGATGGAGCCCGACCGTAAGCGAACTAAGAAAAAACTTACCGGCCCGGAATACGAGCAATGGATTCAGAATGAAATGGTCGGTTCCAAAAACCTGCTCGAACAACGCCTCGGAATTAAAGTCAATTGCTTTGCCGTTCCCTTCGGAAACTACAACGAGCGGGTCAAGGAAATCGCGCGCAATGCCGGCTACGAAGCGATGTTCACTGTTTACGGCCAACCAATCACCTGGACGTCGCCGATGGACGCGCTCGGCCGCTACGCGATTGAAGCGAACAAGCCGAAAGTGTTTGAAGACGCCGTGAAAACAATCGCCAGTTCAACCGGGGGCCCCGGAGGGCCTGCGGTCGCTGCAGTCGGCGCCCAAGATTTGCAGGTTGAACCTGCCGATGGATCGACCGTTCGAAGCGCGCTGCCTTTGATCAAAGCGAATTTCAGTCGTGTTGGCCAAATTGATCCGGCAAGCGTGCAACTGCGCATCAGCGGGCTCGGCTTAGTTCCGGCGAGCTTCGATGCGAAAACGGGAGTTGTTTCCTATCAAGTGACGCAAAAACTCCGCGACAAGACCTGCACTGTGATCCTGAGCGCGAAGTCGGGCGACAAAAAAGTCGAAACGCACTGGACGTTTGGGATCGAGGACGGAGCCGCAGCTCCTGCGACTCCGAGCGCCACGCCGAAGAAATAATGGAGGGACGACCTCCGTGTCGTTCCATCATTTGTCGGACGCGGCGGAGCGCATCCCTCCAAGTTAGGAGACCATGTTTTCGCAACTCGGCGATAAGCTGCAGGAGGTCTTCAAAGACCTCCGCGGTCACGGCAAGATCAGCGAGGCGAACATCGATGCCGCGCTGCGTCAGATCCGGCTCGCCCTGCTCGAAGCCGACGTTGATTTTCAAGTCGCGAAAAACTTTGTCGCTCGCGTACGGGAAAAAGCGCTCGGTGAAGCGGTCCTGCGAAGCATCACGCCAGGGCAGCAGATCGTTAAGATTTTCTACGACGAACTGTCGATTTTGCTGGGTGGAGACGCCTCGCCCCTGAATCTCAGTGAGCCGCATCGAATCCTAATCGTTGGACTCAACGGCTCAGGGAAAACAACTTCGGCGGCGAAGCTCGCGCGTTTCCTCAAAAAGCAGGGGCGCAGTCCGAATCTGATCGCCTTAGACCTGGAACGACCGGCCGCGATTGAACAGCTCGCGACGCTGGGTAAAGAAGTCGACGTGCCGGTTTTTAAACCGGATTCAAGTGAGCGAAATGTTCAGCGCGCGGCCGCGTCTGCCCTGGAATGGCACGAGCAAGCGGGTGGCAACATCGACATCTTCGATACTGCCGGCCGCCAGGAAGTGGATGTTGCGCTGGTCGAGGAGCTGCAACAGCTCTCCAGATTCTTGCAACCGCAGGAAATACTGCTGGTTGTCGATGCCGCAACCGGTCAACAGGCGGTCAGCGTTGCCACTCACTTCAATGACGCACTTCAAATTACCGGAATCGTTTTGACCAAGCTGGATGGCGACGCCCGCGGCGGTGCGGCGTTGTCTATGCGCGAAGTGACCCAGCGGCCGATCAAGTTTGTCGGCACCGGCGAGAAACTGGACCAGTTCGAGGCCTTCATCCCGGAACGCCTGGCTGGCCGGATTTTGGGCATGGGCGATGTGGTTGGCCTGGTGGAGAAAGCTGCGGAAACAATTGAGATCGAGGATGCCGCTCGCCTCGAGAAAAAGCTGCGCAGTGCGTCGTTTGACTTCAACGATTTCCTCTCCCAGTTCAAGATGCTCCGCAAAATGGGCCCGTTGGAAAATCTGCTTGGCATGCTCCCCGGTATGGGTAACGTTCCCGGCCTCTCGATAGACGAGAAGCAGCTCAAGCGCACCGAAGCCATCGTGCTTTCGATGACCAGCGAAGAGCGGACGCGCCCGGAGATCCTGAATGCTCGGAGGCGTCAGCGAATTGCTCGCGGCAGCGGCTCGACCGTCACCGAGGTGAACGATTTGGTTCGTCGTTTCGATCAGATGCGAAAGCTGATGAAGAACACGGGCAAAATGAAAAAAATGATGGCGCAAATTGCGCGAATGAGAAAATAACAATGGCAGTTGTAATCAGATTACGAAGAGAAGGCGCGTTGAACCGGCCGTATTTTAAGGTCGTCGTCACGGACAAACGCAGTCCGCGCGATGGAAAATTTGTCGAGATCGTCGGCACTTACGATCCAAAGAAGCGCGGCTTGAACAGCACGCTTAAGCTCGAGCGAATCGAGTACTGGATCAGCAAAGGCGCGCAACCCTCGGACACGGTGCGAAGCCTAATCAAGAAAAACAAAGATCCGGAAGCGGCTGCCAAGAAAATGGCTGCCGCAGAAGCAAAGAAAGCGGCCAAACCAAAACCGGCTCCGAAAGCTGAAGCAGCTCCAGCTGCCGCTGCTGCTGAGCCGGCTCCAGCCAGCGCGCCCGCTCCCGCAGCGCCAGCCGCCGAGAGCGCGCCTGCTAAATCGGCCCCTGAAACCTCGGCCACGCCGGCGGCTGAAGAGAAAAGCGCGAGTTAAGCCACGCGGGGATCACAAGGAGCGGCGATGCACCGCCACCGCTCACAATCGGGGCTTGTGCGATCCATTACCTTATGAGACACCGTTGACTCATTCAGGATGGCGCTCTCCTTGATCCGTTACCTCGGAATTGTTGCGGTTTTTTCGGCTTTTATCACCCAAGCCCACGCGCAAAGAGTTTTGATTCGAGACGGCAACGTCTGCATTGTTAGCGGCGGCGAAACGAAAAAACTCACGAGCTCGGGCCAGGACTCAGAGCCTGTTCTTGCGGGAGACGGTAAGTGGATCGTTTTCATCCGAACCCTTCCCGGCAAAACGATACCAACCGGATCGGGCGCCTCGAATGAGACCCAGCTCTGGCAAATTCGCGCCGATGGAAAAGAGCCGACCTGTCTCGTTCGTTCCAAGGCGGGCGATAAAATGGAAACCGTCCTGGCTGGTTTCTCGAAGCCGCAATTCTCCACCAATGGAAAGCTTGTTTACTTTTTGAGTGAAGCCTGGACGACGTCGGGCGCGCTCCACGTTGTCGATACCACGAACAGCAAAGAGCATTTCGTTTGTCCGGCCGCCGAATTCGAAGTCGTGCCATCGGGCGAATACAAAGACCACCTCTTGGTCCAACAGCATCGCTATTTCATCGGCGGTGGAAGTTATGATTGGTATTGGCTCCTGAAGCCAGATGGAAAAGAAGTCGGACCAGTGGGCGAAGACACTGAGAACTTCAAAACCACTTATCTCAAAGAATAAAAATTCGTGTCGATTCGTGTTAATTCGTGCTTAGATTTCTCGTCGCAATGAAAGAATTTCTCGAGTTCATCATCCGCCAGTTGGTCGAATTTCCCGACGACATGGTGCTCACGGAAATTCCGAGCGGAAAGATGACGATTTTTAAAGTGCAGCTGCGCCAAAGCGATGTCGGTCGCATCATCGGCCGTAATGGCCAGACCATTCACGCGATTCGCGCGCTTCTGAACAGCTCCGCGTCGCGTCACGGACAACGCGCTACCCTTGAAATAGTCGAGTAATTACTGCCCGCATTCTTCGAAGGCTGCGGGTTGCCCCTGAAGGTGGGCCAGCGCTTCCCCGGCGAAATGCAATGAGCCGGTGATGAGAATGGGCTCGGAGTGATTGCGAGCTTTGGCGAAAGCTTCGCCAAAGCTTGCCGCGATTTCAGATTGATGGCCAAGATCGGTCAGCGCTTTGCCGAGATCGTCAGGATCCATTGCCCTTTCGGTGCGAATCTTTGGAAGCAGAAACGAATCGGCAATTGGCGCGAGCGCTTCGCAGATTCCACCCAAATCTTTGTCTGACAAAACCGCCAGAATGATGGTTGCGCGTTTATCGCCGAAAAGTTCGCGCCAGGTTTGAGCAAGTATTTTAGCCGCCGCTGGATTGTGCGCGCCATCAATCACCGTTCGTTTGTCCCAACATTGAAAACGCGCTGGCCATTCCACATTGGCCAGCCCGCGAACAATCGCCGCGTCGGTTACGCCTGTCCCGCCGGAGCCAGGCGAAGGCGGATGAATTTTCGCTGCGAGAATCGCAGCGATTGCAATCGCTGCGTTCAGGTTCTGATGTTCGCCGCGTAACGCGATTGGCGATTCGGTATAAGACTGATCGACGAATTGCAACGGGGCCTCGCACTCCGTGGCCCGATCTCGAATGACTTTCTCGGCTTCGGCTGACTGCGGCGCAGAAATAACCGGCGTTCGCGGTTTGATGATTCCGGCTTTCTCGCTCGCGATCTTTTCAATCGAATCGCCGAGCCACTTTTCGTGGTCGAGAGCGATTGGGGTGATCACCGAAACATTCGACGGCACGGCATTTGTCGCATCAAGTCGGCCGCCTAAACCGGTTTCCAAAATAACGACGTCCGTTTTTGCCTCGGCGAAATGTTTTAGCGCCAGCGCGGTCGTGATTTCGAAGAACGTTGGATGCGGGTCCCAGCTCGCAACCAAGTCTCGGATGGTCGTTAGGCCGGTTGCGACTTCCTCTTCCGAAATCATTTCACCGTGCACTCGAATTCGCTCTCGGAACGTGACCAGGTGAGGGGAGATGAAGAGTCCGGTCCGATATTTTCCAGCCCGGCAAATCGAGTCGATCATCGCGCAAACGGAGCCTTTGCCGTTTGTCCCGGCGACATGGATGACCCGCGCGTTTCGAGGTTGAACATCCAACTCGGCAATTAAGCGGCGAATATTTTCGAGCCCGAGCTTGATCCCAAAGCGCTGAAGGCTGTAGAGCCAGGCGAGCGCCTCTTTGTACCTCACGACACCGAGGAGAAGTAGCCAAGTAACTGGCTGATCGTCTCGCGCATTTTTCGGCGATGCACGATCATGTCGATCAAGCCGTGCTCTTCCAGGAACTCCGCGGTTTGAAATCCTTTGGGCAAATCCTGGTGCGTCGTTTCCTTGATTACCCGCGGACCGGCGAAGCCGATCATGCTTTTGGGCTCGGCAATAATCACATCGCCCAACGACGCGAAACTCGCCATCACCCCGGCCGTAGTCGGATTCGTGAGCACGGAAATATATGGAAGACGGGCGTCGGCATGACGGGCGAGAGCCCCGCTCGTCTTTGCCATTTGCATTAAGCTAAGCATTCCTTCGTACATCCGCGCGCCGCCTGACGCAGCCACGATGACCACTGCCGCGCGTTCGTCGGTGCCGTACTCGATCGTGCGAGTGATTCGCTCGCCTACGACCGAGCCCATGGTCGCGGCCAGAAATCCAAAGTCCATCACTGCCAGCGCCACTTTGTAACCGTCAATCATTCCGTATCCGCTGATCACGGCATCGGTCAATCCGGTCCGCTCCTGGTAACTCTTCAGGCGATCTTTGTAGCTGGCCATTCCCTGAAACCGCAGGGTGTCGATCGATTTCAGATCGGCGTCCATTTCCGCGAAGCTCTTTGAGTCGAGCAAATTGTCGATCCGGTCTTTGGCCGACACCGCGAAGTGGTAATCGCACCGCGGGCAAACCCGCAAGTTTTCGGCGAGCTCGATCTCCGAGACGACCTCGTTGCAGCCCGGACATTTTTGAAAAAGACCGACTGGCATCTCGCGCTTTTTGCCTCCTCCGCCAGGCGGTGGTTTTTTGAAGATGGCCATGGCGATTTAGGCGCGGGCGGCAGTCGCGGCGTAAACGAAGCGCGCTCCGTTCTTTTTCAAGACCCGGGCGCATTCGCTCAGGGTCGAGCCGGTTGTCAGGACGTCGTCAATCAAGAGCACCGATAAGTTTCGCACGTCTACGTTTCCTCGTAAACGGAATGCGTGACGCAAATTTTCGATCCGTTCGGTGCGATCAAAAGCGGTCTGGGTCGTGGTGAAACGAACCCGCTGCAGAATCGGGCGCACCGGGACGTTGAGGCGCGGGCCGGTCAGTTCGGCCAGCAATGCGGCTTGATTGAAACCGCGCTCACGCTGCCGCGCCGGATGCAATGGCACCGGAACGATTACGTCGAATTTTCGCTCGCGTAGTCGCGGATCGTTGAGTGCGGCGGTCAACCAGCTGCCGACGAGGTGGCGAAGATGGATTTGTTTGCCGTACTTGAAATTGAGAATGACATGGCGCGCGATTCCGTGGCTACGATATGCGGAGACGGCCGCGTCGAAATAAAGCGCGCGATGAGCGCAATTCGCGCACGAAAACGGTGTAGTGATGGCGCCATCGAATGGTTCGGAACATTTCGCACAAAACGGCGCGACGATGCGGGTGAGTTTCGCTTCACAAGCGGCGCACAAATAATCGTTCGATCCAACCGATGCCGAACAGATCGTGCAAGCCGGCGGATAAATCAGGGAGGCGAGTCCGCGAACGAGGTCAATTGCGAGCATTTCGTTGTCTCAGGCAGGCCGTGACAATCAACCAGGTTACCCCTGCAACTGCGAGCGGGATGACTCCAACAAGCAAATTTTTCCCGAGCCACGGCAAAATGATCATATCGTGACGAGCAACCTTGTTAAACGCGCCGGCCGTGAGAATCCAACCCGCGTGCAGGCCGATTGGCAGCCAAAGCGATCGGGTTTGCAATCGCGCGTAGGCCAAAATCCATCCGATCAGGAACAACGTCGTGAATCCGGCGATCACCAGCATTGGATCGTAAAATTGAACAAACGCGTGCCCGATTGAATTGAATCCCGAGCTCCAGGTTACGATCGATGAGGTGTGATCGGGCGCTTTCAGGAAATGAACGATCGAATACAAAGCCGAGGTGACAAACATCGAAAAATATCGTCGCCCGGATTTTAACAACACTCCGAGGACCAATCCGCGAAAAAAAGTTTCCTCGATCAGGGGAACGACCGCTGCTGCCGCGATTGCTTTGCCGACTGCTGACCAATCGATCGCGTTCCGGATCTGATAAATGGGAGTTGCCAGGAGAATCGCAGCGCAACAAAGGAGGGGAATAGCGGAAGCAACAAATCCAGCGAGCCAATCGCGACGCCAACGGGAATTCTTTTCCAGCTCCAAATCAGCCAGACTGCGGACACTCAACGATCGCGCGAATGGCCAAACCAGAATGACAGCGGCGATAAGCAGTGAGCGATGAAAGAATGTTTCGAAGTCGAACCGCCCAAGAAAAGTCAACCAGCCGTGGGCGATGGACCATTGCGCCGCCCAGAAAAGCGGCGGCGCCAGCAACGCGCCGACCAGGACCGTTGCCAGCAGATAAACGAGCAATCTGACTGCATCCTTCAACATTGTTAATGTAAGGTTTTCCAGCGATGCCGAGTCAACACATATGGACTGAGAAAGATAATGAAGGCCGGAAGCGCGAAATCCGCGCTACCAAGTTTGGCGGCAAATGGCGGCTCCAGGCCAAGACAGCGGATGAGCCCGATTGGACCTACTACGATCCGCCGTTGCTGGAAGATTTATTGAAACTGAAGGAAATCGTCTTTCGAAAATATCAGCGTCGCCGCGCCTCGGCCGAGGACGTCGCATCGCTCGAAAAGCTAATCGGCGACCTGCAATGAAGAAGAAGGCGCGGATTGATCAGACGTTGGTCGAGCGCGGATTTTTTGAGAGCCGCGAACGCGCTCAACGTGCGATTATGGCCGGTGAAGTCAGGGTGGGGGAGCGGGTAGCGGCAAAACCGGCGGAGATGATCGCCATCGACGCGGCGATTTCAGTCGCAGAGTCGCCGCAGTTCGTCAGCCGCGGCGCGACGAAACTTTCGGGCGCACTCGACTTTTTCAAAATCGATGTGCGGGACAAGATCGCGCTCGACATTGGCGCGTCGACTGGCGGATTCACCGATTGCCTTCTCCAACGCGGCGCAACGAAAGTATTTGCGGTCGACGTTGGCCGCGGCCAGCTCGCCTGGAAAATCCGGAACGACCCGCGCGTTGTTGTTCTCGAAAAAGTAAACGCACGATTTCTGTCTGGGAAAGAGATTCCAGAATTTGTCGATATTTGCGCGATCGATGTTTCGTTTATCTCGCTGACTTTGATCTTGCCTCGCGCCTTCGAGTTGATAACTCCAGACGGCGTGATTTTGGCGCTGATCAAGCCGCAGTTTGAATTGCAGCGCAAAGACGTTGGCCGCGGCGGGATTGTGCGCGACGGAGCGCTGCATGAAAAAGCGCGGCAGAAAATTGTGAACTTCGTCCAAGAAACGGATTATCGTGCGGTTGGCCTTGTTCCGTCGGCCATTACGGGAGCCGACGGCAACCAGGAATTTTTTATATGCATCCGAAAACAATCGGCCTGATTGCGCATCCCGGTAAACCGGGAGTGGGGGAGTTAATTAACTCGCTCGCGGACGAGCTTTCCCGCCATTCGATGTCGATCTTGCTCGAGAAGAAAACGGCTGCGGTTGCCGGAAAAAAATCGGACCTGACCGTGGCACAGGTCAGCGCGGAAGCGGACCTGCTCGTCGTAGCCGGGGGAGACGGAACGATTCTGAGCGTGGCCGATCGCATGGGCGACGCGAACACGCCGGTCCTGGGGATTAACGTTGGTTCGCTCGGTTTTTTGACGGTGGTTGGTTCGCAATCCTTCCGCGAAGCGGTCGGAAGCATCGCCGAGGGCAAGATCACGTTTACCAATCGCACCTTGCTCGAAGCCACTCTCCGCGATTCGAAGGAAAAACATCCGCCAATGATCGGGCTCAATGATGCGGTTTTCAGCCGGGGCGAAATCTCGCGTCTCATTCGATTGCATACGCGCGTCAACGGCGAAGCTCTTACGGAATTTAATGCCGACGGTTTGATCGTTGCGACACCGACTGGGTCGACCGCTTATTCGCTCTCGGCGGGCGGACCGATCATGGAGCCGGAGTCGGGCGTTTTTGTGATCACGCCAATTTGTCCGCATGTGCTGACCAACCGGTCGATCATAGTGTCGGAAGATTCAGTGATCGAAGTAGAAGCAAGTGAACCGGATTATCCGGTCTTCTTAACCGTGGACGGACGAGAGCCGCTGCGAATCGCCAAAGACGCAAAAGTCGAAATTCGCAAAGCGAAAAAGACACTGCGGCTCGCGGCGATGCCGGGCGTTTCGTTCTTCAGCGTCGTCAGACAGAAACTGAAGTGGACCGGCAGCAATGTCTGAAGCAGAAGTTGAGATGTTGAGATGTTGAGGATGTTGAGGAGTTGAGGAGTTGAGGAGAGATCAGCGGCAAATCAGCTCAACCTCTTGTTCCCTTCTCAACATCTCAACCGCTCAACACCTCAACTTCTTTCCGCCAATCGCGGCAATCCCAACCAAGCAGCTTCTCGGTCTTGCCGATATCGTCTTCAAAGATCGTCCCGGCATACTCGCGCTCCTCACGGGTTAACTTTCGAGAATAGGATCCAACGTTTCGTTTTTTGTTTTTGAAACGCTCTAATCGGCGCACCCCGAGAAAGTCGCACATTCGGTTAAGCGTCGGGGAAGGATCGCCCCGGAATTCCTCATACTTAAGAACCAGGACGTGCTCGCGCGGAAAAAGTTCGAAAACTTTTTCGAGCTGCGGCGCATACAAACTTCGTGCGATGTAACCGTCACCGCGCGGCCGTTTCCAAACCCCGGTTTCCTGATCGCGTTTGAGCGCGCCGAGAAACTCGAGCGGCTCCTGGCTTTTGTCGCGGCGCATGTTCCATTGCGAAAATGCCCGCTCAGTCGGATTTCGCAGAGAAACAATGAGCTTTAGCTGCGGGTTGTAGCGCGCAATGCGTTCAAGTGCTCGCGGATAATAAAGATAATCGGCCGTGACTTCGCCCGCGATCTCCCAACGCCAGCCGGGAGCAAAGTTATTGTGCAGAATTCGGTAGTCCGGTTCGTCGGTAAAGTGTTCCGGTTTATCGAAAAAATGCAGCGCCTGATCCCGAAGAAGCGCAACGCGGGGATGCTGGGCGAGAAAATCGTGCAACGCAGTGGTGCCGGCTTTCTGCACACCGCCCACAATGAAGTCGACCTGGTCGACTTTCCGCCGTTGAAGAAATCCCACGCGAAATGTGTCCTCTCAGCTTGAATTCCAGCATCCCTCACATCCGCGGAGGTGACAATCTGAAACTGGCCAGTTGCGCTCGACAAGGACTCGCGATTGTATGACCAACGTGACCGAACCGAGCGCTAGCGGTGGCTTCGACGATTTGGCCTGGCTGTTTCTCTGCGATAGTCGCAATCGCGGGCTAATTCGGCAGGGCTTTGATGAAGCCGCGCTGTTATGGAAAGCGACCAAGGCTGCTTCAGGGAACATTCTGGAGATTGGCCGTAACTTCGGTGGTTCCACGGTTTTGCTCGCGGCCGCTGCGCCGAATCGCGAGATTTATTCAATCGACAATCGGTCTCACGAGGACGTCGCCTGCAAAAATTATCTGACCCGACCCGAGAACAAGCTGCGGGTGCATTTGTTGATAACGGATTCGCGCAAAACACTGCCGGATTTAGTTTTCGGTCTGCTGTTCATTGATGGTGATCATAGCTTCGAGGGAGTTCTGGCCGATGTATTGGCGCATTGGAATTCTCTCCAACCCCAACACGGAAATCTCGCGCTTGCCGCATTTCACGACGCGATGCCGAATGATAATTTTAAATGGCGCGATGCCGAGCGGCAGTTCCATCGGATTTGGACCCGCTTGAAAAACAAATTGCGAAGACGACAAAAACCGGAAGTCGCGCCGGACTATGAGCCTGGAGTCTTCCGCGTTTGTGAAGCGCTAGTCCGGCAGGGTGCAGCGAGCAAGTGGCGAAGCGCCGGATCAATGCTGGTATTGCAGAAGCTTGGTGACTTGTCGCCGGATTTTGCGCGGTTGGCCGGGAAGTCGACCTCGGCGGGCAATTTTGCGACCAGTTAGGGCAGGGGGCGCCGATGCGTGGACGGATCAGACTTCGCGCCGCCGGTTTTCCGATGTACAAGAAAACGCGCGACCTTTCGGCCGCGCGTTTCGGTTTGCTTGTCGATTAAAGTTTAGTTACCGCCAGAGTTGGTTCCGCCGCCCTGCATTTTTCGCACGGCCTCGCCGCTGAGGCGCTTAACATCGCCTGAGGTAACCCCTGCCGCTCCGACATTGTCATCTACTTCCACCCAACGGCCGCTCAAGTTGCTGCCTGTTTCGGACGGCACATAAACCATGTGAGTATGTTTCTTTGGCGGCGCGTTGGCGGCGAATTTGCCGGTCAACTTGAAATCCAGCTGGGTTGGCTTGCCATTGAAAACTTTCTGGTTGCCAACCGACGCTTTGATTTGGCCGCCTACAAAGAGGACTACTTCGTAATCGGTAACGGGAAGATTGCTGACGCCATAATTGCCGCCGGAATCGGTCCGAACAATCTTTTGCAGATTGCTTCCGTCCTTGGCGGTAATGTGCACTTCAGCGCCGGCCACCGGCCTTTGGCTGGAGTCTTTGACGACGCCCTGAATCCTGGCAGGACCGGTTGGGGAAGCCCACGCAACGACGGCTGAAACGAGCAGTGTGATAATGGAGAGGTGGAGTGACTTAATAAGCATAGTGTCTTTCGGTTAATTGATGTGGCGGGCCGTCCTTCGTATATAAAAGAAGCCTTCCATAAGGTTCTACAGAAACGACGGGCTAAAGTTCCGAAGTATTTGATGATTTTCCGACTTTGGCAGGTTGGAACCCTTGAATATGGGCGGGCGCCCGAGACGCAATTCGCGAATCCGTGGCATCCGCGAAGTCCGTGACTCTGAAATGACCGCAGAGCCGGCCTCTAACTAGGCTGACTGGCGAGAGCGGACTCGGCCTAGACCGATCAAGGCGATCAAGGACAAAGAGAGCAGAGCAACCGTGGATCCGGTGTCAGGAACAGCGGCTGCCACGTCACCGCGATCGCGAAAGGTAACTGAGATCGAACCTCCATCGCGAGAGTCTGTGCCGAAGTTATTGAAAGGAGAGCCGTCGGTTAGCGGCGGCGTGCCATTGTTCAGGTAATCGCTGTTGACGATAAATTGGCCAGGTGGTGCAAGAAGCGTGATCACGTTGAAGGTTGAAGGATCTTCCAGCTCGGTCCACTGTGGAGTTCCAGTGAACGTGACATTACTGACCGTCACGCCCCAGTGATCCCCGCTAATGAAATTAATACTCACTCCGGCCGTTGAATTATCGTAGGTCGCGGCCAGACTTGTCGAAGAGGTCTCGGTCAGGATCAATTGATGCGGTGCGACTTGAGCGAAAACCGGTTCGGTCATCGCCGCGATGCTAATAGCTAAGTAAGTAAGGGTGGGGATCTTCATGGCGAAGGAGATAGGTTGGATGTTTCTACGGCACGGATTTGCCGGGTTTGGGTTCAGTTTGAAGCAGAAAAACCCCTAAATGTCGAGTGTAATCCGGTAGCAATGTAGGAAGTTTGCCTACGCGCCTAACCTCGGCGATCTCAAGTCGAAAATAGAAGAAGCAATAGGGCAGCGTGTTCCCTGTGAGGTTGGCAAAGCAGAAATAGCCAAGGAAATCACTGAGTAATTTTCATAGTCAAACCCTACCAACACCTTTGGATTGGTGTTGGGCCAGCTTCGGTCAAGCAGGCCCAACACCCGCCGACTTCAGATGACATGTAGCAATTATCATCTTGTCGGAGCATCAAAACGATTCTACGGGCATTGTTGGATAGTATAGGGTCGCACCCGGGGCCTTTGGCACTTAGAGCAAAAGCGAGCAGTATGGGTGTCTGAATAAGTTTATAGGATGTATATATAATTGACAGCGCTGCCGGGCGTTGCCTAACCTCCAAGCCAACGCGATTGGCGCGTTTCGTATGAGAACGAGACCTCTCACCAAAATGATTAGTTGCGCCGTCGGAATGCTTACGGCCGTCACCGTTCACGCCGCTACCATTACCTACACTTACACCGGAAATTCATTCACAGATGTCAGTGGACCGTACACCACCAGTGACACGGTGACTGGATTCGTCACGTTCAATAGCCCGTTGGGTGCGAACATGCCCCTCACGGCTGAGACGCCCACCGCATTTTCCTTCTCCGATGGCGTGCAAACAATTACTTCCGCCAATGCTACGTCGACCGATTTCATTTTCACCACCGGGCACTCCGGAGAGATCGTAGGATGGCTTGTGGAAGTCGAGACGTCCGGCGGAGTCGATCTGATCGAGTCGGGGAATGAGGGGCCCGGTACGTCGGAGGACATAGGCCTGATGGACGTTGGCCGCGGCTTTAATACGAGTAACCCGGGTGTGTGGACAGGCGGCGGTGCCTCGGTGCCCGACTCGGGCTCCACAATTTTATTGTTGTTAGTGTCGATCGCAGCGTTGAGTGTGGTCGGTCGGCGCTTTGAGCGGTCAGCGGTCTAACCGCGTCGGGAACTCCGACACTGCTTCAGCCTTCAACTTTTTCAACCACTCTTATCCGACTTGTTAGGCCAAACGAGGAGAGGTCCATCCGTTTGTAAATTTGCGGAAACAAAGGGATGAAGTATCGCCGATTCTGCTGTTCGCAAAAGTAAAGGATCCGCTGTCGAAACTGGTTGGTCCGCTTATGGGTCCAGAGAAAGCGTCGCTGGTTCCCGTGCTCCCTGTCCTAATGCCGCCCACAGAGGGGTTTATAACGGACTCGCACGCCGGGCATGTGAAGTCAACTCAGACCCGTCAAGTCAATGGGTCCGCTTCCGGTCGCGACGACATCAGGTCCGAGTTGCTGCAGCGTGACGATGTAGCCGGCTTGGGCTGGTCGAATTAAGGGCACCGAAGCAATGCAGATCGCCAGAGTAGCGACGAAACTGCGCTGCAAGAAATTGCCCGAACGGCGCATTGTTTTCATCGTTGTGTCGCCTTCGGTCCCGCAGTTAGAGTAAAAACTGGCCAAAATGTCAATCAAATTGTAGGGCAATAACAGTCTGCGCTATTCGGCGATGCCTAATGAATCCATCGGGCCGAAACCGATGTTTCACCCGATTTGTCGTAACATATAGCAATCGCTATCGTGTCGGAGGCACAAAACGATTCTGCGGACATTCGCAGCGTTTTTAAGACTCGCGCCTAGAACGGCAAAAAACAGACTGCGAACTGCAATCTCTTACTCGTTAGGCCAACTGCTGAGCGCGCAATCGGCTTACGCCAAACAGCGCGATTAAGGAAACAAAGAGCAGGCCGAGAGTGCAACCTGAGTCGGGCACTGCTGCTATGAGAGTGAACTTCTGGTTCGCGCCGCTGCCCCAGGTCCATTTGTAGGTGCCGGGTATTACGCCGAGGGTGCTCAAAGTCTGGAAGGGGTAGGTCGCGCTGTCCGACAGAGGATCACCGGAGACATAGTTTTGCGGGACGAAAAGTAACTGCGAGATGCCATCGATCCCAACGTGGTCTCCGGTACCGCCAAAGGCGGGCCGGGCCCCGTGCCCGAAACTCGTCGGTCCACTGATTGTGCTGAACCCACTGAAGTCCCAGAAGAATCCTGTCGCACCTGTGACTATAAGCGCATTGTCCGGGGCGATGACCGGTCCGCCAAAGTCGCTGCCAATGAAAATCAAGCCGGTCAAATCCAAGGGTCCGCTTCCGGTCGCAACGACATTGGGCCCGTCTTGCTCAAGGGTTACGATGTAACCGGCTTCGGCGGGTCGGACTGCCAGTCCATAGATGATAACGGTCGCTAGGGTTGCCGCGATCAGGGGGAAGGATTTGAACGGAGATATTGTTTTCTTCATGGGGTTTGTGATGGCCGATATCCAGCGGCGAGTTGAAGAGAAAGCGTGCGTGCGGTCAATCATTTTCCACGAATGTCGTAGGATGTTGACCGACAGAGCTAATCAATTGTTAAGACCGCCAAGCCCTGCTTCGGACCGACTTTGCAACCGTGATTAGCTCAAAGGGTGGGGAAACCTCGAGATGCGTCTAACTACTCGTTAGGCTAAGCGAAGAGCGCGGACGCGACCTACGCCGAATAAAGTCGCGACGGCCAGCAAGAGTAGACCAAATGTTGAACCCGAATCCGGAACTGCCGCCGTCGGAATTTGAAGGGTGAAGCTCTGGTTGGGTCCGGTTCCCCAGCTCCAGACATACGTTCCCGCAGTCACACCGAGGGTGCTGAAAGTTTTACCGTCATAAGTCGAGCTGTCCGACAAAGCAGTACCAGAGACGTAACCTTGTGGCAAAAGGAGCAGGGCTTCAAACCCGCCGATGGAAACATGGTCTCCGGTGCCACTGTTGGCATCAGTGTCGGCGCCGGTCCCGAAACTCGTCGGCCCAGTGGCGCCGAAGTAGACATCGGCGCTCGTGAAGGCCGTCGTCCCCATGGTTAAGACCCCGAACGTCGGGTTCATGAAGGCGCCGGACTGGATGGTACTGAATTCAGGAGTTAAGCCGGTCAAGTCAACAGTTCCGGTTCCGGTTGCAACGACATCTGGTCCGACTTGCTGTAGGGTTACGAGGTAACCCGCTTGGGCGGGTCCAGCGCAGAGCCCGCACATGATTACGATCGCCAGCGTTGCCAACAAGGATTGCAAAGGTTTGCGCGAGCGGCTTGCTATTTTCATAGGGCTAGCGGGTTTGCGTCAACGAAGGCTGAGAAAAGACAGAGACGAAGTCAAGCATAATCCGCCAATCGCGTAGGAATGTTTCGGAGGTCGCCTAACGATTAGGTGTCGAATTTCATCTGGCATGCAGCAAACTGCTTTCGATTTGCTAAGAACCTGGAGGGATAGCACCTAGCGACTTCCAAATGACATATAGCAATCTTCCTTTCAAAGAGGGGCAGGGGAACCCTGGCCGCAAGGCTTCTTGGGTCGCGTCGCGTTTCGGCACGGTTGCATGACAAATAAGCAAGTCTGATTGCCTCGGGACCGGCAAAACCTTGCCAAAACCAAAGAGAGGAATGCCCCAAGGCAGCAGGCCAGAATGTCGGATCTCTTTACATTTCATGCAGTCCTGCGACCGACGTCTCGTGACCACGTGCATTATGCATATTATTCATTTGCAATGGTTTACGCAACTAGAATACAGTAGGTATTAAAAGCTGGCACATTCCGTGCTTAAGCCTCTAATACATGTTATTTTTTATGAAAAATTTCAAATCTCAACTGATGTTAATCATGGCAATTGTGGCTCTCAGCGCTGCGCCACTTGTCCACGCCACTTCCTTCGTGCCGAATGGAACTTATACGTTTACCGCCACAGATGGCGATACGCCACTCGATGGTAGCTGGGTAACGTTCAGCAACGACGTGATCGTCAAGTGGTATCTGCAGGACTCTGCCGCATCCGGCAATGGAGTTCCCACAGATATACCGTTGACCACTTCCAATAGCTCCGTCGTCTCGCAGGGTGCTATTGCTCCCAATGAATGGTATTTCACAATCGATGGAAACAATATTGCGACGCAACCCTTCGACAGCTTCGAGGGGGACAATAATGTGATTACCCCTGGTGCAGGGCATTTATTCGATGGCTTTGGCGATCCGACCGGAATTTGGAGCGCCGCCGCGTCGACACCGGACAGCGGCAGTTCCTTAGGACTGTTAACGCTCGCTTTGGGGGGAATTGTTGGAATGAGATGGTCAGTTCGTCGACCAGTCCTTTCAACAAAGTAAGCTCGTCCAATTCGAGAGCGTTGTCGCGTCCCTAGCTGAGCTATCCGGCCAAACCGTCGCCGCTGAACTTCTCGGCAAAGAGGTTCGCGGGCTTCATTCAAAGCTTTTGCGACCAAATTGGCAGAGTGTGCACTAGCTGGAAGCCCGCCAACTCCGATTCTGGCGTTGGGATTGATTGGCTATGAATTTTGGATTGGGCAGGATTGCCGTTCTCGTTACATGACTTGTTGTACTGAAAGATCGCGATTGAGATCAGAACAAACTGCGCCAATCACCGCTACGAAAATCTGAATATCACGCGTCCGTCGATATTGTAGCTCCGATTGAATTGCAGCCATTCGATCTTCCGCAGCAACAGGTATTCGGCGCTCCTGTATATTACTCGTCCGATTGTGCGCGTCTGAGAAATAATCGTAGTAACGAGCCAACTGCTGGCGACTTAGCTTTGGGAGCTGGGAAAGTTTGGTATCTTCCCAATGAGGCTTCCAAAACGTTCGTTCTTCGTAGACTGGAGGTTATTCTGCCACTAACCGGGATTTCAGCAGAAGCAGACTGTAAAAACCATACCGAAGCTGGCCCAACACCTTACGATTTTATATGACATATATTGTCTGATGTTATCAAGTGCTGTCGTTCTCGAAACGGCCTTCAAACATCAGCATATTCTCAAATGCTCTCTTCCCGCCGGTTTGCGGCATCGCTGGCCGTCTTGTCTGTCTTTGGTTTGGTCATTCACACCGAGGCATCGCAACCTACAGCCCGCCGCGATGAAACTGGTCCCATTTTCGCGACCGAGGCGGATTGGAAAGCAAATTTCTCGTATTGGCCGATGCCGTTTATCGAACCAGCTCTGGTCGACCCCCGTTATCGACTCATGCAGGTTCCTCAGCCGCTCGGCCTTTACCGGCTTAGCTTGGATGCCAGCGGAGTTGTTACCGAGATCACGATCCGTCGTAAGATGGGACCGCCGTTCGACGCGACCGCTTTGAAAACGTTAATCAATTGGAAAGCCAAGGCGAGCACTCCTCGCATGGTAACCATTTTTCTTCGCTACGGACAAAAGCATCGGGTTGCTACGGCGACGATCAGAGAATGGGGATTCGCACCTGGCAAACTGTGAAGTGAAGCCCCGCGCCTTGACCGCTCCCCAGATATGGCTAGCGTCGATTCTCCAATTCCACGAAAGGTTGCCGTGATTTCTCCTAGCCTGCGGTTTTTCATTATTGCTGTCGCGTCTTCGCTCGCCATTGGGTCTCTGCTGGCTCAGGAAGCGGTAGAAACCGCTAAGCCCGCCTCAGAAACGTCCTCTGCCGAGAGTCCGGCAAAGCCGGCCGCCAAGCCCGCGAAGAGTCTGGAAGAGACGATGCGACCGGAAGAGTTCAAAGCGGCCGGTCTCGAAAAGCTAAATGAAGACGAGTTGCAGCATTTGGACGCCTATCTCCAGGGTTATCGTCAGGCCGCTAAGAAAAAGGCAGACGAACAGGCCCAGGCCAAGGCCAACGAGGAAATCAAGAAAGCCAAAGCGGAAGCTAAAACGAATACCGACGACACCAGCATGGGCGGTCGCAGCCGAATGGATTCACTGGTCAGTCGCGTTGACGGCAATATCGAGGGCATAAAAGGTCACACCGTCATTAGGCTAGAAGACGGAACTCTGTGGAGACAAAGCAGCGTCGACGATCATTACAAGGCAAGCATCCCCGATCATCCGACAGCGGTCGTTCTACATACAGTCTTTGGCTATAAAATGCGGATCGAAGGAATGCCGGAGTTCTACGTCGATCCGGTGAACAAGCCTTAGTCAGTCACGCTCCAAGCGGACGCGTGGTAGCTGAAGTTGGCGCGAGCGCCATCAATCCGAATTCCTGGTGAGTCAGTTGCGCTGCGCGTTCCGCGTCGCGTTCGTCGACCACGACGGCAATTTTGATTTCCGAGGTCGAGATGAGCTGAATGTTGATGCCTGCTTTTCCGAGGCAATCGAACAATCGCGCGGCCACTCCGGAATGCGAGCGCATTCCGATTCCGACTACGCTGAGTTTGGCGACGCCGCCTTTGGTCACTAACCCGGCCGCTTTCACTTCTTTCACAACTGGCGCCAGTAATTTTTTGGCCGCCTCGAGATCGTTCTCGTGAATCGTAAATGAGATATCGGTGGTATCGTGCTTGCCGACACTTTGCACGATCATGTCGACGATAATTCCGGCGGCGGCAATCGTGGAAAAAATCCGGCCGGCGACGCCGGGCACATCGCTGACGTCATCTACGGTCACTTTCGCCTGGCTGCGATCAAGACTAACTCCGCGAACAACCACGTCCTCCATATTCACGGTTTCCTCTTTGGCGACGGTCCCTGAGTCCTGCTTGAAACTGGAACGAACTTCAAATTCGACGCCGAATTTTTTGGCGAACTCGACCGAGCGCGATTGCATCACTTTGGAACCGGCGCTGGCCATTTCGAGCAATTCATCGTAAGCGACTTCGTCCAACTTTTTCGCCTCACTGACGATGCGTGGGTCGCAGGTAAACACGCCGTCGACATCGGTGAAAATTTGGCAGGCATCGGCTTCGAGCGCGCCGGCCAGCGCGATCGCGGTCAGGTCGGAACCGCCGCGTCCCAATGTTGTGGTTTCGCCTTCGGGCGTCTGGCCCTGAAATCCGGCAACGATGACAATGTAATCTTCCTCGAGCAGTTCCTGGATTTGCTTCGGACTAATGTTCGAGATCCGCGCCTTGGTGTGAAAACGGTCCGTTAAAATGCCGGCTTCAGCGCCATTGATTGAAATTGCCTTTACCCCGAGCGCGTTGATGGCCATCGCAGTCAGCGCAGTTGACGCTTGTTCCCCGGTTGCCAGCAACACATCGAGCTCGCGTTTGTCGGGATCGGACGACATTTCGCGCGAGAGCTTGATCAAGTTATCGGTCACGCCCGCCATGGCCGAAATCACCGCGACCACCTGGCAGCCTTCGCGTTGGGTTTCGACGATGCGCTTGGCGACGTTCTTGATTCGCTCGGCCGAACCGACCGATGTGCCGCCATATTTCTGGACGATCAAACGCATGACAAACGGCGCGAGTGTAAACTAAAAACCGATCGCGCGCCGCACTTTGTCGAGGTTACCCGGAACAGTTTCAAGTTTGCCAATTCTACGCTGAATTGCATCGGGATCTTTCAATCCGTGGCCGGTAACGGTGCAAACAATCCGGCTTCCGTCCGAAATTCTCTCTGCTCGTTTCAGCAAACCCGCAATCGGGGCCGCGCTGGCCGGTTCGACAAAAACTCCCTCATTGCTCGCCAGCCAACTTTGCGCGGCGAGAATTTCCTCGTCGCTTACGACGTCAATTGCACCCTTCGATTCATCTAGCGCGGCGCGGGCTTGTTTCCAACTTGCCGGATTACCGATCCGGATGGCGGACGCGATCGTTTCCGGATTTTCAATCACGCGGTTGTGAAAAATGGGCGCCGCGCCGGCAGCCTGAAATCCAAGCATCGCCGGGAGCGTCTTTGATTTTCCGTGCCCCTGAAATTCACGATACCCGGCCCAGTAAGCGGTAATGTTTCCGGCATTGCCGACTGGCAACAAATGAAAATCCGGCGCGCCGCCAAGAATGTCGACAATTTCAAACGCGGCTGTTTTCTGTCCGGCGATTCGATCGGGATTAATCGAATTCACGATTGCGAAATTCTTTTCTTCGCCAAGCTCGCGGACGATTCGGAGCGCGTCGTCAAAGTTGCCGTCGATCGGAACGATTTTGGCACCGTGCGCGAAAGCCTGGATCAATTTTCCAGTAGCGATTTTTCCGGCCGGCAACACGACTGCACACGGAATTCCCGCACGCGCGGCATAGGCCGCCGCGGATGCGGAGGTGTTTCCAGTGGAAGCGCAAATCAAGGCGCGCGCGCCGCGATCGATCGCGCGCGAAACGGCCACGGTCATTCCGCGGTCTTTGAACGAGCCGGTTGGATTCAATCCTTCGTTTTTGACGAAGACTTCGCACCCTCGACCCACCTGGCGGCTTAGTTTCGGCGAATAGACCAGGGGCGTGCTTCCCTCGCCCAGCGAAACGACGGTTTTGCATGGTGGAAGAAACTCTCGAAATCGCTCGATTACTCCCCTGCCCTGGTTCATGTTCCGCGCTTCCATCGGCAATGTGTCATTCGAAATCAACTCGGGCGATTGTCGAGGCGCAACTGGAGATGTAAAATCCACATGCCATGCCGGACTTAAGCAAAAAAGATAAGCTTCGTCTCCTGACGATTATGCTCGAGAGCCGGCACGCCGATTTGCGGGAGCAGAATTTGAATCGCCAGGGCAAAGGCCATTTTCATGTCTCGGGAATGGGCCACGAAGCGCTGGCCGCGATTTCGGTCCAGATGGAACCCGAGGATTATATTGTTCCGTATTATCGCGATCGCGGACTGGTTCTCGGACGCGGCATGACCACGCGGCAGCTCGGTCTCGAATATTTCGCCAAACGCAACACCGGCAGCGGCGGACGAATGATGCCGTCACACTACAGTGACAGTGATCTTCACATTTGGAGCGTTCCGACACCGACGGGTTCTCAACTTCTACCGGCCTGCGGCATGGCCTGGGGCCTTCAGCTCGACGGCAAAAAGAATGTCGTGGTTACGACGATTGGCGACGCCGCCACGCGTCAGGGCGATTTTTTCGAGGCCATTTGTTTCGCGAAGGAACGAAAACTTCCGGTGCTGTTTATCGTTGAAGACAACGCCTACGGCATCAGCAGTCCGACTCGGGAAATAAATCCTCTCGCGCTCGGCGTTTTCGAGCCGAATGAATGGACCGAGTTTGCCGGCGAAGCCGTTCAGGAAATTTACGATGCTGCGGGCGCGGCGATGGAAAAAATGCGCGCCGGCGGCGGTCCGCATTTTTGGTGGGTCCGAATGGAACGCCTCTCCAGTCACACCAGCTCGGACGATCAAAAACTTTATCGAAGCGCGGAAGAGCTAGCCGAAGGCGAAAAACACGATCCGATTACTTGTTGGAGGGAAAAGTTAATCGCCGATGGAACGTTGACTGCCGAGGAGTTCGCCAAGATCGACAACGAGATCAAGGAACGTGTTCGCGCGGAATATTCGGACGCTGAAAAAGCCGAAGACCCATCGCCTAACGAACTGACCGCGAATGTGACCGGTTCGTTCCCGAAACTTCACGGCGAAGTTTTGCCGCCGGGAAAATATCGAATCGGCGACACGGTGAACCAAACGCTACGTCTGGGACTTAAGAAAGATCCGCGGCGCGTGATTTTTGGCGAGGATATCGAAGACCCCAAAGGCGGCGTATTTCGTCTGACCCAAAAACTCTCGACCGAATTTCCCAAACAGGTCTTCAATTCGCCACTGGCTGAATCGACCATTCTCGGCGTCGCGTGCGGTCTGGCGGCTTACGGCCGCCGTCCGGTGTTCGAGTTGCAGTTCATCGATTTCATTTATCCGGGATTCAACGAACTGGTGACCAACATCGCCACGTTACGCTGGCGCTCGTTTGGAAACTGGAAATGCCCCGCCGTCATTTATGCGCCGTATGGCGCGTATCTTCCCGGCGGAAGTTTGTGGCACAGCCAGGGCAACGAATCTGTGTTGGCGCATTATCCCGGCCTGACCGTGGTGATTCCGAGCACGCCGGAAGATGCGGCCGGTCTGCTCTGGACCGCAATGCATGCCGAGGACCCAGTTTTGTTTCTCATCCCAAAACACATGTTTTGGGCGGAGCGGGAATCTAAAGAACCGGTTCGCGCAGTTCCATTCGGCCAAGCCCGCCAGCTCCGGGACGGCGCGGACGTTACTCTCGTTGCCTGGGGCAACACCGTGGAAAAATCTCTCGAAGCCCTCGCCAAAATTGGCGACGAAATCAGTGTCGAGCTTTTCGATCTCCGCTCAATCGCGCCCTGGGACCAGGAAGCGATTGCCGCGTCAGTGCACAAAACCGGCCGGCTGGTGGTTGTTCAGGAAGACACCGAGAATTGCAGCGTCGGTCAGATGATCATCACCCACATCACGTCGCAGCCCGATCTTTGGAGCGAGATGGTCAGCCCGCCGGTCCTGGTCAGCAAGACGAATGTGATGATTGGTTACAATCCGATCTATGAATACGCGGCCCTTCCGGATGTCGAACGGATCGTTGGGGCACTTAAAAAATCCGTTTCGACGCGACAAGAGCGCGGAGATTTTGTAGCGACGTTCGCCGCGGCGAACGCTGAACCACGTAAACAGGCGCTTGGCACAAGCGCCTCTACAACTCAAAGTGACGGAAACGTGCAACCGATTCTGGTTCCAATCATGGGCGAAGGCATTCGCAACGCAAAAATTGTTTCGCTCCTAAAGAATCCCGGCGACGCAATCGCACTCGACGATGAACTTTGCGAAGTTGAAACCGACAAAGCGGTTTATCCGATTCAATCGTCGTTCGCTGGAACCATGGGTGAATGGACAACGAAAGTTGGCGATGTGGTCGATATCGGCCAGGAACTGGGAACGATCGTAACGAGCGAGGTCAGCGCGCCGCGCGGTGTAGCGGCGCTTGTGCCAAACGCCGAATCTAATAAACAGGCGCTCGCCGCGGCGAGCGCCTCTACAACGAAGATCCACCACAGAGGAGTTGAACCGGCCCTCTCGCCCACGATCACTCGCAAACTTTCCCGTGTCATTCCGGCAAATCTCCAAATGGACGCGCGTTGGGATGCGCTTCGCACATCGCGTGACACCGCCAAGAAACAAAATGGCAAGAACGCCCCCTCCCCTTCGGTAATGATCGCATGGGCGGTTGTGCGCGCGATGGAGAGACATGCGCCGTTTCGCCGATTGATTTTGGACGATGAAAGCATCGTCGAAAATGAAAACTTCGATCTCGGGATGGCGGTCGCGCTTGAGAACGATCGACTGGCGACGGCCGTGATCGTCGATGCGAACAAGAAAAGCTGGACGGAGTTCGCAAGAATTTATGACGAAACTGTGAACGAAACGCGCAAAGGCCGGGTCGACGCCATGAACGCGCCCGTCGTTATTACAAGTCTCGGCGCATTTGGAGTGAAAGCAGGCGCGCCGATCGTTGTTCCGCCATCAGTCGGAACGCTGTTCGTCGGGACTGCCCACCACGAAATTATTCCGAACGGGAAGAAAAACGAAACTGCCGAAGTGATTACTCTTTCGCTGACCTTTGATCATCGGGTGGTGAACGGCGCGGGCGCCGCGAGTTTTGTTCGCGAGATCAAAGATCAAATCGAGAACTTCACAATTCCTGCCGACCACGTGAGCGCGCATTGAGCGTTGCCGGATTGACTAACGAACGGAGCAGGTTGTAATCGCGCGCATGAAATCGCCTATCGCCGTGTCGGCGCTCTTATTCACTTCCTGCTTCGCATTTTCGCAGAACCAAAGCGATTCCCGCTTCGAAAAGCTCATGGAGCAATCGCGGAAGGTTTACGAAACCAATCATATGGTCGTTGATCTCAGGTTATCAACTTACGACAGCTCAATTCCGCCGGCGGAGTGCCACTACGACCGCTATCCGGGTAAAGTCGAGCGCATTAAGTTACCAAAAGGCGGCACCTTTGCCCGGAAACAGGGCGGCAAATGGAAGCAATCGGAAGATTGGGGTGAAACCGGAAAACCGGTGAAAGCCGATCGCATGAACATGCTGAATGTGTTCGCGTCCTACGTTGATATCCCGCTGAAAAGCAAAGGCGAAAGCCACGACAAAAGTCAGGGCGCAACCGTTGTGCGCATGGTTGATCAACACAAGGACGACGAAGGAAACGATGAACTCGTCTTCGAAATGGGTCGCGAGCACCAGACTGGGGTTCATTATCCGACCTACACCTTTTTGCGTTACAAGAATGCCGAGCCGGACGACGCCGTGCTCTATAAATTTTCCGGCCCAATTTATTCCGGGGACGGGAAACGGGTGCAGTTTGACGCGCGCTACGGTTATCTCGTTGCCGTGAATATGACAGTGGTAACCCCAACACCGGGCGCTGCGGACCAAAGCGCCAGCCCTTCCGCGAAAAATAGCGATTCGCTGCCAGCACCGGTTAATGAGAAGACCTACACGTTCCAGGAGATTGAAAAGAACAAAACCGCGCTAAAGGACAAAGTGGTGAAGGTTGAAGTTCTAAAACTGCTTGGCGAACCAAGCGACCTGATGGGTAACGGCACGCTTCGGTTTATAGCGAAGGACACATCAGGCGGCGCAACGCCGTATGGTCAGGTTGCGTTTCCGCGTGAAGGCCTGGATAAAGTGGGACGCGAGGGCCCGTACACGGTTTACGCGCGGGTTCACGTTTTCACTGAGCAAAAAAGTGCGGCCGCGATTTCTATTGCCGTCGGCACCCATGTCGCGACTGAAGGCGGGAAAGCGATTTATTCGTGGTGAGCTTTGGTCAGGCTCGCAGTGGCTGCGGCCCAATGTAATCCAATTAAGAACACGACAACCGGCACAATTTGCACCAAAAGGCGTTCGAGCGATGCGGATGCCAGATCCCGCACATTCCAGGGCGTCACCACAAAAATTACCAGGCAGAGAGTTAGCTGAGCCAGTAACAACATCCAAAGCGCGACCACAGAACGATTTTTTCAACCAGCAAAACCGAGTATCGCAACGAGCGGAAATAGAAACCAGAACCCGCTCCAGCGTGACCAATTCAACGTGCGCCGGCAAAATTCTGCCAGAATTGCGCCAACGCGATCCAAATTTTGGATTAGTACATTGGGCCGCAGGCGCGCGCCATAGTTTTCATCTGTGTGCGGAAGTGACGCGCCCCACCACAGCCAGGGAAACTGCAAAAGCAAAATTCCGGCGGCGAAAAGTCCGAAACTGGCAAGTTTACTTTTGCTCCGGGCGAACACGGCGAAGACTAACATTACCCCGGCAATCAGGAGCATCGCCGCGAAGCCTTCGTTCTTCGTGAATGCCATGAAGCCGGAATACAAAATCAACATGACCAGGTCGGAACGGCGCTCCGTTTCCAACCATTTGAGAAAATAGAAAATAGCACCTGCATAATAGACCGTTAAAACAAAATCGGCGGTTCCGGCCCCTGCCCACCGAAGCACCGGCGGCAAACTCACCGCCAGAGTGGTTAGAAGCAGGGACGCCGACCTATTCAATTTCCATCGCAGCGCGGTGAAAATCTGAAACACAAAAGCGAGATAAAGAATCAGAAAAACGCTTTTTCCAAGATATTCGTTGGTCTCACCGATCGCGCCGTAGACTCCGGCGATTATGAACGGGACTAACAACGGATAACTCTGATGGCTGAAGCTGAAAGCCGGATCGGAAAAATATTCCGGACGCGGCCGCAGGCTTTCATGAGCGAGCACTTTCGCCTTCAACGCCCAGATCGCGAACGCATCGAATTCGTAAATCGGCTGAGCGACAGCGTGGATGGCGACGATCGCGACGCAGCCCGCAATGATTGCGTCGCATCCTATCGCGCAAGTCCACGCCCACAACGAGACCGGCGTGCTCGGTCGAGTCGTGGTCCAGTGCCAACGATGATTGCGCGTGAGTTGAAATTGCCCGGCGCCAAAAATAATCACGATCAATACGAGCGTGATGCGCCCTGGCGAAAAACCGGCCAGCGACACCCAGAACAAAATCAAACTGAGCACGCCTGCTCCCACCGGCGCAACCGATGCAAGGCATTCTGTCAGGGAGCGCGGTTCGCCTCTGAAAATGAGCGAGACAATGACGTGACCGGTCAGGAACAACGCGACCAGGTAAAGCAGCAGCCAGAGGACCGGCATCATCAGCGAAGAGTCCTTTTGATGAAATGAAAACCAATCCGGCCGTCTTTTTCGTGCGCGAACGAGACGATCCCGCCGACACGATGTCGATCTAACCAATCCGGATCAGGTGGAAGCTCGGCGGCCAGAATATCGCTGCCGCGATTGATTATCTTTCCGGGCGGCACCACAAATATTCGTCTGGGATAAACGCAATAACAGGACCGGAAATAAATTTCTTGTGCTAATTCCTCGTTCTCCGCGTCAAATTCTTTGAACTGAAGGAGCGCGTTTTCTCCGGATGGCAAATCCGAATAAATACCATCGATGGCTTTGAGCTCCTGGAATGCACCCGGGTCCCGCAAACTCTCCGTCAGTTCGCGGCCAAGAGAATTACCCGCGATGAAATCAAGATAACAATTCCGCGCCAGGCACACCCCAACCGTCGCAATCAGAAAGAGGCGAACGAGATCTTTTCGCATGGCAAGCCTTCCTCGAGCCCGCCACTACAGAAGCGATCGATAGAGTTTGATTGTTTCGTTCGCGATAGCGCTCCAGCCAAAGAATTCTTCGGCGCGTTTGCGGTCGGCTTTGCCGAATTTTTCGCGCAGTGTCCGGTCTTTCATTAGCTGATTGATTCTGTTCGCTAGATCACGCGAGAACTCTTCCGGATTCGAAAGTTTGAACGTGCCTTCGACAAAATCGACCGGGACCAGGAATCCAGTCTCGCCGTCGACCACGACTTCTTTGATTCCACCGACCGCGCTGGCAACCACTGCGGTCTCGCACGCCATCGCTTCCAAATTAATAATGCCGAAGGGCTCGTAGATCGATGGACAACAAAACACCGCGGCCTGCGAGTAGAGTTCGATAACCGCTTTGCGATCGAGCATTTCCTCGATCCAGAAAATGTCTTTCCGGTTTTTCTGAGCGTCGGCAACCGCCTCCTTCATTTCTTGACCGATCTCCGCCGTGTCCGGCGCACCGGCGCAAAGCACGATTTGAAAATCCGGATCCATGAATTGGATGGCACGGACAAGATGAACGATTCCTTTCTGTCGCGTAATTCGGCCGACAAAGAGCACAAACGGTTTTTGGGGATCTATTCCGTGGCCACTAAGCGAATCGGTTGCTTCAACGCTCCGATATTCCCGGAGATCAATTCCGTTGTGAATCACGTGAAGGCGTTTCGGGTCGACCTTGAATAGCCGCTCGATGTCCGCCTTGGTCTCATTGGAAACGGCGATAACGGCATCCGCCATTTCCAGCGCCGTCTTTTCGACCCACACCGAAAAATCGTAGCCCCCTGCGAGCTGCTCACGCTTCCAAGGCCGCAACGGCTCGAGTGAATGAGTCGTGACCACGAGCGGAATCCCATAATTCAACTTCGCCAGGATCCCGCCGAAATGGCTGTACCAGGTGTGACAATGAACCAGATTAGCGTCGATGTTGGTGGTGTTGAAGTCGACGCAGCGACGCACCGCACCAAAAGCCGACTTCAACGGCTCAGGACAAGTGAATGCGCTCGCATCAAGCTCGTAACCTGTGACTTGCAGATGTTTATCCGTGGAATTCTGATCACCGAAGCAGCGCACTTCGACGTCAATCGTCTTAGCCAGCTCATGAGTAAGATAATCAACATGGACTCCCGCCCCGCCATAAATGTGCGGAGGGTATTCGTTGGTTAGGAAAAGAACTTTCATGCGAGAAAATCGGCGCACCCGAGTCTAGCGCAGGGTGCGTGAAAGAAATGACGAATGACGAATGACGAAATCCGAAGGAATGACGAGACCCAAAGTTCGAAGCGAATTTGGAGAATCCTTTTCGTCATTTGGACATTCGTCATTCGTGCTCCGTCATTGTTTTCGTCACTTCCCGGCCCGGACCAGCAGCACCGGCACCTGGGCTCTATGTCGGACCTCATTAATCGTGCTGCCGAATAGTAAATCACCTAACAACCGATGACCGTGCGCTGTCATTGCAATCAAATCACAATGTCGTTCCTCGGCCGCTTTCAGGATTCCTTGGGCCGGATCTCCCAGCGCGAGATAGGTGTCGACGCTCAAACCATCAGTGCGCAGTTTCGCAGCCGCGTTATCTAGGTAGGCCTGGTCATTCTTCATTTCGTCGGACTCAATCAAGTTAAGCTGATTGTAGTTCCGGGCGACGAACCCGTCGGCCACGTGCAGCAGCAATAAATTAGAGCCGTGCAATTTTGCCAGTTCCGCCACGTGCGGCAGAAGGCTCTGATCCGCGCGGCTGTTCTCTAAAGCGACCAGAATTTTTTGATACATGAGGTTTAACAATGACGCACGAAAGTTGCTGAGCTGACTTCTGCGATTGTTTCGCGCTTCGTCATTTTCCAATTAGTAATGCCGTTAATCCCGACCAGTCAGATAAATATTTCACGTTCAGGACAACAATGATGGCCGCTGTTATCCAAGCGAGCGTTTGCAACCACCAAGGAGATGCAAACTTGCCCATTTTTCGGCGATCGCTCGTGAACAACACGAGCGGAATTACGGCAAAGGCAAGTTGCATGCTGAGAATAACCTGACTGAGCAACAGAAGC
>DATINV010000008.1:0-5459 GCA_035473775.1 Chthoniobacterales bacterium
CCTGCGGCGTGACCTGCGAACTAACAGTTCTTATTGCGCCGCTCGCTCAAGAAGCTACTCCAAGTCCGGATATGGACCTTTGCCGCCTTCAGCGATGAACCGATCGATTCGCGCAGTCAGGACGGGTAATGGCACGGAGCCGAGTTCCAGCACCGCATCATGAAAAGCGCGAATGTTAAATTTTGGTCCGAGCGATTTCTCAGCTTTCTCTCGCGCCTTCAAAATGGCGAGTTCGCCTAAATAATAAGAGAGGGCCTGGCCCGGCCAGGCAATGTAGCGGTCGACTTCGGTTTCGATCTCGTGCTCCGGCAATGCGGTGTAATCGTGCATGTATTTCAGCGCTTGTTCGCGGGTCCACCCTTTCGAATGCACACCGGTGTCAACGACCAGCCTCGTCGCGCGCCAAATCTGATAACCAAGCATCCCAAAGCGGTCGTAAGGCGTCTCGTACATGCCCATCTCCTCACCCAGTTTCTCGCAATACAACGCCCAGCCTTCGCCGTAAGCCGAAATGTAATCATGCTGCCGAAATTCCGGCTGATTCTTGTGCTCGAGCGCGATGGGAATCTGGAACGCGTGTCCTGGCGCCGACTCGTGCAGGGTAAGCGCGATCAAATTATATAATGGTCGATGTGGCAGGTCGTAAGTGTTGAGCAAATAAATTCCCGGACCGCCGCGGCCTGAAGTATAGAACGGTGCGAGATCCGGTGGCACCGGTTTGATCGTGAAGCGCATCCGCGGCAAGTAACCGAAGTACTGCGATGATTTGCCGTCGAACAATTTTGCAATCCAGGCGGCGCGGTTCAGCAGTTCCTGTGGCGTCTTGGCGTAGAACTGCGGATCGTCCCGGAGGAAGTGGACGAAGGCCGGAAAATCGCCTTTGAATCCGGTCGCGTGCATCGCATCGACCATCTGGGCGTGTAACTTGGCGACTTCGGACAAACCGGTTTGATGAATTTCTTCCGGCGAAAGATTCAGCGTGGTGAACTCCCGAATTTTCTGCCGGTAGTAATTCTTTCCATCCGGCAATGCCTCAGCAGCCAGAGTTGTGCGCGTGTGCGGCACGTATTCGTCGCGGAAGAATTTTAGTAAATCGGCATAAGCCGGCTGGACAATCTCGCGAATCACTTTCGCGGCGTCGCTTTTGAGCGCCGCTTGATCGGATGGTTGAACGCCGACCATCGGTTCGCGGAAAGGCGTATAGAGTAAATTGTCTTCGGGCTTGCCCTCGGCAATTGCGGCGATGGACTTTTCTCGCCCTTGCAACGTTGGCCGCGGAGGTGTGAACTCGCGGGCAATTCCCGCGCGCATGTTTGCAATCTGCTCGCGGAAATAGCGCGGAATATCCCGCATCTGCGCGATCCAGTTCTTGTAATCGGTCGTCGTCTTGAAGGGCCGTCGCGCGGTGTAACCGAAATCAGTCCAGAAAGCCGAATCCGAGTTGGCCGGCATTTCGAAGTCCCGGAATTTTTGATCGGCGACGAAGTCTTCGATCTCGCGTCGGTAAATATCGTAATTGGCTTGCTCCTCCGCCGAGAGCTGCGCTCGCGGGATCGCGTCGAGTTTCCGTAGAACGTCCTCCCAGTAATGCAGACGCGTCTCCTGAGTCCCGGGATCTTCCTTCGGCAAGTGACCCGCTACCGGCTTGGTCGAATCCTCCCGATTAGGAAACTGCTCCAGCCGCCACTTCCATTCTTCGGTGTAGATCGCGCGGAGTTGCGCGTCAGCGTTGGGTCGTTCCGCGCGCGCGGCAATGCACAATGTAATTGCTGCTCCCAGTAAGATGATGGTTTTCATGTAAATGTTGCGTCCGTTATTCGGATGGCACTCCGATCATGATCAGCAGTTTCCAAAAAGTAACAATTCCATAAAATCATTTTGGCGGTGAATTTTCCCGAAACATTGCTTCAACAACTGCGCAAGGCGCAAAAAATCGTCGCGTTGACCGGCGCCGGAATTTCAGCCGAAAGCGGTCTCGCCACTTTTCGCGACGCGCAAACCGGACTCTGGAGTAAATTCAAACCGGAAGAGCTCGCGACCGCTGAAGCGTTCCGACGCGATCCTGAGCTCGTGTCCGATTGGTACGGCTGGCGACGAGAACAAGCACTCAAAGCACAGCCGAATCGAGGCCATTTGGCGCTGGCCGAAATGGAGAAGCACGCCCCGGAATTTCGGCTCGTCACCCAAAACGTTGATGGACTGCACGCGCGTGCCGGCAGTCAACGAATCGTCGAACTCCACGGAAACATTCATCGTTTCCGCTGTTTCGAGAACGATTGCGCAAGCGACAACTTCGATGTCGAACAGCGTCGTTGTAGACTTTGCGGCGGCCATTTGCGGCCAGCAGTGGTTTGGTTCGGCGAAATGCTCCCGGTCGATGCGATCGAAGCAGCGGTCGTAGCATCCGAAGAATGCGATGTGTTCATTTCGATCGGAACTTCGAGCCTGGTCTACCCGGCGGCTGATCTTTGGCGGCGCGCCAAAAACAACGGCGCGCTGGTGATCGAGATCAATAAAGATCCAACACCGCTTACTCCCCTCACCGATTATTCATTTCCCGGCAAAGCCGGCGAAATCTTACCGGCACTCGTTCAGGAGATTTGGATTCACCAGTCTGATAGCGAGGACTAGCATCGCGCTCTGTGCCGCTGGATCCCAAACGAACCGTTGCCGAACTGAAAGAGGTACGATCGCTGACCAGCGACGAAAACGGTGCGCAGCGAATTGCTTTCACGCCGACTTGGGCAAGAGCGCGAGTATGGTTGCGCAAGAAAGTAGAAGCGATCGATGGTGTCGAAATGCACGACGACGACGCGGGAAATTTTTGGGCCACACTTCGAGGCGAATCGAACAAAGCGCTTCTCATCGGCGGCCATATCGATTCCGTTCCGAACGGCGGTTGGCTTGATGGATCTTTGGACACGCTTACCGGCGTTGAGATTTTGCGTCGCATCAGTGAGCAATACCGCGGCAAACCACCGGTTACAGTACGACTTGTCGATTGGGCCGATGAAGAAGGTGCCCGCTTTGGGAAAAGTCTCTTCGGTTCGTCCGCCTGCTCAGGCCACATCGACATGGACAAGACTCGAGGACTCAAAGACCAAGACGGGGTTCGTCTGGTCGACGTGTTGAAAGAGCACGGAATCGATTTCGAAAAGGTGAAAGATTCCGGAAAAGAACTTAAAAACGCCGCCGCTTACATTGAATTACACATCGAGCAGGGACCGGTGTTGCTCGATCTCGACCTTCCACTCGGCACCGTGCTTGGAACTTTTGGGGTCGAACGTCACGAAATCACGTTTCGCGGACAGGCTGCGCATTCCGGCAGCACCCCTATGAATCGTCGGCGGGACGCATTCTTCGCGGCGGCGAACATGAGCCCCGTTACTTATCAGATTGCAAAGCAACACGGCGGGGTTTGCACAATTGGTTCTTGCATAACCAAACCGGGAATTGCTACCAGCGTGGTCGAAGAATGCCGGATCACCCTCGATCAACGCCACTTCGACGGTAAAGCGCTGCAACAAATGCTCGGCGAAGCGAAAGCTGCGAGCGAGACATTCGCCCGTGAAGGAAACGTCGATGTTGCGTGGGAACGAATTTGGAACATCGAACCCATCTTATTTAATACTGAGCTGATCGAGATGGCCGATAGTGCGATCGCTGAGACCGGCGCCAGGTCGCATCGTTTGCCCTCTGGTCCATTGCACGACGCGGCCGAGGTCGCACGGGCGAACGTTCCAACCGTGATGATGTTTGTCCAAAGCCTGCACGGAATCAGTCACAACAAAATCGAGGACACGAAGGAAGAGCATCTCGAACTGGCCGTTACCGCGTTCGACAAACTGGCTGACAAGGTAATGGCTTGGATTGCAGTTAGGGGCGATTGACCCAATCGCCCGCAGTCATTTGCAGAATTCCCCGGCAGAGGCTCCATTTCCATTCGCGATGCATATCAATCTTCTGAAATCAAAGATTCACCGTGCTTCGGTGACTGCCGCCAGCCTCGATTACGAAGGCAGCTTGAGCATTTCGTCGGACATCGCGGAGACTGTTGAGCTCCTTCCGTACGAGCGGATTCTCGTCAGTAATCTGGAGAACGGCGAGCGTTTTGAAACCTACGTAATTTACGCCGCGCCGGGTAAAGGCATGATCGAGTTAAACGGCGCTACTGCGCACTTAGGAAAAGTTGGCGATCTGCTCACCATCATGAACTTCGGGCAGTTCACTCCCGATGAAGCCAAGTCACATCACCCACGCATCGCCGTGTTGGACCGCCACAACAAGATCATCCGCCGCGAATCCGGCGAAACACCGACCAGCCGCCGGGAGTGGGAAGCGGAAGTCTCAAGAAAGTGACGTGTGACATGAGGCCTGATAGAAATGATGCCATGGAAAAGAAACCCCAGAATTACCAAGATCTTGTTGTGTGGCAGAAGGGCATTCAGCTCGCAAAGCTAATCTATCAAATCACGCGGTCGTTCCCGTCTGAGGAGAAATTCGGCTTGATCGCCCAGATGCGGAGAGCGGCCGTTTCAATTCCCTCAAATATCGCAGAGGGTCAGGCGCGGCACACGACCGGAGAGTTCATTCAATTCATTTCCCACGCCGAAGGTTCGGTCGCCGAACTGAACACACAGCTGATTCTAGCCACTGAACTTCATTGCTGCTCTGCAAGTGATGGTAGGTCGAGTTCCGAATTGATTGAGCATTTGCGCCGGATGCTCAATGGTCTTCGTCGTAAACTGGAGAGGAGGTCTGCTTCTTGAACTTGTCACAGGTCACACGTCACTTGTCACATCAGGCGGTGTTTGTTTGAAATGAAAGAGGCTCCATCACTTCCTCAGTTTGACCACGCCCCACGCAAGTACACCGGCCCTTCCGCCGATGAAGTCCTGCGCTTGCGCAAAGAATTCCTGAACCCGGGAATTTTTCTCTACTACAAAAAGCCACTCATGCTGGTGGAAGGGAAAATGCAGTACGTCTGGGACGAACACGGCCGCAGATATCTCGACGCCCTCGGCGGAATCGTCACGGTCAACTGTGGTCATTGTCACCCGGACGTTGTCGCGGCGGCGAATCGCCAGAATGAAACGCTCCAGCATTCGACCACGATTTATCTCCAACCGAACATCGCCGAGTACGCGAAGAAGCTGGCGTCGAAAATGCCAGGGGAGCTGAAAGTTTGTTATTTCACTAACTCCGGCTCGGAAGCGAACGATCTCGCGCTGTTGATGGCGCGCGCTTACACGAACAATTACGAAGTCATTTCGCTACGCAACGCGTATCACGGCGGCAGCTCGCTAACGATGGGCACGACCGGCAATCGTGGCTGGAAATTCAACGTGCCGCACAGCTTCGGCGTCCATCACGCGATCACGCCCGATCCCTACCGGGGGCAATGGGGACGCGACGATCCCGATGCCGGGAAAAAATACGCGGCTGATGTGAAGAACTTG
>DATINV010000009.1:0-6337 GCA_035473775.1 Chthoniobacterales bacterium
ACCGCCGGCCGTCTGCGGCGATCCCTCGCTGGTGCCGAGGTCGAGGTCCTGAATATTGGCGCCTCCGATCACGCGACGGAATTGGCTTTTACCGGTGGCGTGACGTCCGGTGTCTTCAAGGTCGCGCCCCCAGGTCAACACAACGGCTTGATCAATATTCAGTGCGAACGGCTCGACGCTTTGCCGCTGCCTCCGGGCGACCTGGTGTTGAAGATCGATGTCGAGGAGCACGAACTTCCGGTCCTGAACGGCGCCAAGCGGCTCTTTGATGAGCAGCGGATTAAAGTCGTTTACCTCGATGGCTACGGCAGCAAGACCATTCCGGATCTGTTGCGTGCGCAGGGTTTTGTTTTGTTCAATGGTCGAACGCTTGAGCCTTGTCCCGCGTCGGTGCCGGACTTTTCGCTTCTCGCAGTCCATCGCACCCGGCTTCCGCTAACCCATGAACACTGACCGCGCCAAGGTTCCAGTTTCAGTAATTGTGCCGATCCGCAACGAGTCGGAGAACTTACCGCGCTGCCTCGATTCGATTCGGTGGGCTGACGAGGTTTTCGTAGTCGATTCGCAAAGCACGGATGATTCGGCGCGAATTGCCCAGGAACGCGGCGGCCGAGTGGAGCAATTCAGGTTCAACGGGACTTGGCCGAAGAAGAAGAACTGGGCGCTCGAGAATCTGCCATTCAAAAACGATTGGGTTTTCATTCTCGACGCCGACGAGGTCCTGCCGCCTGAAGCGCAAAAGGAATTTGCCGACGCGATTGCAAACGCGGGCAAGATCGCTGGTTATTGGATCAATCGGCGCTTTTTCTTTCTAGGCCGCTGGTTGCGACATGCTTATTACCCGAATTGGAACCTGCGATTATTTCGACATTCGTTAGGCCGGTACGAGAAGCTCACCAATCTTCAGACCGATAGCGGCGACAATGAAGTCCACGAACACGTTGTGGTGCAGGGACCAACCGCTCGGTTGCGCTGCGAAATGGATCATTACGCGTTTCCATCAATCGATGTTTTCATGGAGAAACACAATCGCTATGCGAACTGGGAAGCGCGCGTGGCCGCGGAAGGAAAGAACAATCAATCGTTGGCCCACGAACATGTCGATCTGAAGCGATCACTTAAGACCTTGGCCAGGCGGTTACCGTTTCGGCCGTTGCTGCGATTTCTTTACATTTACCTTTGGCAAAAGGGTTTTCTCGACGGACGCGCTGGTTATTACTTCGCCAGACTTCACGCGACCTACGAATTCCTGATCGTGGCCAAGACCTACGAGTACCGAAAACGCAACCAACGCCCCTGATCTGAGGCCGGTCAGTAAGCGGTGCGCGGTGGCTTTATCAGATGGTAGAAAGTCCGCATGATAATCGCGAGCTCGAGCGACAAGTTCCAGTTCTCCAGGTATTCAATATCGCAGGCGACGCGGTTGGCGATGTCGGCGCCGTTGCGCGCTTCCCCGCGAAATCCACGCACCTGCGCGAGGCCGGTAATCCCCGGTTTCACGAAGGTGCGCACGTGGTAGTTGGCCATGTATTTGGAAAATTGCTGGTTGTGTTCGATTAAGTGCGGCCGCGGACCGACGATGCTCATGTCACCACGCAGGACGTTCCAAAACTGCGGGACTTCGTCGAGGCTCAGTTTTCGAAACCATTTTCCCAGCGGATAAACCCGCGCGTCTTGGAGGCTGGCCTGGCGCGAAACTTCGCCGTTGCTCGAGTGCATCGTGCGAAACTTAAGGATCGCGAATTGCTTGTTTTGCAGGCCGGCCCGGCGTTGAACATGGAAAAGCGGCCCGGGCGATTGCAGCCGTTGGCTGACAAATACGATTAGCGCCAGCGCCGGAAAGACGAAAACCATGATCGGGATTGCGATTGCGACATCGATTGCCCGCTTGAGAAATTGATTAAGTGGATTCTCCAGGGGCTCTTCTCGTAATCCGATAAAGCGAAAACCCCCATCCTCGAAATGTGTGACCGAATGGCGAAGTCTTTCTTCGAGGTCGCTCAGGATCAACAATCGAATTCCAAGCTGGTCGCAGGTTTGGATGACGTTTTGGAAAGCGTCGACGAAAAGTGGAAATTCCAGAAGGATTACCTGCGTGATTCCTTGCTCACGAATCACCTTCTCGATGTCGGCGGGTTTGCCCAGCACCGAAATTCCGTCGTTGGTCTGGGCAATGTTTTCTTCGCAGATCAGGCCGATCGTTCGCAATCCGATCTGGGACTTGCGCTGCAGCCATTCACCAAGTTGTTCGGCGCGCCTACTGGAACCGACCAGCAAAGTTTTGTCTTCAGTGCGAAAAATTCCGCGGGCCAGGATCGAAGGAAGATAATAATGTGAGAACAACAGCGCGATATAGAGCCAGGGCAAAAAGTTGAAAAAGAATACACGCGAAATGAACGCGTCCTTGGCTGCGATCAGATAAAGGACAAGCAAACCGACGCTTGCGACAGTTTGGCGAAGACTGAGCCGGTGCGGCCGCAGCAATTCGTTTTGCAAAAAATAATTCTTCGATCGGCTGATTGCTTCCAAAAGCATCCCGAGCACGAGCAGGCCGCAGTAAATGCTGTAACGCCGCCAGGTGAGCTGGGTACCCGCCGAGCCAAAGGTCACCATGATCCAGACTCCGAGCCAAAAAAGGCCGGCCACCATGACGATCTGGCAAAACAGAAAGAGCCGGTAAAGTCCTTCCGTTCGTTGCGTGACCATGTTAGTTCGCTGCGCCGACGGTGAGAGTACGCGATGGCAGGAGACCTTCAACTCGTGGTAATCTTTTCGCCTTCATGACATCCCGAATCCGTCCAGGGGTCGCCGCCAGGCTAAAAAGCGATTCCCATACCATTGCAGAGTAACGCGCTTGATGGAGAACGCAGCAGATCCAGTTGAATCCCGCCGTAGGGTTACACCGGGCCCGTTCCCGGAGGCCTTTCTGGCGCTGCTTCCAGTGCTTGCTTGTTTTCTCGGCGGCGGCACTCACAAATGGGCCGCGGGAATTATTTTTGCGCTGCTCGGCATTTTTCTTCTCGCGCGGCCGCCGCGTTATTCCCTCGGTTGGCCGGTTAATCTGATCTTGTTCGCGCTGTTGATTTGGCCGGCCGTCGGCTTCTTGCCCGCCGCCTGGTTTTTCAAGCCGGCCTGGCGCATCGCTTTCACCGAGGACTTGGGCATCGTGCTTCCGGCAACGTTGAGTCCACAACCGTGGATTACATTGACCTGCTGGTTCAGCCTTCTGGCCGGGCTCTGTTGGCTATCTATTATGTGCAGCGAACAGCTCGGGTTGCGGGAAGCGCGCACTGCGGCCCGCATGTTCACCGCCGGAATCGCGTTCCTGGCATTGGTCTGCCTATTCTTTTGGCTTCGGCACACCACCCTGCCGTTTTGGCATAACGAGCGCGGTTTCGGACCATTCCCGAATCGCAATCAGACCGGCAACCTTTTTGGCCTGACCGCGCTCATGGTCCTGGTCTGCGGCCAGGATGCTCTCCGAAAAGGACGGAAACGCTGGATCGCGTGGGCTATCGCGCTCGGTGTTGTGATTGCCGCGATCATTTTGGATTATTCGCGCGCCGGAGTTGGCATTCTCGTTGCCGGCAGCGCGCTCTGGCTCGGAATCTTTTCCCTGCGCCAACGATCTCCTTCTAAACTCGCCATTGTTCTCTCTTTTCTGCTCCTTCTCGCGACCGCGCTCCTGATCTTTGGCGGACAAACACTCGAACGCTTTCATCTTCGTGATTTCGGCAACGTCGGTCTCTCGGCGGATTTTCGGTGGAAAATATTTTCAGATACCTTTGACCTTCTCCGTGATTCGCCCTGGGTTGGAATTGGTCTCGGCAATTTCGAGCCGGTCTTCGCCACCTTTCGCGCCGCGTCTTTTAATGACCAACGGGCGCATCATCCGGAAAGCGATTGGCTCTGGCTCTGGACGGAGCTCGGTTGGGTGGCCGTCGTTCTTGTCCTCATCGGATTTGTTTTCCTGATTCGAAAAGTGTTCCCGCTCAAGGAGGGAACAAACCAACGCTACCGACTCGGCACCCTCATCGCGGCGATCCTCTTTGCGCTGCACGGTCTGGTGGATGTCTCCGGCCACCGGCTCGGAACGATGTTCGCCGCCATATTTTTGTTTGGCCTTTCCATGCATCGGCCGTTCGTTCTCCGGCCCATCGGTTGGGCGTCCATTTTATTTCGTCTCGCCGGACTGGTGCTGCTCGTTGCCGGCTCGACCTGGTTCGCTTCCGCTCGCGGGCACAAACTGTTGCCCGGCTCGATCGGCGTAACCAGCGCCCAGCATTTCGCCGTGCTCGCCAATCAGGAACGTGATTTCAACGAAGCGCTTCGCCTAACCAATCTCGGGTTGCAATGGGGGCCGCTTGACTGGGAACTTTATTTTTCCCGCGCGATTGCCGAAGTGCCGTTGAAGAAGACGGATGACGCGGTGGACGATTTCAGGCGGGCCCGCTTTCTGGAACCGGGCTCGTACGAGCTCCCACTCGCCGAAGGGACCGCCTGGCTCGCGGCCAAGCAGCCGGCCTTTGCTGCGACTGCATGGGAGGAAGCGTTGCGTCGTGCCGGGACTCACCGCGCCTCAGTTTATTCGCGCATGTTGAGCAGCGCGTCGCTTCACAGCCCCGAGTTGAGACGCATTCTCGGCAAGCGTGGCGTCACTCGTCACGAACTGACCTTGCCGTATCTGGCGCAACTGGGCGGCGCGGACTTCAACAACGCGCTCACCGAAGTTTTGCAGAACGATCCTGACCTCGCCTCGTTTTCCGAGCCCGAAAAACTTGCTTTATTTTCATTTTGGTCGGAGCGCGGTGACGGCCAGATGCTGGACCAGGAAATTCAAAAGCATCCGGATTGGTTGTCTTACGCGTGGTTCGGGATCGCCAGGTACGATGCCAGCAAAAACGATTTCAAGACCGCTTATGATCTTGCCCAAAGATATGGCGAACCGGTGGCGATGCCCCGAATCACCTCAAAAGCTGGATTGATCGAACTGGAAAGTCAGTTTCGGGTCGCGCCGGACAATTATGCGATCGGCTATGAACTTTATCGCGCGCAGAAACAAGCCGGCCGGACCGATGACGCGCTTCAGACCGTGCGCCATTTTAGCGAACACCGAGGCGCACCCCCTTATTGGAAATATCTAGAGGCTCAACTCTGGGCCGAAAAACAAGATTACGAACGCGCCTGGAAAGCTTGGGAAGCATTCCACGCCGCCATCCAAGCGGCTAAGTAGCTAGCGCCGTCCGCGAGTAGCTGCAGCTATTAGTTAGGCCTTTCTGGCTTTACAGGAAATTCCCGGCGGCTGGGTAGTCTCGTGCGGTTTCTCGTCGCCCCGGAATGGCGAAGACTCTAATTCAAAATTCTGTGTAGGGATTTTCCTGTGACCGAACTCTAGCTGCACCAAACGCATGGCGTAATCGTTCGGAGAGTTCAGCAGCGATTTCTTTTCGCCCTGCACCGGAGAGTGGCTCACCGATGACTGTCACAGTGACCAAGTGTCTGGATCAGGATCGCTGGCATTCGCATAGATCGTTGGACTCGTAAAATTGTGGCCCGCGAGGCGCGCCCACGCCGTGGTATGGCCATATCTTTGCGGAAATGGGCTGCGCACGAGACCGTGACGCTCAGCAACAGCGCCACAAATTGACTCGATCTGTGTAACGTCGTGAGTCTGTGAACCACCTCGGCCAACAATGATCTGCGAACGCATGTAAGTTAGGCAGCCGATCTGAAGCATGCATGCGAGCAATACGCCGAAGGGGAGTAATCGGTGCGAGCGATTTATCTAACGAGAACAAGCTGAGCGATCGCCGCCGGGGGGCAAGTTTTCATCTCAACAGCTAAACGACTCAACATCTCAACTTCTTTTCACGCCGGTCAGTGCTTAGCAGACTTGGTTAGGTCTTTGGGTAGCGATGATGGACGATGTCATCAACCTGCCATCTGCCAGGTGGCGTGCATAGAATCCGGAACGGGATATACACCCGATGCAAGGATCAGAAAATACTGACGTGGATAACGTGCGAGTTCGGGCGAGAGTTCTCGAAACGCCAGATCCGCTTTCTCGTCGAACACGACGTGTGCTCCAATCTTCACTGTGATGCGCCGATGCATGTATTCTTCTGGCGCAACGGGGAAATCGACGACCTCTCCTATGCCGTTGGGCGGAATGCTTACTATCTGCGAGCGTGAGGTAAACTCTACCGTGGCGTCTTTACGAGTGCCGTTGATGAAGACGAACTTCCACTGCGCAGGACAACCCGTCATGAGGAAGCAGAAACATATCAAAACGGTCTTTGCAAGCTGCGCGCGCATAGGTCTAACGAAAAAGAGATCA
>DATINV010000010.1:0-9611 GCA_035473775.1 Chthoniobacterales bacterium
TCCCAGCGGAACTCGAAGCGCTCTTTGCTGAGTGCGTTGTCCCTTTCCTGGGCGCCGGGGTGACCTTTGGCAAGGTCCGCGGCGTGAGCGGCAATCTTGTAAGCGATGACACCGTCTTTGACGTCTTTTTTGTTCGGCAAACCGAGATGTTCTTTCGGCGTGACATAGCAAAGCATGGCGCAACCGTACCACCCGATCATGGCGGCGCCGATCGCGCTCGTGATGTGATCGTAGCCGGGGGCGATATCAGTCGTTAGGGGCCCGAGAGTGTAGAATGGCGCTTCGCCGCACCACTCGAGTTGTTTTTCCATGTTCTCTTTGATCATGTGCATCGGGACGTGGCCCGGGCCTTCGTTCATCGCTTGGACATGCTGCGCCCATGCGCGCTTGGTCAGCTCGCCTTGGGTGAAAAGTTCGGCAAACTGCGCTTCGTCGTTCGCGTCCGCGATTGAACCGGGCCGCAGTCCGTCGCCGATGGAAAAGCTGACGTCGTAGGCGGCCATGATCTCGCAGATTTCGTCCCAATGGGTGTAGAGAAAACTTTCCTGATGATGCGCGAGGCACCACTTGGCCATGATCGACCCGCCGCGCGAGACGATGCCGGTGGCGCGGCGCGCGGTCATCGGGATGTATCTTAATAGTACCCCGGCGTGGACGGTGAAGTAATCGACCCCCTGCTCCGCCTGTTCGATGAGGGTGTCTCTATATATAGACCAGGTCAGTTCCTCGGCCCGGCCGCCCACTTTTTCGAGCGCCTGATAAATCGGCACGGTGCCGATCGGGACCGGACTGTTGCGAATGATCCATTCCCGGGTGGCGTGAATGTTTTTGCCGGTGCTGAGGTCCATCACCGTGTCGGCGCCCCATTTGGTGGCCCAACGCATCTTCTCCACTTCTTCCTCGATCGACGACGCCACGGCGCTGTTCCCGATGTTGGCGTTGATCTTTACCAAAAAATTGCGTCCGATGATCATCGGCTCGGACTCGGGATGATTGATGTTGCTTGGAATGATGGCGCGGCCCTTCGCCACTTCCCTTCGCACAAACTCCGCTGTAATTTCTTCGGGACTTTGGGCGCCAAACGAGTTTCCGGCGTGTTGGTGACCTAAGTCGTTCCGCGGCGGTGACGAGTGACGTGTGACGAGTGACGAGTTTCCCTCGGTCCCTTTTCGCAATTCGCAGTTCGCGTTTCGCATTTCATCGCGTCCGTGATTCTCACGGATTGCGATGTATTCCATTTCCGGCGTAATCACGCCGCCACGCGCATAAGCCAGTTGCGTCACACATTTGCCCGGCTTTGCTCGGAGAGGCTTACGCGCGAGGAAGTTCGAAGATTGGAGGTTGGAGTTTGAAGGTGGAACGCGATCTCCGAGCGCGTTTCCGTTCGCAGAAGCAGATAGCGCCTTCGGAGAAGTCGCTCCACCTAAGCGCGCGTGTTTTTCGGAAAGCCATCCATCATCGCCGGGTGTAACCGCTCTGCCTTGGATTTCTTCGACGTCCCCGCGATCACTAATCCATTTCGCGCGCAACGGAGGAAGTCCCTGCGTCACGTCGCAATGGAATTCCGGATCAGTCCACGGGCCGCTAGTGTCATAAACCCGGAACGGTTCGTTGATTTCGATCTCCCCGGACATTGTTTTGGTCGGCGCGAGAGAAATTTCCCGGAACGGCACCCGGATGTCGGGATGAATTTCGCCAGCAACGTAGACGCGTCGGCTATTGGGCATCGCGTCACTGTTGCCGGCAGGTTGAGAAGTTGAGTTGTTGCGACGTTGAGAGCCGACATTGGACGAGACGGAGCTCGTCCCTCCATTATTTTCTGAACCGTTCTTCTTCGTGTCCATTAGTGTCTATTCGTGGTTAAAAATAAAAGGCATCCGAGAGATTCGCACTCATTTCGTGCTTTGGATTTGTTTCGATATTCGACATTCGTGCTTCGTCATTGTTCCGGAAACCTGACGTTAAACGTTCTTCAAATGTCATTGAGCCACAAATTTCGCGCGGAAGAATACGCGTGATGGCCTCCCTGCGTCGGCATTACCCGCATCAGGTTCAAGGGGTCGTCCTTTTTGCTTTAGTGCTGAACGTTTCAACACTCGCAAACGTCGGACCTCTCAGCCATCCGGCTCCCCCGCTTTCGCCGCACCATAGTGCGGCGAGTGACCAGTGACAAGTGACATGTGACGAGCCAAAAAAGTTTAGAGGTTACGCTCCCGCTAGTTCATCCAAATTGTTCCCTGGATATAGATTGCCGCAGAGCGGCATGACTGAGGTGTTGAGTCGTTGAGAAGAAGAGATCAGTGGTCCGTGGTCAGCCGGCGGGAAATTCGATCTTCTATCTTCCATCTACTATCTTCGCTTGCATGAAGCGCTGGGTTATTTTGTTGTCTGCGTTGTGGACCCTGCCGAGCGGCCTTCCTACGACCGGCGCGGCGCCGCAAGGGAAGCATTTTCTCTGGCGAGTCACCAACGCGCCTGCGCCGTTTTACCTGGTCGGATCTATGCACGAGCTGCGCAAATCGGATTGGACGATTGCCACCGAGTTCAACCCAGAGATCGATCAGACCCAGAAATTTATTTTCGAGCGGGATCCGGGCAACAACGATCCGACGGATCTTTGGCGCAAACTCAACGCGCACACCACATATCCGCGCGGAGTAACGATTCAGCAACGCGTCAGTCCTTCGACCTTTGCATTGTTGAAACGGATCGCGCGCATTCCACCCGGCGCTTACGAAACCCAAAAGCCGTGGGCGATTGCCGCTTTCAATCTCAAGGCGACGGGAATGGACACGGTGAAATCGCGCTGGAGCGTGGACCATTACATTTACGAAAAAATACGGCACCGCGCGGAAATTGGCGGCCTGGAGACGATCGACGAATTCGTCAGCTCGTTTGCAGAAATGAACGATCGCGAAAGCGAATCGTTTTTTCTCCAGGCGGTCGAATATGGTCAGCGTTCACCCGAATTACTGGACGAAACCATAGCGGCCTGGAAAGCCGGCAGTCCGGCGCGGATTTACCAGCTCTATGCGCCGCGCCGAAACGGCGCCGACGGTTATTGGCGCTGGATCGAAAAGCGCACCGCGCGTTGGATTCCACGAATCGAAGATGCGATCAAATCGGGAAAGCCAACCATGGTGATCGTCGGCGCACTGCACGTGTCGGGCCCGCGCGGAGTGATCGCTGAACTGCAAAAGCGAGGTTACAAGCTGGAACAGTTGTAGCGGCGCAGAGTTGGGTTGCGGCCGACACGGCCGCCACTACACCATCAACCATCAACCGCGCTTCTTTACTTGGCGGCTTCGGCTTTCACGTTGGTGTGGAAAATCGCCATCCACTGGCCGTTTTCCTCTTTCCAAACGGTGCCGCAATTGTAAGTCCCGGCCATGTCTTGGCCGTCATACGTGCCTTCAAGTTTGATCGTGTAGGTGGTCACGATCACGTCCTTCTCGTCCGAGAACGAAGTGAAATCGCTTAGGGTGAATGATTTCATGTCCCACTTGCCCATGTCGGACATTTCCTTGGCCATGTCGGAGACGCCCTCGGCGTAAACTCCTTTGAAGTCTTTATCGACGACTTTCTTGAAATCGTCGGCCTTCTTGTCTTTGAACGACTGCCAAGCCGCGGTTTCTTTCGCCTTGATCGCGTCCGTGTCCGGCGTCGCGGCAAATGAAATGGCGATTCCCGCGAACAACAATGCAACTACGTAAGTCAGGGATTTTTTCATATGGTTTGGTTTGTTAGGCCGGAGCCTACGCGCTCCACCCGGCAAGGCAACGCAAATCGGTTCTTTTCAACCACGAATCGACACAAATCTTCTGAGCTTCGTGTGCATTCGTGTCCATTACGCTCCCGCCAGCTCAGCGAAAGTGTTCCCTTAATATAGACTGCCGCACGGCGGCGGCCTTGGTGGTTAAGAAACAGAATCTGTGGCCGATCAGTCTTCGCCAAGACTACGACTGGGCAGGCACCCGCCGTCGCAAAAAAGCTATGGCGCGGCAAGTCGCCGCCTCTACAATAAATGATGAAGAAATCGCTGTTCGTTTCGCTTTTGATTTTCGCAATTGCATTTGCGCTGCAGGCCCAGACTGAACCGCAAAAATCACCACCCACCAAAAAGTCGCGGGTCGACACGAAACAATCGAATCCTCCGCCAATGCAAACCGACGGCGCAAAAGGCGCAACTGCGATGGCAAAGGACGAAAACGCAAAGCCGATCGATCAGTCGAACTTCGACACCTCAGTGAAGCCGGCAGACGACTTCTTTCTCTATGTGAATGGCGGTTGGATCAAGCAAACCGAGATTCCGCCAGACCAAACGCGCTGGGGAAGCTTCAATCAATTGATCGAGCGTAACAACGACGCGCTCCACGAGATTGCGGAAAAAGCCGCAAAAACGACCAGCACTGACGCCGACACCAAAAAGGTCGGAGATTATTACGCGAGCGGCATGGACGAGAAAGCGATCGAAGCGATGAAGACCAAGCCGTTACAGGACGAGCTGAAGAAGATCGACAGCTTAAAAGACAAAAGCGATGTCCTGAAGGAGATCGCGCACCTGCACCTGAATGGGGTGACCGCATTTTTCAATTTCACCTCGAGCCAAGATGACAAGGACAGCGCGCGAGAGATCGCCCAAGCGATCCAAGGCGGTTTGGGAATGCCGGACCGCGATTATTACACCAAGGACGATGATGCTTCGAAAAAGTTGCGTGACGCCTACATCGCGCACGTGACAAAAATGTTAACGCTTCTCGGCGAGCCCGCCGCCAAAGCCGGCGATGACGCCAAGAAAATTATGACGCTCGAAACTTCGCTGGCCCAGGCATCCCGCACCCGGGTGGAATTGCGTGATCGAGAAAAGAATTACAACAAAATGACGGCGGACGAGTTGCAGAAGCTAACTCCGGCTTGGAAATGGACAGATTATTTCACCGGAATCGGCCTGACCAACCCGGGCGACATCGATGTCCATCAACCGGATTTCTTCAAGGCAATGAATACCGCATTCACTTCGACATCGATCGATGATTGGAAATCGTATCTGCGCTGGCATTTGATCAACGCCACGGCGTCGGCGCTTTCGAACGATTTCGTGAACGAAGATTTCAATTTCAATGAAAAGACATTGCGCGGCACCGAACAGATCAAACCGCGCTGGAAGCGAGTAATTAGCTCCGAAAATGGTGAGATCGGCGAAGCGCTGGGCAAACTTTACGTAGCCGAACATTTTCCGCCGGCGGCCAAAGCGCGCGCCCTCGAGCTGATCAACAATCTTAAGGAAGCGCTGGCCGACCGAATCAAATCGTTGGACTGGATGGACGAAACAACCAAGCAAAGGGCGTTGGAAAAATTAGCGGCGTTCCAGGTGAAGATCGGTTACCCGGAAAAATGGCGCGATTATTCGACGTTGAGGGTCGATCGCGGCCCGTTCGTGTTGAATGAGCTGCGCGCGGAAGATTTCGAATCGAAGCGGCAGTTGAACAAGATCGGCAAGCCGGTCGATCGCACGGAATGGGGCATGACGCCGCCGACGGTGAACGCGTATTACAACCCGAAGATGAACGAGATCGTGTTTCCGGCTGGCATTTTGCAACCGCCCTTCTTCTACGCGGACGCGGATGACGCAGTGAATTATGGGGGCATCGGGTGCGTGATCGGCCACGAAATGAGCCACGGCTTTGACGATCAGGGCCGGAAATACGATAAGCTCGGCAATTTGACTGATTGGTGGACGAAAGAATCGTCTGACGCCTACGAGAAGCGACGCCAGGCGGTGGTCAATCAATACAACGAGTACGAAGCGCTCCCCGGATTGCACGTGAACGGTGAACTGACTCAGGGTGAAAACATCGGCGATATCGGCGGGGTGAAGATTGCCTACGCCGCCTTACAAAAAGCGCTCGATAAACATCCCGAGAATCGCGACAAAAAGATCGACGGTTACACGCCGGAACAACGCTTCTTTCTCGCCTACGCCGGAATCTGGCGATCGAAGATTCGTGACGAAGAACAGAAACTGCGTTTGAAGACCGATCCGCACTCGCCCGGACATTTCCGAGTGAACGGACCGTTGTCCGATCTGCCGGAGTTTCAGAAAGCGTTCGACATTCCGGACGGTTCGCCAATGGTGCGCGCCGCCGACAAACGGGTGGAGATTTGGTGAGATGGTTGGGCGAAACAGGTAGGGGCGATTGACCTCAATCGCCCGCCTCTGCTTACGAATCTAACTGACTTTCGTCGATCACATAACGCCATTGCTCATCAGGCGAGATCAGTCCTGCTCGCATCGGATTTTGCCAAATGTATTCCGCTTTTTCGTCTTCGCTTTCATCATGTCGAAGGCGATGATCAAAGAAATTCCGCTGCCAGCCGATTCTCGCTTTTCGCGCGGTAATTCGTTTGAAATCCCGTATCAACTTCGAAAGGTCAGTGTCCGCCGCAGTGGCGATCAGCATATGCAAGTGATCGGGCATCAAGAGAAGAAGATGAAGGTACCACCGTTCCGAAAAATGATATCGCCGCGCGGTTCCGAAGATGATGTCCGCTATGTGATTGCGGCAAAGTTGATTTGATCCACGGCGTTGACAGCAGATCGTAACAAAAAATGTGGCACCGAACCGTCCGTGAAACCCGACGGTGTGGTCTAGCTGCTTGCGAACTGGCCGTTTAGAGGGGATGTAACTTTTTATCGGAGCGGGCGATTGGGGTCAATCGCCCCTACCTGTCTCGCCCTACCAACTATTTTCCGCTAACTCGTTCCCAGAAATCGAACGGTTCTTCCTCGGCGGAACGCGAGTTCAATGATTCGATCCAGTAGGGCGCGCGTTGGCGACGATTATTCTTTTGCGATTTTCCGATTATTCCTTCGCCACTTTGCCGCCCCAGGAAATGATTTTTGCTTTGGTCCCGGCGGCTTCGGCTTCGGCGATGTTGCCGGCCCGATTGTAAAACAACGACAGACTGGTCCAGCCGATTTGATCGTTCGGTTTTAGCTCAACCGCTTTCTTGCCGGCCTCGATCGCTTCTTCGAACCGGCCCACTTTCATTAGCGCCATGCCCAGCGCGTGCCAGCCGTCGAAGAAGTTCGGATCGATCTCGACACAGCGGCGATACTTCTCCACCGCAGTTTCGAGCTCTCCGATTGCAAGATCGCCGTTGGCGTCGTCGAAAATTTCATCCCGCGTCGGCATACCAGATAACCACTAATGGACACGAATTTACACGAAGGAGGAAATAATCTGATAACTATCTGTCTCGGCATCCATTCTCCAGAATCGGCAGCCAGGGCAAACCAGCGAATCGGCGAGTTTCGAGTGGCAAGATCCCAATCAGGCAACTGCTAGTGGATACACTTATTCGTGTCGATTCGTGTGAATTACGCTCCCGCTAGCTCGACGATTTTGTTCCCGCTCTTGTAATTTGCCGCAGAGCGGCTGTCCTCGTAGTTAAAGGTCACCCTCGCGCGAATTGCAAACTGGCGGCGCGTTGGCGATCGCGCAGCCATTCCTCGAACGTGTATTCGCGCGCGGTTTTCAGGTAACGCTCCGAGAACTTTGCTTTTGCTTCCTGATATTTGGCAGGGTCGGGCGATTCGCGTTTATCCATGATCACAATCATGCCGCCATCGACGCCCGGAGAGAAATCGCTCACTTCACCGGGCTGCAGTCCGCTGGCCACGTTCTTGACCATCATCATTTCGAGAGACTCGTTTTTCTGTTTTCCGTTCTGCGCCTCCAAATCGTCGGCCACGGTAAACGGTTCCATTTTTTCGGCCTTCAATCCGCCTGCCTGTTCGAGAGTGAACTGGAGAGGCTGACCCGCCTTCAATCCGTTCCGCAATGTCTCGGCGGCTTGGCGTCCTTTGGTCATCGCCAGGTTACGCGCCTGTTCGTTCTTGATTGCGTCGGTAATTTTCTGCTTGGACTCGTCGAGCGAGAGCGGACGCGCTTCGGTTAGGCTAACTAAATGCACAATCGCAAAACCGTCGGCCGCCTGGACCGGATCGCTGATCGGTTCCTGTTGGGTCAGTTTGAAAACCGCGGTATTGAGCTGCGAATCCGATTTTAATTTCGGATCGGGCGCGGCCGACGTGAATTCGCCGGTCGTTTCCACCGGTAAATTAAATTTTGCAGCCACCTGTTGAAAATCGGCGCCTTTTTCCAGCAGCGCCTGCGAAACATCGTTGGCCCGATCGGCCAGCTTCTGGAGCGCGTCGATCCGTTCCTTGTCTTTCAATTTTTTCTGCCCATCGGTCAAGGCGAGCCGGACGAACTCCACTTTGCGTTTCGGATCGGTCTTGAGCTCGGATTTGTGCGAATCGTAATATTTCTTGATGTCGTCGTCCGTGACTTTGATGTCCTTCATCATGTCGGCCGCTTTGACGCGGATAATGCTGACGAAATTTTTGCCGTAAAGTTGCTCGTAATTGGACTTGGCTTCGCTTTCCGGCAACGACACAGAAGAACCAACCAGATCCTTGATTTGTTTCAGACTAAGCTCGTAGCCGGCGAGCTCGCGCAATTGCTCGTCCGTGAATCCATACGAGGGCAAGATTTCCCGCTCGACCTTGTCGTATTTTGCGCTGTCGAAACCCGATTCGCCGCGCAAACCCTTAAAATTTTTCACGGCATCGACGACTTCAGGTTCGGAGGGCTGGATACCCAAGCGCTCGGCCTCGTGACGCAAAACCGTCAGATTAATAATAAACGCAGCGGCGCGCTGGTCTTCACTGCCCGACGCCATAGCCGGAGCGAGCGTATCGGTCAGGTCGGAAATTCCCAGCATTTGAGCAAGACCGAAAAGACGAGCATCCCGACGCGCTTCGATGAGCGAAATTTTGTGCCCGTACATTTGGGCAAACTCGTCGGAGCGGATCAGGCTGGTGTCACTTTTGACAAAATAAAGACAGAACGGCAGGGCCAGGACCGCGATGACGATCATGAGCCAGTTGCGATGTTTTCGGAGAATTTTGATCATGGGTGGGCGGGCAATTTACGAATCTCGGGGGCAACGCCAAGTGGTTTTTGGGTGGAGGCACCTTTGATGGAGGGACGCGCTCCGTCGCGTCCGGTTCACCAGTTCAAAACATTGATCTCGCCTTGATACGGCCATTCTTCGGAGTTGCGAACGAGCCCAGCCCGCACCGGATTCTCAGTTACGTAGTCCCATTTTTCTTCGTAACTTTCGGTTCTGCGAAGCTGTGTGTCCCAGAAATGGCGCTGCCAGAGCGGCAACTGCGAAGGATCATTCCAGTGTTTCGTGACATCGGATTTCCAAAAACGCACCCACGGTTCCAGCGCCATCGGGATTAGATCTGCCGGCGCGCAAAATAAATGGATATGGTCAGGCATAATCGTATATCGACCAACGAGCCAAGTTGATGGCTTCGCCCAAGCAGCCCGTAAGAGGCGATGAGCTGTAGTGCTATCTAAGAATTTGCGACGGGCCTTTGTGCATACAGTGAGAAAATGATGATTGGTGTGTTGTGACGCTCGATGAATGGAAAATGGGGCGGATGTCTCCGCTCGGGCTTGTTCCTGTTCTGGGGATTGTTCAGATTAGCCGGACAGGATGGAGCTTGTCCCGTGAATTCTCTCGGACGCGAC
>DATINV010000011.1:0-35471 GCA_035473775.1 Chthoniobacterales bacterium
ACTATTACTTGGAATGGCGGTGTTTTTGGCGAATCGCAGACGGACGTCGAATCAGTGTTTTCTTCTTCTCTCGATCGTCATTGGATTGTGGCTAGGCAGTTTGTATCTAGCATTCACTGCGAAAAGCCCCGGAGTAGCGGAGTTCGCTATCCGACAAGCATCTGCTGCCGGACTACTCTACTTTACGGCCCTGAATCTCCTTCGATTGTCCGCCGGACAGAAACTCAGCAATTGGCGCGACATAATATCTCAGTCGGGACTTTGGCTAGTTTTTAGTTTAGCTGCCGTTATCCTTTGCCAGACGAAATTTTTCTTAAAAGGCGCCGAACTGCCGCCGGTCCCGGGTGCTGGAGCGCCCAATCCAATTTACGCTAAGGGCGCAGATTACGGTTACGCGGCTTGCATCGTAGTAGCGTTTGCGATCCTGATCATCAACTATGTGCGTGATCTGAGAAAAACAACGGGAGGCGAACGCGCCGAACTCGCTTTCATTTTGATCGGGGGCGTCGGAGCGATGGCCTTCGCGTTGGTTCTCGCACTAGTCCTTGATCGCTTTCTAGGACCATCAATTTCAATCCGGTTCGCGCCATTCCGAATGATTGTCTTCAGTTTAGTTGTTGCTTACGGCATCGCGACGCGAAAAATGATGGATGTAAGCGTTCTGCTGAGGCGGATCATTTCTTACACCCTTCTCTGCGGTTATCTCCTTGCGCTCTATGCTCTAGTTTGGTGGTTAACGGCGACCGCCTTGCACTCATCACCTGCCGACGCGCACACGATCGCGCACATTACGGCGGCAGTCGTGATCGCGTTTGCCATGGCGCCGGCGCGCGGCCTCTCACAACGATTGGCGGAGCGGCTTTTCATCGGATCACACCAACTCGATTTTCGGGCGACTGTTAGCAAGGCAGCCAAAATCCTCGCTTCGGTCACTACGCTGCGTGATTTGCTCGATCGGTTTGCTCAAACGGTAAGCGAAGCCATCGGCACAGACCGTGTAATCATTCTTTTGCCGACAAAGCAGGGTTTTTTGCAACAGTATCCACTGGTCGAACCGAGTTCGCGCCAGTTCTTGGAACTGACCCGCGATCAGGCGACCATCACTCAACTGGAATCAACTCGCGAACCAATCGTTCTCGAAGAATTGCATCGAGCGCGGCAGACCGCACAACTGCAGCGGGTGATGCGACAGTTGGATTCGCTACAAATCGCGTTGGCGATGGGAATTTTTGCGCGTGACCATCTTGCCGGCGTTCTGCTTCTCGGGGCGCGCAAATCAGGGCGAATTTATGGTGCGACCGAACAAGGCGCGCTGCAAGTGTTGTGCGGTCAACTTGCCGTTGCCATCGAAAACGCAGAATTGTTTACCGAGGTGCAGAACGCAAAGATTTATAACGAAACGTTGCTGCAGAATCTCACCAGCGGTGTGATTGCCGCGAGTACCGATGGGCGCATCACCGTTTTTAATAATGAGGCGGGGCAAATCACGGGACTGAATTCGGAGGAGATGCTTGATAATTCCGTGGCCGCGCTGCCGGTTGACCTGGCTGAACCTTTAGTCGCGACTCTTCGCACGGGGGAAAGCCAGCAAGATCAGGAAATCGCTCTTCACGTCGATAATGCAGACGTAACGATTCGGGCGAGCACCTCAATATTCCACGGTCAGAGCAGGCAAGTTCTCGGCGCGCTAATGGTGCTGACCGATATTACCGCGATTAAACGCCTCGAATTACAAATTCGACGGAGTGATCGACTCGCGAGCCTGGGCACTCTTTCAGCTGGCATGGCGCATGAAATCAAGAACCCGCTGGTGTCGCTCAAGACATTTGCTCAGCTTCTGCCCGAGCGGTATCAGGACTCAGATTTTCGCGACACGTTCTCGAATCTGATCGGCCACGAGATCGATCGGATCGACTCGCTGGTAAATCAATTGCTTCGTTTCGCCCGGCCGGCCAAGCCGATCTTGAAACCATTGCACGCTCACGAAATTCTCGAGAAAGCGCTCACCCTCGTGGGTCACCGGCTTTACCAGAAAGACATTAAACTGCAGCGCTATTGGCAGGCAGATACGGATACGATTCGCGGCGATGCCGATCAGCTGGAACAGGTCTTTTTGAATTTCTTCCTCAACGCAATGGACGCCATGAAGACTCAGGGAGAATTGTCAGTTATAACTGAAATTCGCTCGGATGAGCAGTGGATGAGTCCCCGCGCGCATAGCAATGGCGAGAGCAATGGAAATGGCCAGACGCCGGAGGCTTTGCTAATCAGCATTCGCGACACTGGAGAGGGAATTCGCGCGGAAGATATTCCGCACGTGTTCGACCCGTTTTTTACGACAAAAGACTACGGGACGGGTCTTGGACTATCGGTCGTTCACGGAATCATTCAGGAACACGGGGGCCAAATCGAAGTCGAAAGCGAACTGCAAAAGGGAACGGTTTTCCACATTTTGTTACCGTTGGTGCGGTTCGATAGCAAGGCGGCGGCCGCATGACTTCTACTCAGGAATCGATTTTATACACACAGGATGCCGATCTCGTTCGCCGGACGAGAGCATTCTTGCGTCTGTTAGCTCAAGTCCGTCATGTCGCTGACGCGGATCGCCTCGAACCGGTGCTTCAGCAGACTGGACCTGTCGTGCTGATGATGGATTTGCGAGCGAAGGAATCCCGCGAACTGCTTGAGCAAATTCACAACGAGCAACCGGATATACTGATCATCGCTCTCGGCGTCGAGCAATCCGAGCCGCTGCGCGAAGCGGGACAGATTGGGGTGTACGCGGCTGAAGCGCTCGACTTGGACCGGCGCCGATTCCAAGCCTTACTCACCCGCGCTTTCGATTACCAAAAAGCCTTGGCAGAAAACCGCGAATTTCGCGAAATATCGGGTTCGATGACTGCTCGGTCGCCGAGAATCGAGTCAACGCATTCAGCTGGGAATCTGGGGCAACCATTGCCGTTTTCGCGCTTTCCTCGCATTCTTCGTCGACCGTCTGACGCCGCATCGTTCCTGCCATCGATGGCGGAGGGATTGGCCGAAGCAGCGGGTGTCAGCCGGCTAGGAATCTTCTCGCAGGCGCGGAAAGGCCAACCGTATCGATTCACCGGCGGTGTTCATTGCTTGCCTGAAACTGATCACCTTGTCTTTGAGGAACGAGACGCGCTCGTTCGCTGGTTCGAGCTCAACGCGCACCTGGTTTCACGCACGTATCTTGATCAAACGCCAGATCCGCGAAAACGCGCCGTGATGCGCCGTGCCCTCGATACATTTGGCGCGGAAGCGATCGCTCCACTTTACGCACGCGGGAAGATCACCGGATGGATTTTTTTTGGGCACCGCATAACCGGTCAGGTATTCGACGACCGGGATCTCGAACACCTAACGATTTTAGCCGAGCACGTCTCTATAGTCCTCGAAAACGCTCTTCTCTACGAAGAGACTGCGGTCGAAAAGACACTTGCCGAAGCGCTGCTGAAGTCGATTTCTCCGGGCATTGTTGCAATCGACGCCAACGCGACAATTCGCTGGTTTAATCCGCGTGCAGAAAAGATTTTGGGCGTCTCAGGTTCCGCGGCACTCAATAAACCAGTTGAACGAGCGGGCAACAAGGTGGCCGGTCTACTTCGTGAGGCGCTCGAATCCGAAACACCACCGGAACCGCAACGTTGGATCGATACGAATACCAGGCGATCTTTGTCGGTTGAGGCGCGAAAGTTAGCGAGCAATGGATCATCGCTTGGTGCCGTCGCGGTGATCAACGATCTCACCGCCGAAGAAACGCTGCGGGAACGACAAGCCCTAGTCGATCGAGCCGCATTCTGGACCGACCTCGCGGCGAGCATGTCTCATGAAATCCGCAATCCACTTGTCGCGATCAAAACCTTTGCCCAACTATTGCCAGAGCGCTTCGACGACGTCGATTTTCGCAAAGAATTCAATCAGATTGTCGTTCAGGAAATCGATCGCCTCGACCGAATCATTACCCAAATCAACAATTTCGCCCACCCACCGGAACTGGTGTTGAAATCGATCGACGTTCGAACGCCCGTCAAAAAAGGTTTGGAGATAGCGCGTTCCCGATTTGGAGTTAACGGAAAAGTGGAGATCGAAACATCCATGCCGAAGGACCTTCCTCGTGTCCTTGGAGATGAGGGCGCGCTCGCGGAAGCGTTCGCTCACCTTGTGGCCAATGCGGCCGAAGCCAGCGCTGAACGTAACAAGCCACGCATTACACTCTCCGCAAAACCGGTCCGGGAAGGTCAGAAATCCTCCGGGGTCGTTGTTACTGTCCGTGACAATGGCCACGGCATTTCGCCGGGAATTAAGGAAAAGATTTTCTCGCCCTTCTGCACGACCAAGCCTCGAGGGATGGGCCTTGGCTTACCAATCGTGAAACGAACGGTGTTTGATCATCACGGGCGAGTGGAGGTTGATTCGACCTCGAAAGGTACGCTCATCAGCATTGTCTTGCCGGCAACTGATTAACGAAATTTCGAGTTGCGATTTGCGCTCTGAGCTTTGAGGCTTCGGGACATCATGAAATCTGTCGCCGTTAACGAAGAACAATTGCAAAAAATGAAGACCGCTCCGGGTTTTGTCGCGGCGTTGGATCAAAGCGGCGGCAGCACGCCGAAAGCCCTGCGTCTTTACGGAATCCAAGAGAATACGTGGTCTAGCGATGAAGAGATGTTCACCATCGTGCATCAGATGCGGACCCGTATCATTACCAGTCCGGCCTTCAACGGCCAGCGGGTAATCGGTGCCATTCTGTTCGAGAACACAATGGACAGGGAAATCGAAGGGCAACCCACCGCGGATTATCTTTGGAACGTAAAGCGGGTCGTACCATTTCTAAAAGTAGATAACGGTCTTGCCGCTGAAAAAGAGGGTGTTCAGTTGATGAAGCCCATCCCGGCGTTGGCCGCCCTCCTCGAGAAAGCGAGGGCAAAACGCATCTTCGGAACAAAGATGCGATCGGTGATCAAGCAAGCCAACGAAGCCGGTATCAAGAACATTGTCCGCCAGCAGTTCGAAATCGGTCAGCAGATTATCACGGCCGATCTCGTGCCGATCCTCGAGCCGGAAATTGATATTCACTGCGCGCAAAAGGCAAAAGCCGAGCAGTTTCTCAAAGCAGCAATCCTCGAAAGGCTCAACGAATTGCCAGCCGGGCAGATCGTCATGCTCAAGCTTACCCTTCCTGAGCAGGACGACTTTTACGCCGACTTTGTCAAACATCCCAGCATCGTCAGGGTGGTTGCGCTGTCTGGCGGCTACTCGCGAGAAGAAGCAAACAATCGTCTGCGCAAACAACATGGCGTGGTCGCCAGCTTTTCTCGCGCGCTAGTTGAAGGGCTCACCGCCCAGCAATCTGACGCTGAGTTCAATGACGTGCTCGACAAATCCATTCAGAGCATTTTCGACGCATCGAACTCTTAAACCGACTATTGCAAATTCAGAGAGCCTGCCAGTGCTGCTTGGCACAAACGCCTCTACGATTTAGAAAGAAAACGTGACGTTCACGCTCCAGGAACTGGCGACCCTTTGTGGCGGAGAATTATGCGGGGGCGATCCGGCCCAGAGAATCGGTGGGGCGGCGTCGCTTTCGGAAGCCGTCACCGGTGACGTAACATTTTATGCAGATCCGCGTTATCTCGAGCGCCTTCGTAAAACACGCGCTTCGGCCGTCTTCGTTCCTGCCACTTTTGCTGAGCAAACGAACGCCGCCCAAATTCGAGTGTCGAATCCGTCGAAGGCGTTCGAGCAGGTGGTATTGAAACTGGCACCGAAACCGATTGCATTCCGAGCCGGCATCCATCCAACGGCCGTTGTTGATCCCAGCGCCAAACTTGGCAATCGCGTTTCGATTCAACCGCATGCAGTCCTCGAAACAGGCGTCCAGATTGGAGACAACAGCATCATCGGCGCTGGAAGTTACGTCGGTCACGAAAGTGTCATCGGCGAGTCGTGTCTGATCTATCCAAACGTGACGATTCGTGAACGAGCAAAAATCGGTGCGCGCGTGATTATTCATAGCGGCGCGGTCATTGGTGCCGACGGTTTCGGATTCGAAACAGTCGAAGGCCGATATCAAAAAATCCCTCAGATTGGCATTGTTCAGATCGACGACGATGTCGAAATCGGAGCCAATGCGACCATCGATCGCGCGCGTTTCGGCCGGACTTGGATTCAGGCGGGAGTCAAAATCGACAACCTCGTCCAGATCGCCCACAACGTGGTTATCGGAAAGAATTCAATTATTGCCGCCCAAACCGGGATCTCTGGAAGCACACGCATTGGCGAGAACGTAAAAATGGCCGGCCAGGTCGGCGTTATCGGTCATCTCACGATCGAAAACGAGACAATCATCGCTGCGCAAAGCGGTATCTCCAAAGATCTCCCAGGAGGTGCCTGGTTCGGGTCGCCAGCCGTGCCGTTATCGGAGGCAAAACGTCAGATCGCCTTAATTCATCGCCTCGAAAAGCTTTTCGCCCGTATCAAGGCGATAGAGAAAAAGCTGGGTTTCTAAGCCGGGCCGGGGAAACGGGGGCCGTGTCATTGCCAGGAAAATTCTACACGGCATAAAGTTGGCAAGGGAGGTGCTTTAGCTATTATGGAAATTATAAAGTATGAGCCCAGCAAAACGCGAATATTCCCAGTTCTTGATCATCGATGACGACCCCGGCATCGCCAAATTCCTCGTCACCTACCTTCGCCAGCGTGGCCATACCTGTCATGCTCTGACCGACGGCTTTCAAACTGCGTCCTGGCTTTCCGAGCACGACGTCGAAGTCGCGATTGTCGACCTCAAGATGCCTAAAGTAGATGGAATTTCGCTAATCTCGTTCATGCGCGAAATGAGTCCCGGGTTGCCAATCGTTGTCTTCACCGGCGTCGGCTACGACGAGGAGCAAATGCATGCCGCCCTGCAAGCCGGAGCGAACGGTTACGTCAGTAAAAACCTGCCCATCGAACAACTTTATTGCGTTCTAGCTCGGGTTCTCGCCACCTGTCAGCAACGCAAACGTGGGCTGTCGAATAATCAGCCCGTTCTGGCCGGAGCTGCTTGATCAGCATTTACGCGCTGTTGCGAGGAGCTGACGCAACTCTTCCGGCGAAATGCAAGCCGCTCCACAAGCGTTCACCGTTTCCATTTCCAGTAAATCCGACGTCGCCACCGTAATTGGGAAACGCGTTGCATATTTGCAGGCCAAACGTTCGATAATGGCGTCGGCCGATTGACCACGGCGCGCGTAAAAGATTTGAACATCGCTCGGATATGCCGTTGTTGTTGCACGCGGGCCCTGACCATCGAAAACGACCACGACACTATCCCCGCTCCAATCTTGATAGTCGCGGAGTCGTTTAATCAACGTATCACGCGCGAGAACCGATCGACGGATCTGAAGTTTGCGCAGCTCAGGCCACGCAAAAATAATGCTGTAACCGTCAACAATGAGATAGCGCACATCGAACCGTAGCCACCATCGGCTCGACAGCGAGACCTCTATTTGGCTGGAGCCGACTCCTTTTTCGTCCGCGACTTCGGACTCTCGCGGTGTTTTGACCGGACCGCGGTTTTCTTCCTTTTTATGTATGCCTTTCGGCGTTTGCGTTTTGTTCGAGCTCGATGCTGTTGTCCCACGCTTTCTGTTATAAGCGGGAAGTCGCTTCGCGCAAGCGGTCAGCGGCAGAAGAGAATTATTAAAAGGATTGCATTTCCGCCGCCACTCCAATTAAAAATTACCTGTGCTCCCCCTCCCTGGAACCTTGGTTCCGACGCCGAAGACACTCATTAGCGGTTCGATTTTGCTTCTTAGCTTTGCCGCAGGTTTTGCGGTTCTGAACTTATCCAAGGCAAAAGCGTTGCGCTCAACCGCCGTCCAGGCCATAGCCGCCCGTGGAATTGCCGAACAAGCACGAACCAACAAGGAAAAGGAGCTCAAAGAACGGGAATCGGCCATTGCCGCACAACAGGTCAAACTCGCCGAGCGCGACACCAAGACAGTGGCCACCAAGGAACAATTCGATCAACTTCTAAGCGAAAAAAATCAGCTCGAAACCAAGCTTCGGGACAAGGACGCCGAAATCGCAGTGCTCCAGAAGCAGATTGACGAAAGGCAACCAGCGTCGGCCAACCCTGGGGCGCCATCGACCATTGAACTGCAAGCCCAGCTTGAGGATGCGCGACAGCAGCTGGACAGCGCGGAACGGGAAAAAGGTGTTCTCGCCGAAAAGGTCCAGGCTGAGCGCGAGCGGGCCGCGCAGGCGGAAGACGAAAAGAGACGGCGTGCCATTGCCGGGGGCAAAGTGGGCGTCCGCGGCACTATTCTGGCCGTAAACCAGGCTTACAACTTCGTCGTCCTAAATCTCGGTGGTCGCAATGGGGTGGAATCACACTCGGAAATGCTGATTATGCGAGACGGCACCTTTATCGGAAAAATCCGCATTTCTTCAGTTGAACCCGCGACCGCTATCGGCGATATCTTGACCAGCACACTGGCGCGAGGCGTCCAGGTGCAACCAGGAGACATCGTTATTTATGCTGGCTCAAATTCGTAAGTTACGGCGGCCGATCGCGACCTTTCTTTTACTCGCAGCAGCGGGAAGCCTGATTTCTTGTGCGTCACAGAAACATGACGTCACCTTGGTCCAAGATCCGGATGCGAAGCCGGAAGGGTCCATGCCTTGGAATAAGCAGGAAAAATGGGAGACCGGCGGCCAATTCGCCAATATGACCGATCACCGTTGATCGGCGTTTCCCAAACTGACACTTCTCAGACCCAAAAGCCAGGCGGGATCACCGCGTTCTTCGGAACGACGACAATCCCGTCGCGAATGAAATAATTTTCCGCGTCGAAGTGTGTTGGTTTCCCTTCCGGTGTAATCACTACACCGTCGGCAATGCGCGCATTCTTGTCGATGATTGCGCGGTCAACCACACAGTTACGACCCACACCGATCGGCGGCACGTCTCCTCCTGGCTGTCGATCCTCTTCGAAGTAGTCGGCTCCCATAATGACGCTGTTCCGGATCGTCGCACCGCTTTCGATGATGCTGCGAATTCCTATGACGCTTCGCTCAATGTGCGCGTCGGAAATGATGCAACCGTCCGAAATCAATGCCTGGCGGAGGGTCGCCCCGTTTACTTTGCTGCCCGGCAGGAACCTCGGATGTGTGTAGATCGGCGTGTCGGCTTCAAAAAAACTGTACTCGGGAAGGATGTCGGTCAGATCGAGGTTGGCTTCGTAAAATGCGCGAATCGTTCCGATATCCTCCCAATACCCGTTAAAAATAAATGCATCCACCCGCTGGTCTTTGATCGACTGAGGAATTACATCCCGTCCAAAATCGTCCAGCTTGTTGTCGAGGCATCGCACCAGCACGTCCCGATTGAACAGGTAAATTCCCATTGACGCCTGATAGAGTTCGCCATCCCGATTCGAACCGGTCGCCTCGATCAATTCGCCGCTCATTTCCAGGCCTTCGAGCAGAGCTTCGTCCTTCGGCTTCTCGACGAACCGTGTGATACGGCGGTCGACGCCGCATTGCATGATCCCAAAGTCCGCGACTTGACCGCGTTTAACTGGTTTTGTCGCGAGCGTAATGTCCGCACCACTTTGAATGTGTTGATGCAGCAGGGCGCGAAAATCCATTCGATAGAGTTGGTCCCCGCTCAGGATAAGAAAGTAATCAAACGGGCGCTCCAGGAAGTAGCGCATGTTCTGTCGCACCGCATCCGCCGTGCCCTGGTACCATTGCGAGCCTTCAGGTGTCTGTTGGGCGGCCAGAATCTCGATGAAGCTACGCGAAAAATTGTCGAATTTGTAGCTGGCTTGAATATGCCGGTGCAGCGACATGCTGTTGAACTGCGTCAGCACGTAGATCGAGCGCAATCCGGAGTTCAGACAATTGCTGATCGGTATATCAACGATGCGATATTTGCCGCCGAGAGGCACGGCTGGTTTGGACCGGTCCTTGGTCAACGGAAACAAGCGCGTGCCAGCGCCGCCGCCCATAACGATAGCCAGCGTGCGTTGGGTAGTGCCCGGCGGCAGCGATGGCGTCGGCATTTGGGCCAGGGTGAAGTCGCGCCGGGTAAGGTTTTTCGTTTCCACCTCCCCAATAACTCAGTGACTTCGCCTTACGGCAACCATTTTGCTTCGTTTGCGACAAAATCGTTCAGACGCTAATCTTGCACCCTTCAATATGTGCGGAATTGTCGGTTATGTCGGTCGGTCGCAAGCTGCGCCCATTTTGCTCGATGGACTGCGGCGCCTGGAGTACCGCGGGTATGATTCCGCCGGGGTCGCCATAGTTAATGGTGATCATCTCGAAACGCGGAAGTGCGCCGGCAGAATTGCGTCCCTGGCGAAGCTAATCGATCGAGAGCCAGCAACCGGTTCATATGGAATCAGTCACACACGTTGGGCGACGCACGGAAAAGTAACCGATGAGAACGCTCATCCGCATTTCGATGCCACCGGCAAAATTGCGCTCGTTCACAACGGCGTTATCGAAAACTACCAGACGCTCAAGGAACAGTTAATTCAGGACGGGGACACCAATTTCCAGTCCGATACCGACACCGAAGTGCTCGCGCATTTGATCGGAAATATTTACCAAAAGCTCAACGGTAAAGACTCGAAAGCGCGGCTGGTCAACGCGACTCGCACTGCGTTGAAACAAGTGATTGGCACCTACGGTATCGCCGTCGTGCACGCGGACATTCCCAATTTCATCGTGGGTGCGCGCCGGGGCAGTCCGCTTGTGCTTGGCGTCGGCAAAGACGAAAATTTCCTGGCCAGCGATGTTAGTGCGATCGTCGCTCACACCCGGGACGTCGTTTATCTGAACGATTTCGATCTGGTTTCCCTCGATCGCGAAAATTTTGACATCAGTTCGATCGATGGCGCCGTCGGAGAGCATGCGGTCAGCCAAGTTGAGTTCACGGCCGAAGACATCAAAAAAGGCGACTACCCGCACTACATGCTCAAAGAAATCTGCGAGCAACCGGACACCGTGCGTGATGCAATGCGAGGTAGGCTGACCGACGAAGAATGTACTGCCAAGCTCGGCGGATTGGACATGAATCCCGCGGAGCTGCGCGATGTCGCGCGCATTGTTCTGACCGGCTGCGGGACAGCGTTGCACGCCGCGCGCGTTGGCGAATACCTCATTGAACAGCTCGCTAATATTTCGGTCGATGTCGATTTTGCGAGCGAGTATCGGCATCGCAATACGCCGCCCACTGAGCACACACTTGTCTTCGCCATTAGCCAAAGCGGCGAAACCGCCGATACCCTCGGTGCGTTGCGTGAAAGCAAACGCAAGGGTTACCGCACTCTTGGAATTTGTAACAACGTTGCCAGCACCATCGCGCGCGAAAGTGACGGCGGTGTTTACATGCATGCCGGCCCCGAGATCGGCGTTGCGGCGACGAAATCCTTCACATCGCAACTGATAATATTGAACCTGATCGGTCTTCTGCTCGGCCGGATGCGCCAACTCTCCACCGCCCAAGGAAAGCGAATGATCGATGCCCTCGAGGCGTTGCCCGATCAGATTGAGCAAGTGCTCAAACTCAGTGATCAAATCAAAGCGATTGCGAAGAAGTATGTGGGCGCCAACGGAATGCTTTTCTTCGGTCGCCAATTCAATTATCCGATCGCGCTTGAAGGAGCGCTGAAGCTAAAAGAAATCACCTACCTTTTCGCCGAAGGGCACCCCAGCGCCGAGCTCAAACATGGAATTATCGCACTCGTTAGGCCAGATCTTCCGTCAATCTTTATCGCACCGGACGATGCGGTCTTTTCCAAGAACGTGAATAACATCGAACAGGTGAAAGCTCGCAAAGGACCAATCATCGGCATCACTTCCGGGAGCGGAGCAAAGCAATTAAAGAACCTCGCCGCCGACATTATCGAGGTGCCAAGCACAATCGATTGCCTCAGCCCCGTGCTAACGGTGATTCCCCTGCAGCTTCTGGCTTATCATCTCGCCGTCGCACTGGGCCGTGATGTCGATAAGCCGCGCAATCTCGCGAAAAGCGTGACGGTCGAATAATTTATAAGCGCCAGTACAGATTGGCCCGGCACAGCAGCCATCCAGTTTCGAGGATTTCCAGCAGCGTCACAATTGTTGACACCCGCCTGTCAGGTTCATTACGATTCCACCTCAATTGTAACCTTCACGTCCCCCCAGCCGTGCAGCACAACGAAGATTACGTCTTAAAAGTACTTCAAGACGTCGGACTTGTTTCACGTAAACAAGTCGATGCCGCCAGCAAGCGTGTTAACGACCGGGACACGGCTCTCGATATTTTGATCAAAGATGGGATTGTTTGCGAATCCGATGTCTCACGCTCGATCGCGGCCCAGGCGGGCATGGATTGGGTCGATCTGTCGACAATGGTCATTCCGCCAGACATCATCAAACAAGTCCACGCCGAAGACGCGCGACGTTTCAAAGTCATCCCGGTCGCGTTTGGCGAAACCGGACTGATCGTCGCGGTTAGCAATCCCCTCGACATCGAAACGATCGACAGCTTGAGCTTCTTGCTTCAACGCGAGCTCGAGTTGATTTGTTCAAGTCCCGACAAGATCCGCGAGGCGCTCATTAAATATTATGGTACGGCCGATGAAGCTGCCGACGTTATTCGCGAAAAGATCGGCGACGATGTCGAGCTCGGATTGGAGATCGGCGACGGCACTATCATTTCCGATGTCGATGAGGCCGACGCGCCAATCATTCGATTGGTTTCGATGTTGATCATTGAAGCGTATCGCGCCGGCGCGAGTGACATTCATCTCGAACCTCTCGACAAAAAATTCCGCGTCCGCTTCCGGATCGACGGTGTGTTACAGGAAATCCAGTCGCCTCCGAAACGATTGCAATCAGCAATTGTCAGTCGGCTAAAAATCATGACTGGATCGATGAGCATTGCTGAGAAACGTTTACCGCAAGACGGACGGATCCAGGTAAAAATCAAAAAGAAACCGCTCGATCTGCGCGTTTCCACAATCCCCACCAATCACGGCGAAAGCGTCGTGATGCGCTTACTAGACAAGTCGAGTTTAATGCTGGGTTTGCCCGAGCTTGGTTTCTTCAGTGACGACCAAGAGAAATTCGAGCGACTGATTCAATTACCCGACGGAATCCTCCTCGTCACAGGTCCGACTGGTTCCGGAAAAACGAGCACGCTTTACGCCTGTTTGAACTACGTCAACAAACCGGATCGCAAGATCATCACAGTCGAGGAACCGATTGAATATCAGATGACGGGAATAAATCAGGTTCAGGTCAATCCCGAGATCGAAATGACATTCCCTGCAGCGCTGCGGTCCATCCTCCGGCAGGCGCCGAATATTATAATGATCGGTGAGATTCGCGATCTCGAAACAGCGAGCATCGCGACCAACGCGTCGCTTACCGGCCACCTGGTGCTTAGCACGTTGCACACGAACGACGCGCCGTCCGCAGTCGCGCGCTTGATCGACATTGGCGTGCAACCATTTCTGGTCGCTTCATCCCTTCGCGCAGTCATCGCTCAACGACTCGTGAGACGCGTTTGCCCACACTGCAAACGGACGACCGAACTCACCGAGAACGAAATGCGAGCCCTGCGTATCGAGCCAGGACAATTACGTGATACGCAGGTGATGCTCGGAAAAGGCTGTGAACAATGCCGCGGGACGGGCTACAAGGGCCGCACCGGCATCTTTGAGATTTTCATCCTGGCTGACGAAGTCCGCCACATAATCAACAAGCCCAGCTCGACGTCGAATTTGCGACAGCGGGCGCGGGCACTCGGAATGCGGACTTTGCGCGAGGACGGGATTCGAAAAGTCTTGGCCGGTCTCACCACCGCTGAAGAAGTAATTTCAAGTACGATCGGCGATCAGAGCTGAAGGGATTTAATGAGTTAGTGAATTAACGAATGAAGAAGAACTGCTTTAAAATCGCTAAATCACTCATTCGTTAAGTCATTAAATAAATAACGTGAACGACAAACAAGTCGCCGAAATCTTAGTCGAGCGACACGTCTTGCAGCCGTCGCAAGTCGAGGACGTCTTGAATGAAACGAATCTGAACGGCAAAACAATTGTACAGGCGATGGTAGACGGCGGCTTCCTCGATGAAAGCGGCTTTTATCGTACAATTGCGGAAGCGCTCGGTGACGAATACGTCGACCTGAACGACGTTCAAGTTCCGCCTGCGGTTCTCAAACTGATTCCAAGTGGGATGGCCCGATTGCACCGCGCATTGCCAATCGGCTTGAGCGGAAACACTCTTCGCGTCGCGCTTGCTGACCCGCTCGATCCTCACACGGCGGAAGATCTCAGGTTCGCACTCGGTAAAGATGTCGCGGTTGTAGTCGCGCCAACCCAGCAAATCGACGAGCGGATTAAGCAATATTACGGCGCCGAGACCGCGAGCATGGACGAAGTGCTCAAGCAACTCGGTGAAGCCGGCGATGTGTTGCAAATTCGCGGCGATGAGAGCGCCGAGGTGGCCGAAGCTGAAGCCAACGCGACGCCGATCATTCGATTTGTCGACTTGATTTTGTATCAAGCGATCCAAAACGGAGCGAGCGACATTCATTTCGAACCGTTCGAGAACGAATTCAAAATCCGCTATCGCGTGGATGGCGCGCTTTACGAAATGTCGCCCCCACCCCGCCACCTCGCGCTCCCTGTGATTTCACGCGTCAAAGTGATGGCGAACATGAACATTGCCGAGCGTCGCTTGCCCCAGGATGGACGCATTCAAAAAAAAATCGCCGGACGCCAGGTCGATCTTCGGGTTTCAACATTGCCAACACAATTCGGCGAAAGCGTCGTCCTCCGGGTGCTCGATCGATCGACCGTTAATCTCGATCTCGAAATGCTTGGGATGCCCGATGACATTCACAGTTACCTGATCGATCTGATCAATCGGCCAAACGGAATTTTCATTGCCACCGGGCCCACCGGTTCCGGAAAAACCACAACGCTTTATTCCTGTCTGCGCAAGATCAACACGCTCGATTCCAAAATGATCACGGCGGAAGAACCGGTGGAGTACGACCTGGAGGGAGTCATTCAGGTTCCAGTCAATGAAGCGATTGGACTCACCTTCGCGCGCGTGCTGCGAGCCTTTCTGCGGCAGGATCCTGATCGGATCATGGTTGGCGAAACACGCGACCTGGAAACGGCTCAAATCGCAATTCAGGCGGCGCTTACTGGGCATCTGGTATTCACCACGTTGCATACGAACGACGCGCCCGGTGCGGTCACGCGCCTAATCGACATGGGTGTGGAACCATTCCTGATTTCAGCAACTCTCGAAGCCGTGCTCGGCCAGCGTTTACTGCGAAGCATTTGTCCGAATTGCCGAGCGGCCTACCAGCCTAACGAGTCGTTGCTCACCCAACTCGAGCTTTCTAAACACGATATCGGCGAGCGGCGATTTTCCTACGGCAAAGGTTGCGACGCATGCAACAACAGCGGTTACAAGGGCCGCAAAGGCGTCTACGAGTTAATGAAAATCACCGACCCGTTGCGCGAATTGATCAACGAACGCGTGCCAACCGTCGTTCTCAAACAAAGGGCGATCGAGCTCGGAATGATAACACTCCGACAGGACGGACTACGCAGCATCTTCGCCGGCGATACCACGATTGAGGAGGTGCTCAAATATACTTGATTCATTTAACGAGTCAGCGATTCAGTGTTTTAGCGAATGACTTCCGGCTGCTTACTGCAATTCATTAAACCACTGATTCGCTCAATCATTAAATCCCCCCATGCCTCGTTTTACTTACGTAGCACTCGATTCGCGCGGACAGGAATCGACTGGGATTGTCGAAGCGTCCACTCCGAACGAAGCGATCGGGCAACTCCGGCAAGCGGGATTTTTTCCGACCAATGTCTCCGCGCAGGGCAAAGAGGGCCGCGTTGATGGCAAAGCCGCCAAGTGCATGGCAAAAGCGACCCGCGAAGCGCAACCGCGGGAAAAAGGCAAGGGCATCGTGCTTTTCCAGCGCAAAAAGGCTAAGCCGAAGGTCCTGATGATTTTCACGCGTCAACTTGCGACCCTGATTGATTCGGGGCTACCACTCTTGCGCGGGCTCAACGTTCTTGCCAAACAGGAACGTGACTCAGTTTTGAAAAGCACGATAGCCAAACTCGCCGATTCCGTGCAAAGCGGCAGCACATTTTCCGAGAGTCTGGCCCAGTTTCCATTCATCTTTAACGATCTTTACGTGAACATGGTGAAAGCCGGCGAAGTTGGCGGCGTGCTCGAGCTCGTGCTCACGCGTTTGGCCGAGTTTCAGGAGAAGGCGGCCAAGATCAAAAACAAAGTTGTTGCCGCGTTGGTTTACCCCATCATCGTGATGACGATGGCTATCGCCATCATGGGATTTCTGCTCGTGTTCATCGTTCCGAAATTTGAAGCGATCTTTCACGACATGCTGGGAGACCGCCCACTTCCGGCAATTACAACCTTGGTCATTAACGTGAGCAGATTCGTTCAAGCGCATTGGCTGGTGATTCTCGGAATTATTTTTGCGCTGATAGCCGGCTACAAGTTTGCCAATCGGACCGCGCTCGGAAAATCGACCACGGATGGTGCGAAACTCCGCTTCCCGCTTTTGGGTGAGGTGATTCGCAAAACCGCGATTTCGCGGTTCTCGCGCACGCTCGGGACTCTCGTTACCAGCGGCGTGCCGATTTTGCAGGCGCTCAACATTACCCGTGAGACTGCCGGCAACACCGTGATCGCGCGCGCAATCTCGCAGGTTCATGAGAGTGTGAAGGAAGGCGAATCGATTGTTCAACCGCTCGAAGCCAGCGGCGCGTTTCCGCCGATGGTGGTGAGCATGATCGACGTCGGCGAAGAAACCGGTCAGTTACCCGAAATGCTTTTGAAAATTGCCGATGTTTACGACGATGAAGTTGATACTTCTGTTGCGGCGATGACCGCCGCGCTCGAGCCCATTATGATTGTTTTTCTCGCGGTCGTCGTCGGCACCATTGTTATCGCGTTGTTCCTGCCATTGATCAGCATCATCCAAGGCTTGCAGCAACAAACGTGAGCCCGCCAAAGACGGGAATATCGAAGTCCGAATATCGAAGCTCCAAATAAATTCGAATGATTAAAATCCAGGATTCAAAGCCATCTGATAGTCTTTTGAAAGTTCGAGTTTCGAATTTTGAGATTTGTTTCGAATTTCGAACCTTGAGTTTCGAGTTTTGCGCCATAGCCGCATTCACGATCATCGAACTCCTGGTCGTCATCGCCATCATGATCATCTTAGCCGGATTGATTCTAAGCACGGTCGGCTACGTTCAGAACAAGGGCGCGCGTTCTCGTGCCGAAACCGAAATCGCGGCGATCTCAGCGGCCCTCGAAAATTACAAAGCCGACAACGGAACTTATCCAACAGATCCGACGAAAACCGAAATGCTGGATCCAGCTGCAAATATCGATTTAACAAAGTATGCAACGGCTAGCCTCTATCTCTACAAACAGCTCAGTGGCGACATTAACGCCAATCGACAGCCAGCCGCGACTGCGAAAACTTATTTCACATTCAAGCCGAATCAGTTGAGCCCGTCTGATCAAACTCAACCTGTGACAGGGATTCGCGATCCATTTGGAAACAGCTACGGCTATTCAACTGTCAAAGCGGCGAACCCAACCGGAACGGTAGGGTACAACCCGACATTTGACCTTTGGAGCACTGCAGGGGCGACGAGCGGCGCACCCAATCAAACGCAGTGGATCAAAAACTGGTGACGCAGCGAATTACTGCGGATTGGTGTTGATCGTCACTTCGACACGACGGTTCGGACTTTCGCGCTGAATCTCGGCGTCGAACTCCGGCTTACTCGCGTTCGGTGCCACCGCGCGCGGCGGAACAACGAACTTTGTCGACCCTCGCCCGCGCGCATCGACGTGGGAGGGATCGATCCCCAGCGCCTGCACCAGATAGAACTTCATGTTGTCGGCGCGCTTTTGACTCAAATCCCGGTTATATTCATCGGTTCCGATTGAGTCGGTGTAGCCTTCGATCGTGAACGTCGCTTTTGGGTTTCGCTTCAAAAGATCGACGAGCTTTTGCAAGATATCGCCGGGCTGAAGCTCCGAGCTGTCGAAAGTGAAGAGCTGGTCTTCCGGCATGCGAATCTTTGTTCCCGACCCGAGCGGCCCTTTTTGGGTAAGCAGTTGATCGAGATCGCTAAATCCGGGAGCGCCTTTCTTATTAGGTCCGGCGCTATCGCCTGGAAGTTTGCTGGTAACATTGCTCGGTCGCTTAATGATGGTGCTGGTCGCCAACTCCGTTCCGGTCAATGCCGGCTGCGGCCGCCCGGAAACAGAGCTTTCATTCAATGCCGACTGTTCGTGAGTCGCATTTGGATTCGTCGAAAGGGTCTGGGACACGCTTCGTTCGATCTCGTTCATCATCGAGGTAGCATCCGCCTGTTCCACTTTCGGTTTGTCCGGAAGCGCGTTGCTCATGTCGTCCGGCATCTGCGTCGTCGCTTGGATTTCCTGTAACAACTTGTCGAACGATTTCTTTTCTTCCGGCTGCTGCTCTTTTGTATCATCGGGATTCGGTTTCGAAGCCGCATTCGTTTGGTCGCCGCTCGCTTTGTCGATCTGGCTCATGTCGACCGGCTTCACCCGGAACGTCATCGGCTGTTGAGTATCGGCAAACACTGTCTCTACCGAGTTATACCTCGTTCGATAAAAATAGATGCAAAGGGTGATGTGCAGACAAATCGAGACGATTAATCCGAACCAGATCCAGCTTCGCTCGGGCGTGCCGGTGAGCAGTGCTTCGTGCTCGATATCATCGATATCGTCGTAATCGGAAACTCTGGCTGCGCCTCGCATCCTTACTTAAACACCGTTACCGCGGATTGGTTGTCAATCATCGGACGACTTAGACAACGCCGCCCGCCCGCGTGTTCGTTCAATGAACGCCCGGACTGCCTTTCGAATTTCAGCCGCCACTTGGGCTTCGGGCGAAACAAACTTGGGCGTAAACCAAGGAAAGAGCCCGATCAGGTCATGTGTCACCAGGATTTGTCCGTCGCAATTTTCACCTGACCCGATCCCGATCGTTGGGATCCCGATCGCGTTGGTGATTTGCTTCGCGATCTCGGAAACAACGATCTCGAGCACAATCGAGAACGCGCCAGCTTTTTCGACGGCGCGTGCATCCGCAATTAGTGCCTCCGCTTCGGATTGGGTTTTACCTTTTACCCTGTAACCACCTTGCTCACGCACTTGCTGCGGCAACATGCCAATATGCGCCATAAACGGAATTCCAGCGCGCGTGATCGCTTCAATGTGCGCCACATGACTGACGCCGCCTTCGAGTTTCACCGCATGCGCCCCCGCATCGAGGAATTTCTTCGCGGTCAGAACGGCTTCGTCCGGCGTGTCGAACGTGTGAATCGGCATATCGCCAACCAGCAACGCGTTCTTCACCCCACGCGCCGCCGCCCGCGTATGATGCAGCATTTCTTCGAGCGTAACCTCCGTCGTGTCTTCATAACCAAGCACGACCATGCCTAATGAATCGCCAACCAGGATGATATCTATGCCGCTTTCATCCAATAGCCGCGCCGTTGGATAATCATAGGCGGTCAGCGCAGTGATCTTTTCGCCGCGCTTTTTCAAGTCGCGATATTTGTCGATCAGGTTTGGCATCACCAGTTCTCCGCGAAGCGAGACACAGTAGCCGAATCCTTCAATTGCGCGAGCAACTCACGAACCGGCCTGGTCTGACCCGGCAGAATTAAGTCCGGCCGAATATCGGCCAGTGGCTGAAGGACAAACCGTCGCCAGGACATTCGTGGATGCGGCAACTGCAAACGCTCGTTCTTAACATTCAAGTCATCGGCGTAAAGCAGGTCGATGTCGATCTTGCGGGAAATACTGGAGACGTGGTCGCGTTTGCGGCCGAGTGATTCCTCAATCTCTATCATATGGTCCAGCAATTCCATCGGATCGCCGTCATATTCGATTTCCAAGACGGTATTGAGAAACTTCGACGCGCCTGGTTCACAACCGACCGGCTCGGTTTCGTAAACCGGCGAGGTTTCCAAATTCTTTTCGCCAACGAGTCCGAGAATCGCCCGCCGCGCTCGGCGAAGATTTTCCATCCGGTCGCCCAGATTCGAACCAAGCGCGATACCGACCCTCATTTTGTGCGCTGTAGCCGCAGCCCTGCGGGCCGCCTGCCGAACAACGGCGCTGCAGAATCAAATACCCAGGACATCCTGCATTGAGTAAAGCCCCGCCGGTTTGCTGACGACCCACTCGGCGGCGCGCAACGCGCCTCGTGCAAAAATCTCACGACTACCTGCACGGTGGGTCAACTCGAGCCGCTCTTCCGGTCCGATAAAAATAACTGTGTGCTCGCCGACAACATCTCCTTCGCGAATCGATTCGATTGGAACGTCAGACTTACCAGCCTGCTTCAAAATTTCGCCAAGCGTCTTCGCCGTCCCGCTCGGTGCATCTTTCTTCTTAGTATGATGAGTCTCGGTAATTTGTGACGTGAAATCGTTGCCGAGAATCTCGGCAGCCTGGCGAGTCAATGCGAACAATGCGTTCACCCCAATACTAAAATTCGATGCGAAAACGATCGGCAACGTTTTGGCGGCATTTTTAATCAATTGTCGTTGCACGGAAGAATGGCCGGTCGTGCCGATAACCAGCGCTTTGTTTTGAGTTGTCGCGACTGAACAAACTTCGTCGATCGCGCCGGCGTTACTGAAATCGATCGCGACGTGGCAGGCCTTCATCGCCGGCTCGAGGGCATCGCCTAAATCGCAGTGCGCGGTGATCTCAATGTTCGGGTCGGTTTTTGCCAGATCGATAATCGTTTGGCCCATTCGACCGCGCGCACCAATTAGCGCCACGCGTACCGGCTTCTTCATTTCGCTTTTTCGAACTCTTCCAATGTCTTGCGCAAGCGCGCCTGGTTCGCCTCGGTCATCTCACAAAGCGGCAACCGAACTTCGAACGAAATTGAGCCCCGCCAGGCCAGTGCGGTCTTCACCGGGACCGGGTTTGGTTCGATGAACAAGTCCTTGAAAATCGCTCCCATTTTCCGGTGCAAATTTTCCGCCGATTTGAAATCGCCTGACTCACACGCACGAACGATCGAACAGAGTTCCGCGGGAAATAAATTCGAAGCGACACTCACCACCCCGGCCGCGCCGACCGACATGAACGGCAACGTCAATCCGTCGTCGCCACTGAGAATGGTAAATTTTTCCGGCAATCGGCGCCGCAGCTCAGCCACCCGATCCACGCTGCCGCTCGCCTCCTTGATCGAAACGATGTTGCGACAACCCTGCGCCAACCGGAGCACCGTGTCCGGTCCGATGTCGACTCCGCATCGTCCTGGAATGTTGTAAAGCATCACCGGCAACTTGGTTGCTTCGGCAATCGCTTTGAAATGCCGGAACAATCCTTCCTGGCTCGGCTTGTTGTAGTAAGGCGCGACAAGTAAAGCTCCGTCGGCGCCGGCCTTCTCGGCGAATTTCGCTGCGTCAATTGAATCGCGTGTGGAATTCGTTCCCGCTCCGGCAACCACCTGGCATCGGCCTTTTGCAATCTTGATCGTGCGTTCAATGACCTCGTGCTTTTCGTCGTGCGTCAACGTGGGCGATTCGGCGGTTGTACCAACGGCTACGATACCCGTAATTCCCGCAGCGATCTGTGATTCGATTAATTTTTCCAGCGCAGAAAAATCGATTACGCCATTGCGAAATGGTGTGACGACCGCAGTGAAGGTGCCGCGAAACATTTGGATTAGACGTCGATCGTTCCCTCGAACGCAAACTCGGCTGGACCAGTTAGTGTCACGTCAATGAATTGGTCCCCTGTCCGTTTAAAATCGACGCTCAGTTCACTGCCGCTGCGAACGGTAATGCTGATTGGTCCGGTAACCTTCTCGGTGGCAGCAAAAATCAGCGCGCTGGCGACAACCCCTGTTCCGCAAGCCAGCGTTTCGTCTTCGACTCCCCGCTCATAGGTTCGGATCGAAATTTTCTTTGGACCCCGCTTCTCAATGAAATTCACGTTCGCGCCCGCAGGCAAAAATTTCTCATGGCGGCGGAGCGCTTCACCGCGTTTCCGCACCTCGACATCGTCCACTTTGGAAACCGGCACGACGACATGCGGCACACCGCTGTTAATGAAATGCACATGCTCTTTCTGATCGCTCGCAACAATGTCGATATCGAGGTCTAGATCTTTCGGCTCGCTCATCTGCAGCGTGACGAGTTCGCCGCGCAGTTCACCGCGAATCAAACCGGCCGGCGTTTCAAAGGAAACTTTCGCCGGTGCCTTTGCTACCTTGTTGGCGAACCGGGCGAAGCAGCGCGCGCCGTTTCCGCACATTTCCGCTTCACCGCCATCTCGATTGTAGTAACGCATCCGAAAATCCGCCCCGTTCGAGCTTTTCTCCAGCAACAAAATCCCGTCCGCGCCCACGCCACGATGGCGATCGCAAATGCGCACGATTTGCTCAGGCAGAAGACGCACGTCGCCTGCGCGATTGTCGATCATCACGAAATCGTTGCCCGCGCCATTCATCTTGGTGAAACGCAGCATGTTGAGAGTGTAGCCACGTGCCTACGCCCGTCCACTCCCGACGGCCCATCAGGCCGTGGCTGCAAAAATTGCTCAATCCCGATTTTGCCGTTTATTGCTCGGCTGTGCGCAGGTTTATTACGCTCTTGGCGGTCTGTTTTCTTGCCAACTTCACGGACGCAGCCGGATTGAACAGCTTGATTCTCGAGCAAATGGACAAGATGCCGAGCGGCGGCAAGTATTCAGTTTCGCACGTCGCCAAGATCAAACTGCAGTCTGCCGCCCATTTTGAATCCGGAAAATTCTTTGTCATCCCGACGAAGCCGTATGTGAGTTTCTGCTCGGGCGCGACCTATTTGGTTTTCATCAAAACTATCGAGGAATTGCGCGATCGCGGCCAGTTGCAACTCGATTTCGCGACCTTGAATCAATTGATCATTCGTGATCAACACGACGGCGAAGGCGTGTGGGGTCGTTGGAATGCAAACGGTCCGGGCACGGCGCGCTTGTTTTATGAACTTGGGCTCGGGCGTAACTTCACCGATTTTTCGCAAGCACAGCCCGGCGACTTCATGAAAATCTTCTGGAACACCAACGTGGGCCGGCGCGAGAGCGGACACTCGGTGATTTTTCTCGGGACAACGATGCACCCCGACGGCCAGTACGTGCGTTTTTGGTCGAGCAACATCGGAATGGGCTATGGAGAAAAAGAAGTTCCGCGCAGCAAGATCGCCGCCGCCATCTTTTCGCGCCTCGAAACCCCGGCCAATCTCACGCGAATTAATAACGTACCCTCAACCGACAGCTATCTGGGATCGCTTCTTCGCAAAAATTCGAATCTCGCCGAAGCGCGGCAGAAGTGCGGAATCTGAATCCATTTAACGATTCAGCGATTTAATGATTGAGCGATTTCTTTCGCGAACGCGCCGACCTTTTCGATCATCTCCGACTTGTCTCCATGTATCGCGATTAGGTCTACAATCGCGCTTCCCACCACGACGGCGTCGGCAACTCGCGCGACTTCCCGAGCCTGGTTCGGATTTGAAATTCCGAATCCGACAGCAATCGGGAGCGTCGAATATTTCCGCAGTTCCGCGATCCTTTCATTCAACGAGCTGGCAATCGATTCTTGCGCGCCCGTCACGCCCTCGCGTGACACATAGTACAAAAATCCCATCGCGCTTTTTGCAATTGTCTTAACCCGATCGGGTGGCGTTGTCGGCGCAATCAATCGAATGTGCAAAACACTGGTGTTCGAAACATCAAGATCCTCTTCCGGGGGCAGATCGAGAATTAACAGGCCGTCGACGCCGGCGCTTGCAGCTTCGTTATGAAATTTGTCAGCGCCGAACTGGAAAATCGGATTCAAATAACTGTAGAGCACAATTGGTATCTGGGATTTGTAACGGATTTCGCGGACACAATCCAAAACGCCGCGAATAGTTGAGCCGGCAGTTAGCGCGCGTTGGGCAGCGAGCTGATTGACAATCCCATCCGCGAGCGGATCCGAGAACGGCAAGCCGAGTTCGAGTAAATCGGCGCCCGCTCTCTCCAAAGCAAACGCGAGATCGACTGTTCGCTTTAGGTTGGGATCACCGGCGCAAATGTAGGGAATGAAGCCCTTGCGTTTTTCCCTCCGCAAGTGCTCAAACAGGCCGTCGATCCGATTGTGCATGAAACTGGATGATCTGATAGATTTAAGCCGGAGTCGAATGGACGAAAAGACGCTCACCATCAATGAAATTTACCAGTCGATCCAGGGTGAGAGCACATGGGCGGGCGAACGCTGCGTCTTTGTCCGGCTGACGTTCTGCGATTTGCGTTGCAACTACTGCGACACCGAATACGCCTTTTACGAAGGCAAGAAAACGACGTTGAAGGAGATTGTCGATCGCGTCGCAAGTTTTAATTGCCCGCTGGTCGAGGTTACCGGCGGCGAACCGTTGTTGCAAAAAAATGTGGTGCCGTTGATGTCGATGCTGTGCGACGCCGGCCATACTGTCTTGCTCGAAACCAGCGGCGCGCGCGATATTTCAAAAGTCGACGCGCGTGTGCACCGGATCATGGATTTGAAAACGCCCGGCAGCGGCGAGGTTGAAAAAAACCTTTGGCCGAACATCGAGCACCTGACCAAGCGTGACGAAGTGAAGTTCGTGATGGGCTCGCGCAAAGATTACGAATGGTCGCGCGATAAAGTCCAAACATTCGACCTAACGAAGCGTTGCTGCGCGGTCTTGTTTTCACCAATCTTCGGCCGAATTGATCCACGGCAGATCGTGGAATGGATCCTTACCGACAAGCTCGACGTCCGTTTCCAACTCCAAATGCACAAATTCATCTGGACGCCGACTCAACGCGGAGTTTAGAAAATGCAGCTCGAACCGAAACTTTGGATTGTGATTTCACGACCGGACCGGTTACCAAACGCACTGGTAGCGGCGGACGCACTGCGCGAAAAATTTCCCGGCGGAATTCATTTATTGCGCGAAGAGTCGAAATGGTGGGAAAACGCAAATTGGCGCGAGTTCGTCGGCGGTTTCGCCGGTGTCCACGCTTTTCCGAAAGTTCGGACCTGTCGCGGTTTGAAAGATGTGCCGAGGCTCTATCGCGAAAACATGGATCGCCAGCGCGGAGTCGGCGCATTGCCGATCAATCCCGACCGTGACGTTTTGCTTTGCCTCGCTGGCTTGCTTGGACTTGGCAATGCCGCGCTTTCGGCGCACCCGAACGTTTACAAGATTCTGTCCGTGTCGCAAAAAGCTTACGGCGAATTAACCCGCACCGGCGACCGCGCGCGCTACCGTTTCACTACGTCAGGCTGGTTGCAAAACCGATTCGTTGAACCGATGGCCGGTGTCGAACGAACGATCCACTACAAACCGCGAATCAATCCCGGCGGCGACGGGGTACGATTGCGCCGCTTGCAAAAGGATCCGGAAGAGCTTTTCGACGTCATTATTTTCATGAGCAACAGCGGCGGCGAACTGCCGGCCCGCGCGGAGCATCAAATCATTCCGTCGCGTTTTCCGAGTATCGCCGAGCTTCACGATTTCTCAGGATTCAGCAAGGATGCGAGTGGACAGCCGAGTCAGAGTCGGGTGATTTTCTTTGGAACGCCGTTTCTACTGGTTCGAAATTTGGCGCCCGAAGTTTACATCGAGCATCTGAATTATTGTCTCGATTACATTCGTCGGAATTATCCGGGGCGCGATTTGATTTATCGGCCGCATCCATTCGAAAAAGGCGAAGCGGCCACGCTCAAGTTCAAAGATTTTCGGATCGAGGACGACCGCGAAGTGGCCGACTTGTACTTTTTGCGTCACTTCGCCGAAATCGAGGCCGTGTATTCGGTTTCGTCTACCGTCTCGCGGACGGCGCTCAACAACGGACTGAATTCCTACGCGTTGTGGCGTTGCTTTCCGTTTTCCGAGACCCAAACCAGGTTTTTCCAAAAAGTAATGGGCGATGTGCCGCCCGAGTTCGATATCAACGACCTGACCAAACCGCCGACCGCATATCAGGATCGCGAGTCGCCGGTTCTTGGGCAAAACAGTTTCTCAAACGCGCTCCAGCGGGCGGTGGACTTGAAGAGTGTCGCCACGCCTCTGTGAGGCGTAGAAAGGCTGCGCAGCGCCGTGGATACAGCCTCTGTGGGTGTTTGGCGGCGTGGCATACCTCAGACCGAATGAATAGAATTGATAAAAGATTTCTCCGAAATCAGTCAGTGCATTTTGTTAATTCTGTCAAAGAAATCCTCGAAGAGGGAATCGTAAATCGTGCCGCGCTCCGGATGATATTGGACACCAAGCGCAAAAGGATAATTCGGAAGTCGAATTTGTTCGATGATATCGTCGTCAGCGCACCAGGATTCGACCACTAGTCCCTCGCCTAACGAATCGACGGCCTGATGATGAGAGCTGTTCACTTTATCGAAACGATGCGCCGCTTTTGCGTCCGAGCGTAGCAACTGAACGTCGTTGTCCTTTTGCTCGGGCATTTTGTGGCCGGGGATGTCTAGCTTGAGCGTTCCGCCGAGCGCGACATTGAAAAGTTGCATGCCTTTGCAAATGGAAAGGATCGGCAGACCGCGGGCGAGCGCCTGATCGACGGCTGCAAATTCCCAGCGATCCCGCCCTGGATCGACATCCTGTTCGAGAACGGATGGTTCCGGAATCGGTTGCTTGAGAAACTCGGGAGCAATGTCCGAACCGCCGGTCAAAAGAAGTCCGTCGGCATCGCTAGTCGCTGCGTCAGCTTTGCGGGCGTTGCAGACTTGGATCTCGGGATGCGCCGCGAAAAATGGCGCAAACCATTTTTCATCTTTCTCGCGGAGCCAAGTGGCTAATTTTGCCATGAGGTGGAAGTTGAATTAAACCCGAAACCCGAGTTTCGAAATCCGAAACAATCTCGAATGACCAAAATGCGAAACTGAAGCCGGTCGCAAATTTGGAAATTTCGAGATTGGAAATTGTTTCGACATTCGAAATTCGTGCTTCGTCATTACGACGGCGCGTTGCGACGTCGTTACAGTCCCATCAATTCGCGAACGTATCTCACCGGCGGACTGCCGTAGGAAATCACCTGATCGTTATATTTCTTAAGATCGAAATCTTTGCCCCCCTGTTTCTTGGCAGCTTCGCGGAGATCGAGATGTTCACTGACTCCGACAAAATAAGTGGAAAGCTGCGCCGAAGTCAGCCGCGCGCGCTTCCATTTTAGGGTCGCTTCGCCTTGCTCCTGAAAAGTTTCTTTGGTCATCAAATCCATTGCCTCCTGTTCGGTCATGTTCCCCGCCTGAATGCTTTGGTCGATGATCGCATTAGCGATAACGCGCAATCGCATTTTCAACTGCTGCATTTTCACTTCCGGTCCGCCGTAACCTTGTTCGGCCATCATTTGCTCGCAGTAGACGGCCCAGCCTTCGACAAACGTACCGCTTTCGAAAATCGCCCGCACCAGTGTCGGAGCATTGAATTCGTTCGAATGCGCGAGCTGCAAATAGTGGCCGGGCATCGCTTCGTGCACCGTCAGGTCGCGCACGAAATAATTATTGTTCTCGCGAAAGAACGAATCTTTTTTTTCCTTGGACCAATCTTTGGGCGTCGGCGAAATGGCAAAGAACGTTTTTCCATTTTTCTCCAGCGGCCCGGCCGAGTCGCAATAAGCAATGGCTACGCCGCGCTTGAACTCCGGCATGGCTACGACGTCAAGGGGCACGGTCGGGACTGTCACCAGATTGTGTTGCTTCACGAAATCAGTCGCTTCGTTCACCACTTTCTGGGCGTAGCCAACGATCGTGTTGTCGTCCTGATGTTGCTCCGCCAGTTTGTTCAGGACAGCGGACGTTACTTTCTTTTTGTCCGCCAGTGTTTTCTGATCGGCCTTCGGAAAATACTTTTTGTAAAGCGGGAGTGCGGTTTCGTAAATTTCGTTTTGGGTCTGCGCGAGCTCAGCCTGGGCGCGCTTCATCACTTCTTCCATCGACAAATCGGAAGCGAGCGCGAAACGTAACTTCTTGCGAAACTTGTCGGCCCCGATGCGGAAGTTGCCGTCCGCGCGCTTGAGCAAATCCTGTTGCAACCACTTCTTGTAATCTTCCAGCGCCTGCGCCGTTTTTTCCTGGATTGGGGCGATGTCCTTCTTCATTTGCGGCGCCTGACCCAACAGCGGATCAAGCCCATTGCGCACCAGATTGATAGCACCCTGGACCTGTTCGATGGCGGTTTCCGTGTGAATCTTAGGCGGATGTTGGAGGTTTACCTCCGCCTGTTTGATCACATTCGGAATTCCTTCCATCCGCTGACGCAAATTGGGGATGCGTTTCTCAGCTGAATCGAAATCGCGCGCGACCAGCAGATAAAGGCTATTGGCCAGACTCTGATTGTAAACGAGCGGGTTCCACTCGGCGTCGCGCAACTCTTCCAATGAGAAGATCTCGCGATCGATATTATCGCGCAGAATCCGGACGTCCACCTGGTTGGCGCCGGTCAGTTGTTTGTAATCGTCGAATTTCTTCAGCGTTTCGCGGAATTGCTTCGCGCTGGAGAGCATTCGGCCGCGGGTTTGCTCCGAGTAATCGCTTAAGACGCCGTCGAATCGATGGTCGCCCAGCTCCGTTGCCTGTTCAGGATGCGAGGCGAGATAATTTTCACAGTAATCCTTCGCGATCTTTTCGAATTCGTCATCCAACGGATTCGCGATGGCGCTGAAGATCGATAACGACAATGCGGCCCCAGCCGCGACGACGATTTTCATATTATTTTAGCTCGGTGTGCCGCCGTGAAGAATCGGCTCGGTGGCAATTTCATCCGGGGTGAGCTGGGATTGCAAATATGTGCGCCCTTTGTAAAAACAGGCCACGATCACAAAGATGACGGCGGCGCCGAACATCAACCAGGTGAAGAACGTAAAGTACTGATAAGCGCTTACCTTCTGCCCACCTCCGAGAATCCATTTATTGACCAGAGCGACGAACCCTTCGCCACTCGCGACAGTCAAAAGCCACAGGGCCATCACCGAGCTCTTCATCGAATTCGGCGACTGGGTGTAGGCAAATTCCAAACCAGTGATTGAGACCATTGCCTCGCCAAGGGTCAGAATAGCGTAGGCGAGCAACTGCCAATTGATGCTCGGCTTCTGCCCGGCATCGATCCATCCCTGGATCATGATGATCACAACGAAGGAAAGCGCGGTGATGAAAAGGCCGATTCCGATCTTTCGTAGCGGCGTTAGCGGAAAGACTTTGTCGATTGCCGGGTAAAGGATGTAATTGACGATTGGAATAAAGATCAAAATGAGAATCGGATTAGCGGTCTGCACCTGAGCTGCGATCAAATTCATTCCCATCCAATGCAGGTTCATTTTCTCGGCCTGCAAAGTCCATTCCGCGCCATTGCTCATTCCCCACAGCCCCCAAAAAAACAATATGAAAAAGAAAACCATCGCGATTCGGCCGATCGTGAGAAGTCCCTCTTTGCTGAAAGTTTCTTTCAAATAACCAAGACCGCGCGGCGCCACGTGAACCATTTTGTTGCGTCCGCCCCAGAAAAAGAGAGTTGCGATCAGCATGGCGATTCCGGGAATCCCAAATGCCCAACCTGGTCCCCACTTCGGATTCGCGAGGAGCCACGGGCAAAGGATCGAAGAGATGAAAGAGCCGGCGTTGATCGAAAAATAGAACCAGCCGAACATTTTCGAGAGCAGATGCTTGTTCGAGTCGCCAAATTGGTCGCCGACGTTGGCCGACACACAGGGCTTAATTCCGCCGGCGCCGAGGCAGATCAAAATCAAGCCAATCAGAAGCATCATGCGTTGGCCAATGCCGATGCCCCATGCCGTAGCCATACAGGCAAGCGTAAGATTGCCGAGACAGTAAACGATAGACAAAGAAAGGATCGTCCAATACTTACCGATAAAGCCGTCCGCGAGAATCGCACCAAGAACTGGTAGAAAATACACGCCAAACACGAACAGATGCGTGTACATGTATGACTCGTTCTCGTTCATTGGCGCGAGAATCCCGGATTGATTCAAGATGTAATGCGCCATGAAGACGGTCAGCACCGATTTCATTCCGTAATAAGAGAAACGCTCCGCCGCTTCGTTACCGATGATATACGGCACGCCCGGCGGCATGCCGGTGACGTTCGGCGGCGACGTCATGTACTTGTGATTAGCCATAGCGAATCCTCCTAGGGCGTTGGCGTAGTTTTCGGGAAAAATTCGGCTGGCGTGCGATTCGGTGTCGCGCTTTCAACGACATCCGCCTTGTTCGGTGCGGCGGCGCTTTCACCATTGCCCTTCACGTCGTCGGCATGTTCCTTTTGGACTTCGGGATCTTCGCCAACGCTGTGCTTCTCGCAGGAGCAAAAGAAGATCAGAGCGGCAGCAGAGATTACGGCGGCGATTTGGCGAACACCAAAATGCATATTGCGCCCGGACAGTAACGGGGCAGGTGCGTGTCGCGCAAGATAATCTTCCTCTGCCGTCCCCTCACTTTCTCTTTCTCGTTCGCGAGGGTTCAAAGAGTAAGAGCACGAGCAAGAGAAAAAGACCTGACAGGTTGAATAAACCTGAGGTTGCAGCATTAGTATGAGCGATTGCCGGTGTCCCGCAGCTCAAAGAACAGCGCTTGGAACGAAGTCGTCGCCATTATTTTACTCGGCGTCGGAACGTTACTCTTTCTCGCCTTAATTTCCTACAATCCAAAGGATCTGCCCTCCTGGGTGCCATGGAGTTATCTCTCGCCGCCAAATAAGCCGGCCCAAAATTTTATTGGACCATTCGGCGCGATCCTAGCCAGCGTTTTTTATTATTTAATAGGCGCCGCCTCCTACTTCCTCGCCGGAATACTTCTCTTCTTTGGAGCGATGAAATTATTTCACGCTAACGTGCGCCTTTTCGCCCGGTTTCCGTGGACGGTCCTTTTCATCGCTTCGGGTGCGTGTCTGCTGCAATTGCAAACAAAGCATTTAGTCGGCTGGAACCGCGCTTTCAACATTCCCGGCCCAGGCGGTTGGGTCGGCTACTTTTTTGGAAAAACTTTGCTGCTTACATCAATGGGCCAAGTCGGTTCGATTATCTTACTGGGCGCAATTTATGCCGCGAGCCTGATTTTGATGACTGGCCTGCGACCGATTCACTTGGTGCAGCAAACCGCCTCTGGTACGCGGGCCGCGTCCGCGAGCCTCTATCAATGGCGATTGAATCGGAAACTCCGGAAGGCCGATATCAAGGGTCAACTCGAGATCAGTAAGCGCGAGCTCGCCAAACAGCGGCGATCGATCGAGAAGCAATTGAAGAAAAAAGGCGCGGCCGTTCCGGAACCGGCCGCTACGTTTATCTCACCGGAAGAACTGGCGGACCGCCCTGCGCCGAAAGTTGTCGACACCACCGCCCTTCCCGAAGAAGCGGCATACTCGCGAAGGAAGCCGTCCCTCGCGGAACTGCGAGGTTCTTCGGTAAAACCTGCGTCAGCGTCCGCCGGCCTAACGAGTCGAGGGTGGGATGGAAAAAATTATGCCCTGCCGGGACTCGATTTGTTGAACGAACACGATCCCGAGGGGCGCGGCGGCGCGGATCCGAGCGAACTGCAACGCGTTCAGCAAACGCTGATTGACACTCTCGGGCAATTTGGGATCGCCGTCGCGCCGGGCGACATCACAAAAGGTCCAACGATTACGCGCTACGAAGTTTATCCGGCGAAAGGTGTTCGCGTGGATAAGATCGTTGCCCTCGAGCGCGATCTTGCCCGCGCGACCCGCGCCGAACGGATCAACATTCTCGCGCCGATCCCCGGGAAGGACACGGTTGGTATCGAGCTGGCCAATACGCGCAAAGTCACCGTGACGTTGCGTGAACTTTTCGAATCGGTCGATTGGGAAGAAGCTAAAAGTAAGTGCAAACTTCCGCTCGCACTCGGCAAAGATGTTTACGGCAAAGCGATCATTGCCGATCTCGCGCAAATGCCGCACTTGCTCGTGGCCGGCACAACCGGAGCCGGCAAGAGCGTCTGCATCAATGCGCTGGTCGCGAGTATGCTCTTCCGATTCACGCCGGAAGAACTCCGTTTCATCATGATCGATCCCAAAGTCGTCGAGCTGCAACACTACAACGCGCTCCCGCATCTCGCTTTCCCAGTCGTGACCGATCCGAAGAAAGTATTGCTCGCACTGCGCTGGCTGATTGACGAGATGGAGCGCCGTTACAAAATGTTCGCCCGCGTTGGCGTGCGCAATATCATTAGTTTCAACGCGCGGCCAAAAAAGAAAACCGCGGCCGAAATCGGCCAAACGCCCGAGCAGCAGTCCGGCGAAATCAAAGTTCCGCGCGAAGAGGAGACTCCAATTCCGGAAAAAATCCCTTACGTCGTGGTTGTGATCGACGAATTGGCCGACTTGATGCAAACGGCGCCGGCGGATGTGGAAAGCGCGATCGCGCGGATCACTCAAATGGCGCGTGCGGCGGGAATACATTTGATTGTCGCCACTCAAACGCCCCGCGCCGACGTGATCACAGGCGTAATCAAGGCGAACATCCCAAGCCGGATCGCGTTTCAAGTCGCGAGCAAAATCGATAGCCGCGTGATCTTGGATGAAAATGGCGCGGACCGTTTGTTAGGCCAAGGTGACATGCTTTATCTGCCGCCAAGCGCCTCCCGATTAATCCGCGCCCAGGGCGTGCTCGTGACTGACGAAGAAATTCGTCGACTCGTAGAATTTGTTTCGGCGCAAGGTCTCCCGGCGTTCGATCCTGCGATGAATGAAAAACTTCAGGCCGCTTCCGGTTCGGGCGAAGAAGAGGTCAGCGAAGAGGACGAAGAACTGGTCGAGAAGTGTTTGGAGGTCATCAGGCAGGAAAAGCGAGCCTCGACTTCGTTGCTGCAAAGACGGCTACGATTGGGCTATACCCGGGCTGCGCGCATCGTTGATATTCTGGAGCAGCGCGGTATTTTGGGTCCCGGCGAAGGCGCCAAACCGCGAGAGATTCTGGTCGATCTCGATGCCGCCGTTTAGCCGGCGAAACCCAGCATGACAATTGAAGGTCTCGGCAAGAAATTTCAGGACGCGCGAATAGCGCGTGGGCTCACGCTCGATGAAGCGGCGCGACTAACCAAAATCCGTCCGTCGCGGCTGGCCGAAATCGAAGCCGACGACTTTTCGCAATTTCCCAGTCTCGCTTACGCCAAAGGCTTTCTCCTGATCTACGGAAAATTTCTGGATGTCGACGTGACGCCGTATCTCGATGCGTTTGAGACGTCACAGCAAGTTACGGTTGATGGTTATTCCTACCTGCAAGATCAACCAGCGCCAAAACCGCGTCGTGTTCGCCCAACACGTCCGCCGGCTGCCGCCCCGAGAGCGCCGCGCTCGCGCGACCGTTCGTCGCCGTTTCCACTGCTGATCGCGGTCGGAGTGATCATTGTAGGCTTCGTGTTGATGCGATTGATTTTGAATATCCAACGAATTTCACCGCACCAGATGGTTGGCGTTCCGCAACCGACGTCATCCGAAGTGCCGCAACCGCAAACACAAGCTCCACCGCAACAAAGCGCGCCACCGCAAGCTCCGATGCACACACCGGCCGCGACTGCTGCCCCTGTGGCGCAGGCGCCATCGCGCACCCCGTCACCGATCGCGCAGGCGCCGTCGAGGACGCCCGCGCCTGTTGCACAATCTCCATCACGCGCGCCTTCTCAGGCCGCCGTGGCTGTAGTCGAAGCCACTAAGAAACCTGCACCGTCTGTTTCAACCCCGGCACCATCAATTGCGATACCGGAAGCGTTTGTGCCCGCTTTCGCGAATGCCAAGGTGACAACAAAGGCGAGCGCCGCTCCGACGAAAGAACCAGAAGTTCGACGCGCGGAACCGGTGAAGCCGGAAGAGTTGGCGAAAGCCGAGGCAAGCCAAAAAGTGCCCGAGGCACAAGGTCCCAATTCGGTAGCTATCAGACCTCTCAAGAAAACCTACATCAAGGTTGTGGTAGACAACGAGGCTCACCAGACCGCATTCGAACGTTGGATTTCACCGTCGGACGGACCGGTTGAATTTCACGGACAAAAAATTGCGGTCCGCGTCCTAGACCGCGACGCCGTTCGAATCATGAAGAACGGGAAACCAGTGAGCGGCAACGACGAAGACGTTACTGTCGAGTAGATCGCGTGAATCCAAAATCCAAAGTTCCTGTAGGGGAAGCTGTCAGCTTCCCGGCCGTCTCTCGGGACGCTAACAGCGTCCCCTCCAGGCCAAAGGTGGGCATGATCAGTCTCGGTTGCGCCAAGAACTTGGTGGATGCGGAGATTATGCTCGGAAGCGTGTTGAAACGCGGAATGGAAATCACCTCATCGGCCGATGAAGCGGACGTGCTCGTAGTAAATACCTGCGCGTTTATCGATTCGGCAAAGGAGGAATCAATCGACGCGATCCTTTCGGCACATCAGGGGCGAGGTTTGAGCAAGAGGCCCGGACAAAAGCTGATCGTGAGTGGCTGCATGTCACAACGCTTTGCCCGCGAGTTGCGCGAGGAAATGCCCGAAGTCGACGCGTTTGTCGGACTGGATGACGTAAAGGAGCTTGGAACCATCGTCGAAAAAGTCATGGCCGAGCAAGATAGCGACCCTTCGAATTCGCTCAGGACTAGCCTGACGTTCACGGACAAACGTCCGACCTACATTCCTGATTACGATACGCCACGGTTTCGATTGACTCCGGCACATTCCGCATATGTAAAGATCGCCGAAGGCTGCAATCATCCCTGCACTTTCTGCGTGATTCCACAGATGCGCGGCAAACACCGCAGCCGAACAATTGAATCGGTGCTGGCAGAGATTCGCGGATTAGTCGCGGAAGGTGTTCGCGAATTTAATCTGATTAGCCAGGACACTACCTACTACGGGATGGATTTGTGGATGGAAAAGGCCGGCCCGCGTCAACCGGTAGATTCCGCTCGAGGCCCGACGCTGGTTGCGCTGCTGCGTGAAATCGAAAAGATCGATGGCGAGTTTTGGGTGCGGCTTCTCTACACTCACCCGGCACATTGGAGCGACGAGTTGATCGAAACCATTGCCGGATGCGATAAGGTCGCGCGCTACATCGATATTCCGCTTCAGCATATTCACGAATCGATGCTGCAGCGGATGCGAAGGGAAACTTCGCGCGAACATATCGAAAATTTGATCGACCGGCTCAGGGCCGGAATTCCGGGAGTAGCGTTGCGAACAACGTTCATCGTCGGATTTCCCGGCGAAACCAACGAAGAATTCGAATCGCTGCTTGGATTCATCCAACGCGTGCGATTCGAAAGGCTCGGTATTTTCAGATATTCGCGCGAGGACGGATCGCGCGCGGCAAAGATGCCCGAACAAA
>DATINV010000012.1:0-12048 GCA_035473775.1 Chthoniobacterales bacterium
ATGGCCCATCCGATCGATAATCGACGGAGCGCATCAATCTCGCGGACGTATCGTAATACTCGCGAGCAAAAAACAAGTATGGCGACACCAATTCCCACTGCAACGAAGCGATGCACCAGTTGCAGCCAAATCTGAAATGCATCTACATCCGAGAAGGCGCGCGCGTCACGCCACGCGTTGATCTTCGCCAATGCCTCCGCGCTAGTGTCTGGAATCCAAGCGCCGTTTGCCGTCGGAAAATCAAGAATGGCGAGATCCTTGTGTTGATGTCGCATTGTCGCACCGAGCGCGAGCTGAACGTAAATCGCAACCGTCGTTGCCACGGCGATTGTTTTGGTGGCGCGAACCTTCTTTAGATCAACTTTTGCGGAAAGGGACCGCCAAAAGTTCGTTGTCACGATTGCAATCAGCACAAGCAGACCAAGAAACGCTTGGGCGAGACAGGCGTGAAAGATTCCGATTTGATCCTTCAACATGGTGACACGTAGGCCGCCGAGAATTCCCTGCAGAATGACGGCCGCGACCGCGAGTAATCCAAGCGTCTTAATTGTTTGCCGGTCTTCAACGCGCCACAGCCAGACCGCGAGAATGATGGTGAGGAATCCGACAGTCGAAGCGATGAGACGGTGTGTATGTTCGAACAGAACGCCGCCGATCCATTTGGAGACCGGAAAAAGAAACATATTGTAGCCGAACGTGGTCGGCCAATCCGGGACAGCGAGCCCAACGCCCTTGCTGGTAACCATTCCGCCGCTGCAAATTAGGAAGAGCGTCGCAAAGGCCGTGAACCAGGCAAAGCGATTAAGCCATTTGCTGTAGTGGCGGTCTGCGACTGCCGGATTTCTTGAATTCGACTCCACGATTCGAATCGGCGCTCATAGAGCGTCGCCACAGAAGAGCGACTATTGGCCGCTCGGGCTGGCTGCGGGCTGGGCGGCTTTTTGTTCCGGTTTCGCCGCCGGATTTTCGGCCTTCGGCGCACCCGGCGCTTGTTGGTTTGCTGCCGGCGGCGCATTTTGCGGACCGGCTAACTCCGCGCGCTCCTTCAACCAGGCTTGATAATCGGCCGGGCTGTCGACTACCAACGTCCCTTTCATTCCATAATGGCCAAGCCCGCAGAGTTGGCCACAAACAACATCGTAGGTTCCGGTTTTGATCGGCTTGAACCACATCGGAATAAGCGAACCCGGTATTGCATCCGCGGCGATCCGCATATGCGGTAAATCGAAATTATGGATCACATCTTTGGACGACAATTCGATGATCACGGGGCGGTTCACCGGGACATGCAATTCGCCCAACACGACAAGGTCGTCTTTGCCTGCCGGATCGTTGGGATCGATCCCAAGCGGATTCGAGTTCGTAACCAGGTCGATATTACGGTGTCCGAACTGGCCGTCCGGCCCCGGCATGTGAAATGTCCAATTGAACTGCTGGCCGACGACGTGGACAAGAACTGCGTCGCCAGTCGGCGGAAATTCGTTAACACGCTTGGCCCAAAGCGGAATGGCAAATCCGATCAGCAAGACTGCTTCAATCAGAACGCAGGAAAATTCCAAATGCGTCGAAATCCCGCTCTTCACCCCCGCGTGATCGGCTTTCGGGTGGCGGCTCTTGTGGAAACGGATCAAAACGAAAATAAAAAAAGCTGACCAACCGATGAAGAGCGCGGCCATGAACCAATGCGCGAACTCGATGATGTGATCGATTTGGAAGCCGTGCTCGGATGCGTTTGGCGGTTGCCCGAGAAATTCGTTGATCAGCGCGAGGCTATTCATCGTCGCGTAAATCCTCTATCAATTTCTCGTGCGGTGGAGTAGGCATCCGGCCGTGCCGCCAAATCTTAACGCTAAATGCTCCGATTCCGCCGAGCACCGACATCACAGCGCCAAACAAAAACCAAATCGCAACCGCCATGTGCTGGGTCGATTTCCCGTCTTTCGCGCCGTAACAAAACGGCCAGGCACTCGCCTGCTGCGCAGCAAGGACAATCATCAGGACCGAGATCGATCGGAACTTTTTCATGTGATGATGTGGAGCCGTTTCATTTTTCGATAGAACCAGACGCCGTAAACAACCAGGGCAATCGCGCAGGCAAAAGATGCAATCGCGCCGGTGAGATATACCGGTGCTCCTTCGACCAGATTAATCCAAATACACCAGCCACCAACGCCCAACGCCAGCAGGGTGGAGAAAATCACAAAAATAATATGGAACGCTTTCAGTGACATTTAACGAGAGATTGGATCGTACCAGGCGAGATAAGTGAGCCAAAAAAGTCCGAGAACGAAAAAGCCGGTGAAAATCAAAACCCGATAGATCAGGCGTTTTTCGGCGGCAAGATGCATAAAGATCAATGCAACCAAACTTGCTTTGAACGCAGCGACGATGATCGCAACCGTGATGTTCAGTTTTCGTCCGCCGTCGGGCGAAATGTGCATGTGGAACAGCCAGGAAAAGAACCCGCCGAAATCAACGTAGGACAGCGCTACCGTCAGAAGGGTAAAGAAGAGCAACAAGCCTCCGACCATTAAATATCGCGAGACGTGCTGTTGCACGCCGTGGGCGTACTCCTCGTGTTCAGCGGGGTCTTGCGCAATATCGGGCGGGTTATTCATGACCTAGAGCAAATAGAAAAGCGGAAAAACGAAAATCCAGATCAGATCAACGAAATGCCAGAAGAGTCCGGAAACTTCAACTCGATTGGCCAGATGTTCCGGATTGCGCTGGTAAACTTTCTTGCTCACCGGAAGCCACATGTAGAGAAAAACCAAAACGCCGCCCAGCACGTGCGCGCCATGAAGGCCCGTAATGGTGAAATAGCTTGCGAAATACGCGCTGTGCCACGGGCCAAATGAATCGATTCGCTCGACGTCCTCCTTCTCAATCTTTGCAATCTTGTCGGTAGCAGGCAGCGGAATGAAATGTGCCCGATCATTGCTCGGGTTGTCTGGATCGGCATTCGCCGGATCCATCGCGATTTCGTATTCCTTAATGTTGGAGTCGGTCAGCGCTTCCTTATTCTCCAAATGCCCGGTGATCTCGATGCGCGGGTCGAGACCTTTTTCTTCGCGGCGATGGTTGCCCAAGTACTGCTCGTATTTTTCGCGCGCCTCGGGTTTCAGGAAAACACCGTAGTGCGAAAATTTCGGTGGCCATTCGAAGGTAAGCTTGACGACCAAAAAGATGATGCCGCACAAAATGGTGGCGAGCATGTACCACCAATAGGCGCGATAACGCCGCATTTTCAGCGCAGCCCAAGCCAATACCACCGTGACCGAAGAGACGATCAGAATCGCCGTGTTCATGGTTCCGATCGGAACGTTGAGCACGCCATGCGGCCATTCGCCGGGCTGGGCGTCGAGCCGCAAGAAAACGTAGGCAGAAAAAAGTCCGCCAAACAGCATCACTTCGGATGCGAGAAACAACCAAATGCCAACTTTCGCGTTCCAGAGACCGGTGTCCGGCCGGGTGGAAATTGTGTACGGGATTTCCATTCGTTAGTGCACCAGCGCCGGTTCGGCCATTCTCCTCGATCGTTCGGCTGGGTCGACCGGTTCATTCTGCATGGTGAAATCTTTCTCGCGTCCCGGCAGGCTGTATTCGTAGGGCCCGCGGTAGGCGACCGGAGTCGTCACAAAATTTCCGTGTGGTGGTGGTGATGGCGCCGTCCATTCCAGCGTGGTCGCCTCCCACGGATTGTCGTTCACTTTTTTGCCGTGCTTGATGCTCCAGAAGAAATTGATGATGAACGGAATCTGGGCTAGCCCCATGATCCATGCCGCCCAGGAGATTGGCGTGTTCCATTGAAATCCAGTCAAGCCCCAAATGTGTTCACCGGAAAGCGTCCAGCCCTGGCCGCCATCATACCAGCGGCGATGCATTCCCAGCATTCCCTGCAAGAACATCGGGAGGAAAATCACGTTCATGCAAATCAGGGACGGCCAGAAGTGCACCTTGCCCCAGAACTCGCTCATTTGCCGACCGGTCGCTTTCGGGAACCAATAATAGACGCCGGCAAACAGACCGAAGATCGTTCCAGGCGCGACAATGTAATGGAAATGCGCGATCACGTAGTAAGTGTCGTGCAGATAGAGGTCGGCCGAATTAAAAGCGAGCGGAATGCCGGTGAGTCCGCCAATACCGAACATCGGCAAAAACGCGGTTACCCAAAGCATTGGGACGTTGAACCGGATTGAGCCGCCCCATAGCGAAATGAAAAACGCGCTGAGAATAATCACTGACGGAATTGAAATTAAGAGGGTAGTGGTTTGGAAAAACGCGCTGACCGTTGAGCCCATTCCCGTTAGCCACATGTGGTGCGCCCACACGATGAACGAGAGAAAACCGATCACGAGGACGGAAAAGACGAGTGATTTGTAGCCCCACAGCGGTTTGCGCGAATTATTGGCCAGGATTTCTCCAACGATTCCGAATGCTGGCAGAATCAAAACGTAAACTTCCGGGTGTCCGAGGAACCAAAACAAATGCTGCCACAACAGCGGACTGCCGCCGCCGCTGATGTGAAGAGGCGCGCCATTTACAATCATTCCGGCAGGCAGGAAGAAACTCGTCGCGGCCGTGCGATCCATCAGCTGCATGATGATTGCAGCCTCGAGCGGCGGAAACGCGAGCAGCAGTAAAAACGCCGTGACGAACTGCGCCCAGACGAAAAACGGAAGGCGCATCCAGGTCAGGCCTTTGGCGCGTAATTGAATAATCGTGGTGATGAAATTGACGGCTCCTAGCAATGACGACGTAATCAAAAAGATAAAGCCGATCAGCCAGAGGGACTGACCATTCATTACCAAATGGAAACCCGGTCCTTTATCTGAAATGTCGGAGAGCGGTGTGTAAGAGGTCCAGCCTCCCTTGGCCGCACCGCCAGGGACAAAAAAGCTGACCAACATGATCACGCCGCCAACTGCAAACGCCCAAAAACTGGCAGCGTTCACCTTTGGGAACGTCATGTCGGGGGCACCAATTTGAAGCGGCACGACGAAATTGCCGAAGGCCGCGAACGCGAGCGGCACAACGCCAAGAAAGATCATGATCGTGCCGTGCATGGCGCCGAGCGAGTTATAGAACTCGGGCGTCATCTTGCCGTCCGGCATGCTGTTGGCTCCAAAAATATAGGGCAACCACTTGCCAATGATCGGCAGGGCGGTCCCGGGATAGGCCAGCTGCCAGCGCATCATCATCATGAGCGAGAAGCCCAGGAACAAGAAAACCAGCCCGCAAAGCCCGTATTGAATGCCGATGACTTTGTGATCGGTGGAGAAAATGTATTTTCGCCAAAACCCGAGCTCGTGGTGCTCGTGCTCGTGGCCTGCTTCGTGATGATGTTCGCCGTGGGTTTCGAGAGAAGTAGAAGCGTCCATTTCGGGAAAAAGTTAGCCGTTCAATATCAAAAGGGAAAGCCTCATTGCAAAGTCAGAAATTGATCGATTACGGACCTTCCTGCGGTCGTAAACCCGTGAATTTTTACGCCAAATACCCAAATTTTTGCAATGAATTTCGGCCAAGTTTTTGCAGTTTGGTAATCAGCGAAGGCGGGTAGCTCCGCCAACGCTGCAAACTCGACGGCGGCGAGATCTCCGCGCGAGCAACCGACTCCGGATCAACCCGCGCGCGCAAGAAATTCATGATATGGGCGGTCGTCACGACCGGCTTGGCGCAAAGATCTTCAAATCGAACGCGCAAATAATTTTCACGCAACTCCGACTCGCCCAGCTTAGCCGCATGGAGATTTACCATCTCCCATAAAAGCAACGCTCGCTCGGGCGTTGATCGAAACCACCGATCTCGCCATGGCAGAACCGCATTACCGTGTTTGCGAAGCTGGTTCTGGTTTGGCGAAAGCACCATGTCGCGGCCGTCCCGCAAAACATGAATGAACTTCAAACCGGGAAACTGACGATGCAGAAATGCGAGCAAATAAATGCTGCGCGGCGCTTTCCAGCCCCATCGCTGGTCAGTTCTCAAATTGACCGGAAAATGCCGTTCGAGAGCGGATTGAAAGTCGGCATCCATCTGCGCCGAATCCGATTTCGAAAGCGAGCGGCTGTGGCGCTCGGCTGAAACGAATGGATTAATCCATTTCTCATGAAAAGAATAAAATTCGAGCGCGTCTTCGGCCTCGTTCAAATTGCGCCCGAGATCGTAGCCGGCGTGACGCGCGAGCCGCGCTATCACGCGCGTCCCCGATCCGCCAGTCGCACCGATCACTAAAGGGCCAGACGTCGTCACGATTCAACGTTCACTGCGCATGTCCCACGATTTCGACAAATTCGACTCGGCGATTTGCGGAATTGCCTTCCCCGCTTTGTCGTAGTGCGAGGTATCGTTGAACAAAGTCAGCCGCGAGCGGGTGGCGTCCCGAAAATCGACAATGTTCAGCGCGGCCGGTTTTTGATCGAGGTTGTCGCGATATCGCCTTGGATCAAAGCCCAGAAGCGAACTCAATAAAAGTCGAATGGTCGCCTTGTGAGAAACGACGAGAAAATTCTTCCCCGGATGGTGTCGCACTAAATCGATCAGGACCGGCAACGCTCGCGCGGTCACCGCCAATCCGCTTTCCCCGCCTTGGGGCGCGAATGTGTATGGATCTTTTTCCCACTCGGCGGCTTCCTCGGGAAATCTTTGTTCCACTTCGCGCCGAGTCATTTGCTCCCAGCGACCGTGGTTGATCTCCCGAAGTCCATCGCGGACTTGGACTTCGAGCTGATGAGGAGCCGCTAGAATTTGCGCGGTTTCCAATGTTCTTCCAAGCGGCGAAGCATAAACGGCCGAGATTTCCTCTTGGCCCAGCCGTTCCGCCAATCGTCGGGCTTGTTCGCGTCCTTCGTCGGAAAGCGCAACGTCAGTGGCGCCCGCGAAACGATCTTCCGCGTTCACAACGGTGGCGCCGTGGCGCACCATGAAGACCCGAGTCACCGACGGCTTCATAATTATTGCTCGTCCATCGCGTAACTTCAGGGAAAAGGCAATCCTGGCGCCCGAAATGGAACTCTGCGAGGCGAGAATCGAATTCTAGCGGTCGAGCTCGGGAAGCGTCGGATTCGCCGCGTAGAAAATAATCGGAATCACAACCGCCGTAATAGCCGAGGCGATGGTCAGAATGTTCATGATCCACCGCAGCGCCGGTGCGCTGATATTGAGTGTGAACCCGAGGATGACGAGCGGCAACAGAATGAGTAGGGCTGCAGCTTCACAGGCGAGAAAACGGCGAAACTTCATTTCGCGCCTGCGCCTATTTGCAGATTCGTAGCTGTTCTCCGCGAACATTTCGAAAAAGTCCGCTTGGGGGCTCGAAACCACGGGCGGAGCAAGTTTTCGCGGCGCTGGCGCCGGTCGCGGTTGGACCGGACGCATGTAGGTAGGAGCCGGAGCCGGTTTTCTCGGCAACTGCGGTTGAATTGGAGCTGGCTGCATCACTGGACGCGGGGCAACCGGCGTCACGGCACGAGGAACGACGGGTACCGCACGCGGAGCAACAGCCTGGGGCGGACGCGGCAATGGCGCCGGTAAAGGGAGCGCGGGCCGTGGTGCCTTCATCGGAATCACATTTTGCGCCGGGGGAAGAGGCGGGGCGGGAAGCTCAGTCGCGGCGTTTCCATTACCGTTGCCGTTGTGATTGCCCGAGGGATCCATCGCCGGCGCGCGATTATTCCAGCGCACTTTTGGTTTCAACGTCGCCGGTAACGCAATTTTTCTGACCGGCACTTCCGGAATTCGCGGTGGCGGCGCATGCGCGCGACGTACTGCCGGATTCGGCTTTGGCGCTGGAGGCGGTGCTTTAATTTCCGGCACTTCGGGCTCCCAAATTTCCGACATGATTTCCGGTTCGACAGTAGGTTCGGCGGCGATAATGGGCTCGGGTTCCGGCTCGGGATCAGGTAAGGCGACAATCTCCGGTCGCTTACGAAGCTTCTGCGGCTGAGGCTTTTCCTGCTTTTGCCGGAGCGATGGCGTCACCGTACTCGTGAAATGATCCGGGAAACTATACGACTCACTCGGGATAAGAGACATGGCCGGCCTCAGCGTGGGGAACAATCTTTACCAATAACCTTTTTACGAGTCAACCTAAACATCTCCCAAAGATGAGATTGATCGATTCAACGCTAGATTTTCACCGTGGAGAACAATCCTTACCGCCGCGCAATCATTCATCTGGATATGGATTGCTTTTACGCGGCAATCGAGGTGCGCGACCAGCCGGCATTGCGTGGCAAGCCGGTGGGCGTCGGCGGCGCGCGTGACCGTCGCGGCGTTCTGACCACGTGTAATTATGAAGCGCGCGCGTTTGGGGTGCGTTCGGCCATGCCCACTTTCATGGCCTTACAGCGTTGTCCGCAACTGATCGTTTTGCCGACGCGATTCGACGTCTACCGACGCGAAGCAACCGTAGTTCGCGAAATTTTATATCGCTTTAGCCCGTTAGTTGAACCGCTTTCGCTCGACGAGGCGTACCTGGATGTGAGCACCCATCCGGGTGAGCCCGGTCCCCTCGCCCAAACCATTCGCGATCTCATTTTTCAAAAGACAAAATTGACTGCGTCGGCCGGCATCGGTCCAAACAAACTCATCGCAAAAATCGCCAGCACAATGCGAAAGCCAAATGGCCAGCTCGAAGTAACGCTCGCGGAAGTTCCCGAATTTATGAAAGAGCTTCCGGTCCGCGAAATCTGGGGCATCGGAGCAAAAACTGAAAAGAGATTGCTCGAGCTTGGCGTCCGCACTTGTAGCGAACTTCAGCGCTTCTCCCGCTCCGAGCTGGTCGATCTCTTTGGTAAGTTCGGCAGCGAGCTGTTTGACCTGTGCCGCGGAATCGACGATCGCCCGGTCGAGCCGGACCGGCCGAGGAAATCGCTTAGTACCGAAGAGACGTTTGTAAGCGATCTAGAGACACTTGAGCAATGCGAGGAGCGTCTTGGGGAATTGTTCGAGGAGCTAATGGCCGACCTCGCTCAAAAGGAAACTGAGCGACGGGTGAGCAAGATTTTCGTGAAACTAAAGTTCGCGGACTTCACCCGAACAACAGCCGAACGAGCCGGGTTGGAACCGGCGCTGGATGCTTTTCGGTCATTGTTGGCCGAAGCATTCGCTCGCACCGGAAAGAAAGTGCGGCTGATCGGAATGGGTGTGCGATTTGCCGAAAGCGAGCGGGAAGAATTGCAGATGCCGCTGTTTACGAAACCGGAGCTAACCGTGAAAAATTCGGGTGAGAATTAACGCCGCTATTCCAGCACCGACGGCGATTGCGATGCCGATCTCGCGTTTGCTCAGAAACGGATCAGATTTTTGACCGTTTGGAATCGTCACCTCCCCATTATTTTCGATCACGCTCATTACGTCATCGCAAAGTGTTCTAAGATCGGCCGGCATGGCGTCTTCGCTGCTAAAAGATTGGCCGTTTATAGTGAATTTCCGCTTAACCACGGCTCCTTCGTGGAGTGCCTTTTCGTAGGCTATTCGGACGTCTGGCGGCAATTCGGACGGACTAGAATATTCCTGGCCGTTATACCGGATCTTACTCTTTATGGTGACGCTCACCGCGGAGTCGAATTCATAGCATTTCACCTGCCATTGCCTCTCAACCGTCCCCTTGTGTGTTAAATTGTCAGCCGAGTGATCAGCAAAAGTACGGAACAGAGAATCCGGGCGACCGGCTGCGACGTTCGTTTCGACAACCTGACCCGGCAACTCTACGCGACCGACGCATCGATTTATCAAATTGAGCCGCTCGGCGTCGCCTTTCCGACCAGCGCACAAGAAGCAAGCGCGGTAATCAAAGCCGCCGCCGAGGAGAATATCTCCGTCACGCCGCGAGGGGCCGGCACGAGTTTGGTCGGCAACGCGATTGGCGAAGGACTGCTGGTCGACTTCTCGCGTCACAACCGCAAGATCGGTGATCTCAATATCGACAAGCGGTCCGTGCGTGCCGGCGCCGGGATTGTCCTCGACCAATTAAATGCGTTTCTCAAGCCCCACGGCTTTTGCTTTGGACCCGATGTGGCAACCAGTTCGCGCGCCACAATTGGCGGCATGATCGCGAACAATTCATCCGGAGCGCGCGTTCCGGTTTACGGAACAACCGCCGATCATGTTCTTTCTACCGAGATTGTCCTGGCCGATGGCCGAATTGTAGAAATCGGGCCCGAGCAAGAATCGTTGCGTGACGAACAGGCCAAGATCAATGAACTGATACAGGCAAATGCCGCCGAGATGGCCGAACGCTGGCCGCCCGGCATTCTCAAACGTTGGCCAGGTTACGGCATCGAACGATTTTCTCGTGCGCCCAAAAATCTGAATGAAATCCTGGCTGGCAGCGAAGGAACATTGGCTGCGATCTTCTCCGCCGAATTAAAGATCTCGCCGTTCCCGCGGGAAAAAGGACTCGGCCTGCTCTTTTTCGATTCGGTAACGGACGCGATGCAGGCGACAGTCGAGTTGGTCGACCTCAAACCAGCCGCGGTCGAACACATCGACCGTCCCGTTCTCGATCAAACCAAGGGACAGCTGCATTTCAAGGCAGCACGCGACTTGATGGAGCTCGATGCGAAACCGTGTGACGCGCTCTTGCTGGTCGAATTTTACGACGAGGTAGAGGATCGATTGTCGAAGCTAGAATCGCGGAAGCTTGGGTCGCGTATCAAAATCTGTCGCGACGCCAACGAAATGAATTTGGTTTGGTCAGTCCGCAAGGCCGGTCTTTCCCTGTTGACCGGCTGCATTGGTCCAAAAAAGCCGGTTGCGTTCATTGAAGACGCGGCTGTGCGGCCAGCACAACTGCCGGATTACGTTCGCGGTTTGCAATCGATCATGAAGTCGCTTGGACTGGAAGCGAGTTATTACGGCCACGCCGCGAGCGGTTTACTTCACGTCAGACCGGTTCTTGATCTTCACACCGCCGAGGATCTTAGAAAATATCGATTGGTCGCGGATCAAACTTCCGTTTTGGTTAGGCAATTCAAGGGTTCGCTTTCAGCCGAGCACGGAGTCGGTATCGCTCGGACCGAATACATGCGCGACCAACTCGGTGACGCGCTTCTGAATGTCATGCGTGAGATCAAGCACACGTTCGATCCAAAAAACATTTTTAATCCCGGGAAGATTTTTGGATTCGCTTACAAAATCGACAATCACCTGCGAAATAATTTCACGCGCCCGATTCAATTACCTTTCGAGCCGCGCCTGGCCTACGCGTTCAAAGATCGATCGTTCATCGGCAATCTTGAGCAATGCAACGGTTGCGGCGGCTGCCGCAAAGATGCGCCGATCATGTGCCCAACGTTCATTGCGACCGGCGACGAAGTGATGTCGACGCGCGGCCGCGCCAATATCATTCGGCGTTCGCTAGAATTGAAAGCAAACGGACACGACCCGTTGAAGTCGGAGGAACTGGATGCGGCACTGAGCAACTGTTTGTCGTGCAAAGGTTGCACGCCGGAATGCCCTTCGAACGTCAACCTAGCGTTGCTCAAAGCCGAAATGCTTTATGCTCGCCACCAACGCGATGGCCTGCCGTTGCGCGAGAAAATCTTCAGCAATGTAGATTTGTTAGGCCGAATCGGTTGCACCGCCCCATGGCTATTCAATGCAATTGCCGATTTCGCGCCGCTCCGCGGATTCATCGAGAAAACAATCGGCATTTCCGCGAAGCGGTCCTTGCCGCGGTACACGCGCGAACGATTCGATAAGTGGTTTCATGGACGGCTCGACAAAGTCTCGCCCCACCGACAAAGGGGCAAAGTCATTCTTTGGGACGACACGTTTGTTCGCTATCACGAACCGAATATTGGAATCGCGGCCGTCAAAGTGCTGGAAGCTCTCGGCTTCGAAGTCGAGCTTTTGCAGAACCGGAAATGTTGCGGCCGGCCGGCCTTTAGCCAGGGAAATCTGGACGCCGCATCAGAAGTCGCCCAACACAATGTCGATCTTCTTTCATCTCAACTCCTCAACAACTCAACGACTCAACCTCTGATTGTCTTCCTGGAGCCTTCCTGCTGGTCGATGTTTGTTGACGACTACCGCGAATTGAAGATC
>DATINV010000013.1:0-3988 GCA_035473775.1 Chthoniobacterales bacterium
CCGGTGAGAGTGCGGCGTTGCCAAATGGGGAGGTCGAGATCGTCTCGATCGAACCCGCGCCAGTCGACAAGCCGGCTCCTGAGGCAGTTACGGAAACTGAAGCAGCGTCAGTTTAAATCCGCTTGCATTGGAAATCCCAGAACGCGGATAATTGCATCGCGTCATGAATACTCGAATCAATCATCTCGCGGTTTGGATTCTGGCAGTTGTCTATTTCCTCATTGGCTGGGGTTGGTATGCTATTTGGGGAGATACCTGGCTAAATCTTCACGCCAAAGCGGCGACCGACATCGAGCGCACCCATAACATCGGCGCCTACGTATTCGCGTTCGTCGCGGCCGCTGTCATTAACTACGCTTTGGCCATGCTAATCTTGAAGCTGAAGCCCGAAACGCCGTTCTGTGGTTTGAAGTTGGGCCTGATGTGCTGGTTTGCCTTTGTGTTCATGGAATATGCAACCATTTCTGTATTTTCCGCTTTCGAAACAAATCCCTGGCCGCTGATTTGCATAGACATGGGCAGGCCGTTGATCGGATTTGCAATTAGCGGCTACGTCCTCGCGCGCTGGCGAAAATCGGCGTAAGCGAGCCGATCTTGTTAGGTTGTCGGCGGATTCCCGAGAATCCGAAATGGAGAGCGGACGCCGATGTTTTCGACGCCCGCTTAATCCACGAACTAAACTACTTTTTCTTCGGCGAGGCAGCCGGGCTGGCTTCCTTCTTAGCTGCTTTCTCTGTCTTGGCCGCCTTCACCTCGATGTTGGTGGCCGTCATGCTGTAATGCACGGTCACTTTGTCGCCCACTTTCGGCTCGGCGCTGGCCTTGGTGCTCGAATCACGACCGAGCTCCCAGCGATCTTTCCCTTTTTGCACCGCAATCATCGAGCTGTTCACCTCAAGCACAGGGCCGGTGACTTGATAGTCCTTGGCGTCCGCCGCGAAAGCCGCGCTGCTGAACGCGAGAGTAACTGCTGCTGCCAAACTGCATAGGGTGATTTTCATAGTGCACGATTAGACCGCCCCTAGGGCGTTCTATTCAAGCAACTTTTGAAACAACTTTGCGAGTTTGGAGCCTATTCCTTTTTCTGCGCGTCGCCGGTTCCCTGTTTCGTCACGTCACCCGAGGCGCATTGGACGGTAACCATACTTCCCACGCTCAACGTTCCGGTTGTCACGGTCGTTGTGGAAGTCCTCTTGATCAGCCACATGTCCTTGCCGCTTGTCATGGTAATTAGTGCGTCAGTCACTGCCGCTACGGTTCCTGTGACCGACACCGTTTGTCCGAATGCGGCATTTGCAGCCAGCACTGCCGCCATCATCATTGCCGCTAATTTCTTGATTTTCATAGGCGTAATTCAACGCCCGATCCAAACCTGCGGGCAAGCTTTTTGTTAGGCCAAGGAAACAAGGAGCAGGGAGCTACGAGCAGGGGAGAGTCACTTTAGTCGCTACCCGCAAAATCAAAGGCCAGACGATCCGTCGGGTTTGTTGCGGGTCGCCCCATGCCTTTTGGAGATCCCTTGCGATTTGATCGAGCGGATTACGATTCGTCGCGGCAATGAAACGCTGGGTCGACGACCACGATCGAAGATAGCCCACCAGGTGCTCAAGATTCCACTCGGCCGCGATTTTGAACTGCGGAGTTTTGCGCTCGGGAAATGGGAAGGGGATCTGCGGGAATTGTTCGATCAAAGCTCGTTCCGGTGGCCAATACGGGCCGACGATCTCGTAGTAATAATGCCCGACGATGTCCTTAATCGACCGCTCGGTTTGCAACAAATTATAGGCCGATGCGGCAAAAAGCCCGCTCTTGCCCAAAACTCGCCGGACCTCTGGATAGAACCGATCGCGGTTCAGCCAGTGTAACCCTTGTGCGACTAACACGAGGTCGAACTTGGCCGACTCCAGTCCGCTCTGTTCGGCTGGCGCGGTACGATACTCCACCTTTTCATGCGGCTCGGCATTGGCGATCTGGCTTTCGCTGGCATCGGTCGCAACTACGCGATCGAAAACGTTGGCGCGTTCAAAGGCTGCCTGGCCGTTGCCGGTAGCGCAATCCCACGCCAATTGGCGGGTCGGTGTGATTGTTCCGAGATACTCGAACATTTCGCGCGGATATCGCGGTCGAAACTTCGCGTAATCCGCCGCTTGCTTCGAAAAATGATCTTTGAATTGCACTGAGTGGTGCAAATAGAGTCAACTCAACTCCTCAACCATTCTTGGGCGGTTCGGCCATCGTCTTAATGCCAACCCGGGCAAGGTATTCGTCCGCTTGCAACAAGTCCGTTCCCGCTCGCTGAATGATCTTGAGCAAGTTGTCCATCGATGAAACTTCCTCGAGCTGCTCGGTCAGGAACCACTGCAGAAAATTGATTGTGATATGGTCGTTCTCTTTCTTGGCCAGATCGACCAGGGCATTGATTTGCTTGGTCACGTGGACTTCCTGATCCAGAGAAAGTTTAATTGCGTCGCGTGGGGTTTTGAATTTCGATTTCGGCGCGTCGATCCCCGGGATTTCTACCTGACCGCCGGCATCAACGACATATTTGATGAAACGCAGCGCGTGACCTTTTTCTTCCTCCGCCTGATTGAAGAAATGCTGCGACAATTGCGGCAAAGCTTCGACCGCGAAATATGCCGCGATCGCGTAATATTGAAGCTCGGCACTGAATTCGTAACCAATCTGCTCGTTGATTGCGTCAATGACCTTTTGGCTCGTTAGCATGCGGAGAAGTTACTGCAGATCAGGCAGATGCAAATAATCGCTTTGCTTTCCGGGGCGATAAAAGATCAGCCGTTGGGCGCAGCGGCTGCTTCAGTTGTGAGTTCAACCGCGAGCATATGGCGAAAAAAACCAAGACGACACGGATTCTGGCAGTGGACGACGAGCCGATTATCGGGGAATCAATTGCCTACAATCTCGACGCGCCGCATCGGAAGATAGCTGTGGCGCCAAACGGCCGGGAGGCGTTGCGACTCGCTTCCAAACGGAAATTTGACGTGGTTATAACCGACCATCGAATGCCTGAGACCGGTGGATTGGAGCTGGTTCGCGCGCTTCGGAAACGGAAATACAAAGGGAAAATTGTAGTGTTGTCCGGTCATCTTTCGCCAGGCAACATCGGAGTCTACGAAGACCTCGACATCGACGAAGTAATCAGCAAGCCGTGTCTGATGGAAGAGTTGCGCGACGTGGTGGCCGATCTGGAAGACGATCTTTCGTTAGGATTGTAGGGACGCTCTGCTAATGAGTAGGTCCCGCGAACTCGTCTTTCTGGCGGCGTCCTATTGATTGATTCGTAAATTCCCATTCGCTCACTTGCTACCCTCGCAAGCTTGACCGTCTATCCGCGGGCTTCCCAGCGCCGCGGATTCGCAAACTCCGGTTTGCTCGCCGGTTGCACCATCCAGCCAACGACCTCCCGGCACGTCGTCTTCTCTGGTCGAGTAGGCCAAAACGAAAAGCCCGCTGGCATTTAGCCAACGGGCTCTTAGTTCTGGCGACGTCCTACTCTCGCACGGCCTATCGCCGTACTACCATCGGGGCTGCAGCGTTTCACTGCCGTGTTCGGAATGGGAACGGGTGGGACCACTGCGCTATTGTCACCAGAATTCTGCGTCGAAACTTCGGCGCAGAATTCTGGTGAAGTGACAAGTGAAGAGTGGCGAGTGATGAGATCTTCTGTTTCTCGTCACTTGTCACTTGTCACCCGTCACTCATCACTGTCAAAGAACTTGCCAGTTCTTTGACAACTACATACAGAGCGTTTGAGAACGCACATTTAAGGCTTCGTTTTAATTTTGAGATCTTTTGGTCTCCTCTGTTGGCCGTTGCGCTTGCGCGCAACGGGTTAACAGAAAAGTAAAAGATCAAGCCGAACGGGTTATTAGTATCTCTCAGCTGAATACATTACTGCACTTACACCGGAGACCTATCAACGTGGTGGTCTACCACGACCCTTCAGGGAGAACTCATCTTGGGATAGGCT
>DATINV010000014.1:0-7614 GCA_035473775.1 Chthoniobacterales bacterium
GGCGATCTTCTCGTCCTTTTTCTTGTCCAAACCGTAAGCGAGCGACGCTGCGGTCGGCTCGTTGATGATGCGCAATACTTCGAGGCCCGCGATTTTACCCGCGTCCTTGGTCGCGTTGCGTTGTGAGTCGTTGAAATACGCCGGGACAGTGATGACCGCCTGGGTGATTTTTTCGCCGAGCTTCGCTTCCGCGTCCGCTTTAAGCTTCGCCAAAATCATCGCCGAAATTTCCGGCGGGGAAAATGTTTTGCGTTCGCCATTCACTTCCACCTGGACGTGAGCGTCGCCGTTGGCAGCCTTCACCAGTCTGTAAGGCACGCGGTGCTCTTCTTCATGCACCTCGTCGAACTTGCGGCCCATGAACCGCTTGATTGAAAAAACTGTGTTCTGCGGATTGGTCACCGCTTGACGCTTCGCAGCCTGGCCGACCAGTCGTTCGCCGCTCTTGGTAAATGCGACAACCGACGGCGTCGTGCGCGCGCCTTCCGAATTTTCCAAAACTACCGGGTCGCCACCTTCCATCACGGACATACAGGAGTTGGTGGTTCCCAAATCGATACCTAAAACTTTTGCCATAAATTGAATCTTCCTTTCGTTGAGTCGACCCGCCGAACCACGACCCTAAGAACCCTGGGCAGACTTCGACCGAGCAAGTCTTTAGCACAGGGTCTGCCACGACGGCGGCGCGCTGCATAAGCGATTGATTCCAAGCAGTTAATGGTTATTTCAGCGACGTTCAACAGGCGCCAAAGTGAGACACCATGGCACAAATGCCGGGAACTCGCGTTCGGCTAGTGCGCCAAGGCGGCGCTTTAACTGGTGGATCGAGCAGTCCCTTGCTCGATGTTAAAAATGGCGGCGAAGCCGCATTAAATTTGGCATCGCCCGCGGAGCGGTCGATCCACCTCAGGCACATGCCCTGCTCGTTATTTCGTGTGGAAACAGCCAAGACCTCGGTCCGAAAAACAGCATCTGATCCGGACATTTTCTTTCATTGCCAGCACTGCAAAGCGGCGCTGGTAGCAAATCGTTCGGCGGCCGGGATGAATCTGGCGTGTCAGAAGTGCGGCCAGCAAACACTCGTGCCGTTACTCCAAGAACCCGACGATAACGCGCGGGCTTACGGGGAAGAACTTCGCGGCAAGTTGAAGGAAAACGAATCGCAACGCGCGGAGATCACCGGTTACATCAACCAGCTGACAATCCAGTTGCATCGCTGGCAGTTGCGTTTGCAAACGTTAAACGAACGCAAAACCCAGCTCGAAAAAGAACTCGGGCAGCATTAGGTGGATCGAGCGCTCCGTCGCTCGATGTTCATAACGCATTTGTTTAACATCGCCCGCGGAGCGGCCGATCCACCTTTGCGCGCATTCCACGCGCGCGTAAGATCAAAGCGTGCGGCAGTATCACGATCTTCTCCGGCTCGTTCTTGAAGAAGGTCAACCGCGCGATGATCGCACTGGCACCGGCACGCTATCGGTCTTTGGCGCGCAAACCAGATTCGATCTGCGGCCAAGCGGTCCGGGTTTTCCGCTGCTGACGACGAAGAAGCTCCACATCAAGTCGATCGTCTACGAGCTTCTCTGGTTTTTGCGCGGCGACACCAATGTCAAATATCTCAACGAACATGGCGTCACGATCTGGGACGAGTGGGCCGATGAAAAAGGAAATCTTGGCCGCGTTTATGGCGCGCAATGGCGAGATTGGCGCGGTGAGAACGGTGTGCGGGTCGATCAGATCGATAATTTGATCGGGCAGATCAAAAAGAATCCGGATAGCCGGCGCTTAATCGTGAGCGCGTGGAACCCGGCCGAGATTGAGAAGATGGCGTTGCCGCCGTGTCACGTGCTCTTCCAATTCTATGCCCGCGACGGTGAACTGAGCTGCCAGCTTTATCAGCGGAGCTGCGATTTCTTTCTCGGGGTGCCGTTTAACATCGCGAGCTACGCGCTGCTCACGATGATGGTCGCGCAAGCGGTCGGCCTTACCCCGGGCGATTTCGTCCACACCTTCGGCGACCTGCATCTTTACAACAATCACCTCGACCAAGCGCGCGAGCAGTTGACTCGCGAATGCCGACCGTTGCCACGAATGAAATTAAATCCCGCGGTGAAAGATATTCATGAGTTCGAGTTCGAAGACTTCGAACTGGTTGATTACAATCCGCATCCGTCGATCAAAGCGCCGATCGCGGTTTAACCACGAATGGACACGAATGGACACCAATCAGAATCCAAAAGCTTCATTCGAATACATTCGTGCGTGCCCCGCCGTAGCCGAACGCAGGCGGGTCGATTCGTAGTTTTCTGTGCAGCGACTCTTTGTCTGACAGCAGCAAACTCTGTGATGGCTGCTCCGATGCGGGTCGTCGCGTTTGGCGATAGCGGCGTGTACGGCTACGGCGTGGCGCGAAACGAAACCTATCCGGCCCAACTCGAAGCGATGCTGCGCCAAAAAGGTTACGAGGTCACCGTTATCAACCACGGAGTTAACGGTATGACGTCGGCCAATGCGGTTGCCTACGTAGGCAATGTCGGACAAGCAGACGTGGTGATCGTTCAGGTTGGAGTCAATGACGCGAAGCAACACGTGCCCCCGGGAACGATTCGCCAAAATGTCGGATGGGTAATCGACAAACTGAAAGCGAACGGCGCGCGAGTGTTAGTGGTCAGCAATCCATTGGCCGACCTCTGCGACGTGGCGTCATCGAAAGGTGCGCCGTGCGTGAAGTGGGGCGGCCGTGCACCCGATACCCAGTATGTTGTGCCCGGTGATCGGCAGCAGCATTTTAACGCGGCCGGTCTTCACATATTGGCGTTGAAAATCTTGCCGGTGCTGGAGAAGTTACTCGTCGCTAAACACTAGGCTCGACCGCGGTTTTTAACCTCGGATAGGCATGTCGTAGTCGAACGAGGGCGGGTCTATTCGTGGTTCTCTTTTTCCGCAATTTGAATGGTGAGTTGGAAACTTGCGTCCAATTGACGGGTTTAACAGGGAGTGCGGGCTTTTCAGGGATTTCTAATTCTGTTTTTCGTCGTCACCACGGCCTTCGCGCAAAGTGAAAATCCATTTCGCGTCGAAATCGACCTAGGCCAGCAGACCGCCTATCTGATTCGCGGCCGCCGAGTCGTGATGCAATCGCCGATCTCCAGCGGACGTTACGGACATTTGACCGAGACCGGTTCGTTCAAAGTGATCGAGAAAGAGCGAAACCATAACTCGACCATTTACGGGAAGATCGTCGATTCGAGCGGACGCACGGTGGTCCTCGACGCGGATGTGGACATGAAAGTTCCGCGCGGCTGCAAATTTGTTCCGGCGCCGATGCCGTGGTTCATGCGGTTTCATGGAGCCGATGGACTGCACGCCGGTTATTTACCCGGCTATCCGGCATCGCACGGTTGCGTGAGAATGCCCGATGAGTTGGCGGTCGCGTTTTACAATGCGGTCGAAGTCGGCACGCAAGTCACGGTGTTTGGCCGGACTCCGCGAACCAATCAGTATTCCCGATACGGCCCGCAACCTTCTCAGCGCGGTATGCCTTGGCCCTGGTCTCGACAACAAGTCGGTCCGCAATACGAGCCGCGGCCTCGAATTTACGAGTCGCAGCCGGTATATCGGTAGATGTCGGATTCGGTGGAGGCGAAGTCATCGCGGCCGACGCGGGGCCGCTACAAACAAGAACCTTACGGCTGACGAGTTGTCGACTTTTTGATTATCGAGCTGGCCGCGGTCTTGGGACCTTTGGAGAGATCGATTAAGTCCGCGAGAATGTTGAGCGACTCGTCTCGTTCCGGATCGATCAACGGCTCTTTCGTGTCGTCAGCGCCGCCGATTGTGTCCGAATCGTCGCTGCTGCTATCATCCGGCGACGCGGCTTCGGGAGAAACTTTGAGTGCTCCCTTGGCCTTGGCCTGCGCCAGTTTACCCGGATACATGATCAACTGGAGATTGGGCTTGTCGACAGTGTCGAGAGTGACGCGATAAATGCTCGGCTCCTCTTCCTGTCGGGCGAAACGCTCTTTGGTGCGCTGATCTTTGCGCGCTTTGTCGTCCTGAATTTCTTTCCGGCGCGTGTCCTCATTCAAGGTGATGCGATTTTCATCCAGCTTGTGGCGGAGACGCTCCATGTCTTCCATTACGTAATGGAATTCCGGATTGCGCTGCACCCGCTCGTCCGAGCGGCGCTTCAATTCCTCGATGAACAGCGGGCTGGACCACTTGGAGTAACGCGCTTTGGGCACTTCATCGTAAGCCAACGGATTCTTCAACGCGCCTTCTCCGAACTCCGGTAGATCCGTCAATGTCGGCAACACAATATCGGAAGCGACGCCGTGTAGCTGAGTAGAACCCCCGGCAACGCGATAAAATTTCTGAATGGTCAACTTCAGCTCGCCGTCATCATCGGAACGGCTGCCGAGCAATGAAGTGAAACGGCCGATCGGCAGAATCGTTTGCACCGTGCCTTTGCCGAAAGTGTTCTTGTCGCCCACGATGATCGCACGACCGTAATCCTGAAGCGCAGCGGCAAAAATCTCACTAGCGGACGCACTTTGGCGGCTGGTCAACACGATCATCGGACCGGCATAAGCGATGCCGGCGTCGGGATCACTCGAAACGACGATGTTTCCGTTCGACCCTTTCGTCTGGACGATCGGCCCCGATTTCAAAAACAAGCCGGTGAGCGAGATCGCTTCTTCAAGCGAGCCGCCGCCGTTCCGGCGAAGATCGATCACCAATCCGCCGATGTTTTCCTTCTTCAGGCGTTTGAGTAACGCGAGCACATCCCGCGTCGTGCTTTTGGAATGCCGATCCATATCGGCGTAAAACGAAGGAAGCGTCAACCATCCGAGCTTCACGGCATCGCCGTTTTCGTCCTTCTTAATAATAATGTCGGCGCGTGCTTCCTGGTCCTTCAACTTAATTTCATCGCGCACCAGATCCACTGTCTTGCGCTGCGACGGATCGGGCGCGTTCGCCGGAATCGCGAGCAAACGGACCTTGGTTCCTTTCTTGCCGCGAATCATTTCCACGACTTTGTCCAGGCGCATGTCGCGAACGTCGACGAATTCGCCAGTGCCTTGCGAGACGGCGCTGATTCGATCGCCGACCTTCAACCGTCCGTCGGTCTGGGCAGGCCCACCCGGAACCAGGCTTTCGATTTTTGCGTAACCATCGTCGGTCCGAAGCATCGCGCCGATGCCGACGAGGGAGAGTCCCATTTGAATGTTGAAATTCTTGAAGTCCGCTTTGCTCAGATATTCGGAGTGTGGGTCGTAAGTCTGGGCGAGCGCATCGAGATAAAGTTTTACCTGCTCGTCGCGATCTTCTTCATGCACGTTGCGCGCGATGCGATCATAACGACGCGCGATCAACTGCGGGCCGGGCTCAATTGGATGCTCGGCCAATTTTTCCTGGAGTAATTCGCTGGCAATGCGGTCATGCCACAATTGGTCGGCATCGGCCGAGTCCTTCGGCCAGGCCGCTTTTTCACGGCGCACTTCCACGGTTGCGTTCGTTTTGAAATCGAAGGACTGCTTGACCAGCTCTTTCACCTTGGCCACACGCTCATCCACTCGCTTCTGGTAGAGGTCGTAAATCTCGTAGGCTGGTTTCAAATTTCCGAGCAGAACATCGTCGCCCAGGGCGGTGCCGTATTTTGCGGTCAGCGAATCAATGTCTTTCTGGGTGAAGAACAGATGGCTGAAATCGAGAAGTTCGATGTAGTTTTTGAGGAATTTCTGGGAAACCTCGGCATTAAGCTGTTGGTGGGTGTAGTGGCCCTCCTCGAGAAGCCGCCCGACGGAGACGCAAATTTGCTCAACGTCGGACTTTGCCTCCACCGTCCGCGGCACAAGGCCGGAAAATGCAACTGAAACAACCGCGAGAAGCAGAGGAAATCTTAGTTTCATGGAAATGGCGCGGTCTCCATGTTCGCAGACTTCATGCCCAAAAGCAACCCGATGACCCTGGAGCGACATGTAAGCATCTGAGACAACTATACGCCTGGAACATTCAAAATCTTTCAAGCCACCGTACCTGAGAACGGTATCGGTTTAATTCCCAGGGCGTCCCTAGCTGCAACAACGAGACTCAGTTATGGTGAATGCAATGAAATACGAGGCGTTTTGCGGGGGCATTTTTGAGACGAACTGCTACCTCGTCCAGGCCCCGGAAGGGTGGATCTTGTTCGATGCCCCGCAGGGGGCCGCTGAGTGGATCGCTTCCCAAAAGATCGATCTCAAACTCCTTCTGCTGACCCATGGGCATATCGATCACGTCCAGGATGTTGCCGCGGTGCAACGGCGATTCGGCTGCCAGATCGGCTGTCATCCCGCTACCGAACCAATGATTTCCGATCCGAATTTCTTCCGAAACTTTGGTTTCGAACTCGAGATCGAACCGGTTAAACCTGACTTCTTTATTGAAGAAACGCCTTCACGAAAATTTCTCGGCCAGGAAATGCAGGTGCTCGAGGTCCCGGGCCATTGTCCGAGTAGTCTTTGTTTTTTCCTGCGGGAGCACCAACTGCTGATCGGCGGTGATGTTCTATTTGCGGGCGGCGTTGGCCGGTGGGACCTGCCGGGCGGCGATGTCGATGTACTATTTAGTGGGATCCGTCATAAGCTTTTCCCACTCGGCGACGCCGTGACCGTTCTTCCCGGTCACGGGCCGCCGACCAAGATCGGGACCGAACGCCAAACGAATCCCTTCGTCAGCGAAGAGTCCCGCTGAATCACTTAGTTCCAGCGATAATAATCGCCGCCGCGCGCATGCAGCCGCACCTCAATCTGGTGCAGCTCCGACCGCAGGCTGTCGATCTCGCTGCGCAAACGCGCGGTTTCATAACCACGGCGGTAACGCGCGTTAACACGACTCACGTCGCCCGAGATCCGCTCAACTTCGCGGCGCAGTCGCCAGTCTCCGCGGTAGCGACTCACTTCCCAACGAACGTGCGAGAGCATTCGGTTGAGACGGTCGACCCGCGAATCAAGTCCGCTGCTTCGTCCCGGTGAAACATAAGCGTAACGGCTATCGTAACGAGAGTCGTAAGCGAACGCTGAACCGCTGATCAAAGTCAGCCCTAGTGCAATAATCAAAGTAAGTTTCTTCATGTCTTTCCTCCTGTTGTTGTTTGCAGGATTCGACGTCAGCCGCCCTTCGGCATTCGAGCTTCACGCGAAATTTAATGAAGCTCGGACAGAAGATTTTTGAATAATTCGAGACCGTCGATTTCAGCCACCACTTCGCGGAGTGAATTCACCGCTTTCGGAATGTGCTGGAGAAAATGTTGGTGACCTTTGACCAGGCCAAGGAAACCGTAAGCGCCCAGCGCCTGCATCAAACGTTGCATCGCGCAAAGCCTCAGAGTTCTTAGAAAATCGCCGTCCGGTTTCTTCCCGCAATAATGTTCGAGCAACTCGTTTCGCTCGACGACGGTGAGATCGACGTAAGGATCGTAGAGCAACGAAGCGAGATCGTACTGGGCCAAACCAGGACGCATTCCCTGAAAATCGATCAGGTGAGCCTGTCCGTTGCGCATCAAAATGTTCTGCGACTGAAAATCGCGATGGACTAAAACTCGGGGACGCTGCGCGAGGTCCTCGGCGATCC
>DATINV010000015.1:0-4433 GCA_035473775.1 Chthoniobacterales bacterium
GCTTCCAATTCCGCCGAATGAAACGAAGGATCGCGCGCGATTTTCAGTCTTGTTCATGTCGCTGACTGCGTTGAGTCCATGCGGCGAACTAAAAGCTTTCTGGGCGAGCGTGCCCGGCGTTGCTAGATCGCGGTAAAAGTCTGCTGGCTCTGGCATCTTGCCAATTTTAGCGGCGTACATGGTCGCCACCCGGTATTCTTTTGATTCCGGCAAACCGATCCAAATATCGAGGGCCAGCGGTTCGGCGAAAGTCTTTCGCCAATATTCCGAAATGCTCGCCCGGGCGATTCGTCTAACCAGCTCGTCGATCAAGAAACCGAAGGTGCGCGCGTGATATCCGTGCGCGCTTCCCGGTGGCCAGTTTGGCTCCTGTTTTTCGAGCGCGTCGATCACCGCCTCGTAATCGAGAATGTCGACTCGCTGATCCAACGCCGCGAGTCCCGCTTGATGCGACATTAACTGCGCGATTGTGATTTTCCCTTTCCCACCTTGGGCAAATTCCGGCCAGAACTCCGCGACGCGACGTTCGAGGTCAATCTTGTGTTCCTGCAACACGTGCAACAGACAGGCGGAGCCAAGTCCTTTGGTAGCAGACCAAATCAAAACCAACGTTTTCTCGGTCCACGGTTGTTCGCGGCGGGCGTCACAAAATCCGCCGTGGAGATCGAGAATCGGTTGCCCGTTTTGCCAAACTGAAACCGCCGCGCCGAGCTCACCGAACTTCTCAAAATTTTCCCGAAACAGTGGCTCAAGGCGCGCACGCAATTCCTCGGCGTTCAATTGCATTTCCGACAATGCTGTGGTGGCAGGCGTCCCGCCTGCAATGTTTTTAAGAGCAGCCGAGGACAGTGCCAGTCCGGCTCGGACCGGTTTCCACAGAAATTAGATGATCAATTCCCGGACTGACTGCAGATCCGGATCCTTTTTTGCGATGTCGCGAAACGACGGATCCATTTTGAAACTGGTCAGCAGATGGACTTGGGCCGACTTGGAGTTGCCGAGTAAGGCGTCGTAGCAGCCCATATTATAATAATAGATGGGCTCACGCAGAAGGGAGACCGGGCCTTTGAGGAGGAGCTTCTTTGCCTGCAAAGTTTTGCCAAGTTCATGCAAACAGAAGCCGGCATGAAGAAATCCAGCGGTGCAATGCGGCGCTGCCCGGCACAGCCTTCGGCTGATGATCAAAGCGCGGGCCCATTTTTTCTCGCGCATCAGATGGTGGAGCCTCAATTGCAATACCTCAGGGCGCTCCTGCTCCGATCCTTCAATGGCGTTCAATTCGGCGATGGAATCGCGGTTCATGCCGAGTTCGGCATACCCGGCTGCTGCTCTCAATCGCCATTCGTAGTCCACCCATGGCTTTAAGCAGGGACCTTGCCAAGACCTCTAAACCAACCCCCCGTGAAGGTCTCAAAAGGCGGATCGCCGTAGCTACAACAGCAGCTTTTCAAGTTCGCCCAGCCTTCGCTCAAACAAACGTAAAGTGCTTTCGATCGGCGCCGGAGTCGTCATGTCGACGCCGGCCTTCTTGAGAGTCTCCAGCGGAAATTGCGAACCACCCGACCTCAAGAAACCGAGATACGCATCAACGGCCCCGGGCTCGTTGCGCAATACCTTTTCCGAGAGCGCAACCGCCGCCGAAATTCCGGTCGCGTACTTATAAACATAGAACGCGCCGTAGAAATGCGGGATGCGGAGACATTCCAGGTCGAGCTGCGGATCGAGAACGAAGTTTTCCGCGAAATAAGCGGACAACAGTTTGTGATTCTCGGATTTGAAGACGTCGAGAGTGAGCGCGGCCCCGCTCTCTTCGATTTGGTGGATGACTTTCTCGAACTCGCCGAACATGGTCTGTCGAAAAAGCGTGCCGCGGATGTCGTCGATTTGCCGATTAATAATGTAGGCGCGCATCTTCGGATCGTCGGTCTGCTCCAGCAGGTAATGAGTCAAGAGTTCTTCGTTAAACGTCGACGCAACTTCGGCGAGGAAAATCGGGTAATCGTAGTCTTGAAACTTCTGCGACTTTTGAGCGAAGGAGGTGTGCATCGAGTGGCCCGCTTCATGAGCGAGCGTATAGAGATCGGCGAAGACGTCCTCTTTATAATTCATCAGGATGTAAGGCGGGGCGCTATAGCTTCCAGACGAGAAAGCGCCGCTACGTTTGCCTTTAGTTTCATAACGATCACACCAACGGCCCCGCAATCCGTTCCGAAGAGTATCGACATATTCCCGGCCGAGCGGTTGCAACGCGGCCACGACCTTGTCGACGGCTTCATCAAACGAAATGTGCGATTCAATCTCGACAACCAGAGGCACATAGGTGTCGTAATGATGAAGTTCCTTCAATTCAAGGACGCGGCGGCGCAGTTCAAAATATCGGAACAACGGCGCTAGATTTGCGCGCACCGCTTTGATTAATCCGTCGTAAACCGAAACCGGCACATCATCCGGAAACAGCGCGGCCTCGAGTGCAGAAGGATAATTCCGCGCCCGGGCCCGAAACACATCAGCCTTCACCGAATACGATAGTGAGCTGGCCAGGGTGTATTGGTGGTCCTGAAACTCAGCGTAAAATTGATGGAACGCGCGTTTGCGCAGTTCGGGATCGCGTTTGACCAGGAACGAGCTGAACGAACTTTGAGTCAGCGGCTTCTCGCGACCCGCTTCATCCGCCAGCAGGCCGAACTTCATGTCCACATCGGTGAGTTGCGAGAACATGTCATCATATCCGTTCAGCGCGGCCGCACCAAGCGCGAGAATTCGTTCCTCCGGTTCTGAGAGGACATAGGGCTTAAGGCGACGTACTTTGTGCAACTTGATCCGCCATTCTGCCAACGCCGGATCGGCAACGAACTTGGCGAACGTCGCATCATCGATTGCTTGGATCTCCGGGACGACGAACGCGAACGCCTCGCCTATCAGGGTGAACAAATTTTGGATCTGACCGATGCGCCCGAGGTACTCGGTATTTGCACTGTCCTCCGCCGACTGGAGCGAGGCGAAGTGATAGAGGCGCTCGATTTTTAGATCGAGCGTTTTCTCGAATTCCAAACATTCCGCCAAATTTTTCGCCGACTGACCAAGTTTCGCTTTCCAATCCTTGATCTGCGGATAGGTGCGCTGGAGCCAAGCGAAGTCCTCCTGCCATTTGCCGACATCGGCGAACAAATGGCTCAGATCCCATTTGTCGGAGTCGAGAATTTCAGCTCGCGTTGGAACGTCCATGGATGAATTCCTACTAAGGCGAGCGGGCGATTGAGGTCAATCGCCTCTACCTTTTGCGGAGGGCAACAATCGCCCGGTTTCGCGCGATTTTGCGCATCGCCTTTTCGAGAAGTTGTTTACCAGGAGGAATTTTGTGCCAGGGCGACGCGCCGGACGGATGGGGCAACGGAATTAAATCGAATGTCTGACTGGCGCGATCAGCGCGAAACCTCCGGCCAATCACCTGCTCCAACTTGATGCACTCGATGAACTGCGCGATTGCGAGTCGCCCAACCGGAATAATTAACCGCGGCCGGAGAATCTCTATCTCATCGTTCATCCACGAAGAGCAATTGCGAACTTGATCCGGCGTCGGAACGCGATCAGTCCCACCCGGCGCCTTTCCGGGAAAACAGCGACAGACGGCGGCGAAATAAATTTTCGAGCGAACCGCGGACTCGTTCAGTCCACAAAATTGCTCGAACCAGCGAAAGAGCGTTTGACCGGCGGTATGCGCGAACGGTCGCTTCAAACTCGGTTCGCGCGGACCGGGCGCCTGGCCAATGATGACCACATGGCTAACGATTGCCTCGCCGGATACGGGCGTTGATTTCATTCGTGGGCAACGGCGACAGCGCCGGAGCCGTACAACATGTCGGTCTAAGGCGATTTGCTCGGTCGAATTAGTTAACATCACGCTCGGAGATCGCGATCCACCTAACGTCGAAAGAGCGAAAAGAGCAGACTCAAAACGACGCTGATGATAATGCAGGTAACGATCGGGAAATAAAACGCACCGTATTCGCGTTCGATCCGAATGTCGCCGGGCAAGCGGCCAAGCCATTTGGGAGCGAAGCCGCTCCACAGAATGAAGCCGAGCACGAGCACAACCGCACCGATGACCATCAGAGATTTTCCGATGTCGTGCATGACTTGAGAAGGTTGCGCTAACCATCCGCAGGCACAAGGTTGAGATTCAATGGCGGTGCAATTCAGGGATTATTATGAAACGCTTGGGGTTTCCAAAAGCGCGACGGAGGACGAAATCCGCAGCGCGTTCCGGAAACTCGCGCGCAAGTACCACCCTTACGTCGCCAAGGACAAAAAGACGGCCGAAGAAAAATTTAAGCAGATCAACGAGGCCTACGAAGTCCTGAGCGATCCGGAGAAACGGAAGAAATACGATCAACTCGGCGCGAACTGGAACCAACCCGGCGGATTTCAACCCC
>DATINV010000016.1:0-10884 GCA_035473775.1 Chthoniobacterales bacterium
AGACCAGGTAAGCCGGATTATTTTGACGCGGCCAGCGGTTGAAGCGGGCGAAGCACTCGGGTTTTTGCCCGGTGAGCTCGAGCAGAAAATCGCACCCTATTTGCGTCCGCTTTATGATGCGCTTCGCGATATGCTTGATCCGGAAGAGATCGAGCGTTCGATTGCGCGGCAGACAATCGAAGTGGCGCCGCTCGCATACATGCGTGGCCGCACTTTAAACAACGCGTTCGTGATTCTCGATGAAGCGCAAAACACGACCACCGAGCAAATGTTTATGTTGCTCACCCGAATCGGTCCCAATTCCAAGTGTGTCATCACCGGCGATGTGACTCAAATCGATTTGCCCACGAACAAACGCTCCGGCGTCGTCGAAGCCCTTCAGGCGCTGAAAAACATTCCCGGCATCTCGATCGTCTACTTGAACGAGCGAGACGTGGTACGCCATGAGCTGGTCCGTTCCATTATAACCGCTTACCAACAACACCGGTCGCCCGCGCCATCCTCGCGCAAATAAGCCATGTTCGATTTCTTAAAACGCAGACGATTGTTGAAACGCGGACTCGCCTCCAAGAAGCAGCGCCGCCGCCGGACCCGAAATGAATTGCTCCGCAGTCTGGAATCCGCGCGGTTTGTTAAACTCATCATCCTCGCTGCGTTCGTTGCTGGTTTGGCATTTTTAATCTTCGGCGGCCAGCAACCCGAGCCGACCAAGAGCTTCGTCATCGCGCTTTTGTTTTTTGCAACCGCGGTTGCGGCGTTGTGGATCAATCATCCTACGACGTTCTCGCAAAACTCGCGCGTCTTTCTCGTTTTCGTGACGATCTTCGTCCAACTCGCGGCGATCAAGCTCGTCCTCATGCTCTGCGGTGAGCACGCGTTCAAATTTCTCACGCCGGAAATGGGCTGGTTGCTCGCGCCCTATGCGTTTGCGCCGCTGGTGCTCAGCGTTTTGCTCGGACGAAATCACGGACTCTACGCCGCTTTCTTCGTCAGTTTTTGGAGCAGCGTCTTGTTCGTCAAGATCGACGCGCCGCTGCTCGTCATCAGTTTGATCAGCGGATTCACCGCCGTTTATCTGACGCTTCAGGTGCGCCGGCGCAGTAAACTCATTCGCGCGGGTCTCGGCGTCGGCGTGGCAATCTGGTTGTCCTCGCTCTGCTTCGGATTGATCACTATCAATTTCTATCCACCCACCGACAACAATTGGGCAATGATCGGTATTCAAAGCGCGCTTGCACTCGGCAACGGAATGGTAACGGCAATGATCGTTGGCGGTGCATTGCCGCTACTCGAACACTTGTTCCAAATTACGACTGATGTTTCGTGGCTTGAACTCTCAGACTTGAATCACCCTTTGCTGCGCCGAATGACGATCGAAGCGCCGGGGACGTATCACCACAGTCTTGTCGTTGCGAACCTGGCCGAAGCGGCCGCCGAAGCGATCGGCGCCAACGCCACGATGTGCCGCGTTTGTGCTTACTTCCACGACCTCGGCAAGTTGGTAAAGCCGGAATATTTCACCGAGAACATGAACTTCGAGCGCAATCCGCATGACGATCTCGCGCCGACCATGAGCGCACTCATCATTATTTCGCACGTGAAGGAGGGCGTTGACCTCTCGCTAAATAACAAACTCAACCAGCGCATCATCGACATCATCCAGGAACACCACGGCACCTCGCTCGTTTATTATTTCTATCAACGCGCGCTCCAGCAGCAGGAAGACGCGCGGGCGGGTGGGAAAATCATGAATATCCGCGAGGAAGACATTCCCCAAGTGCAGGAGGAAAGCTTCCGTTATCCCGGACCGAAACCGCAAACCAAAGAAAGCGCGATCGTCAGCCTCGCCGATATCGTCGAGAGCGCCTCGCGCAGTTTGGAAAAACCGACGCCACAAAAAGTCGAGCAGCTCGTTAATGAACTGATCGAAGAGCGAATTGCGGATGGTCAGCTCGACGAATGCGATCTCACTCTCGGTGAATTGAGGGTCATCGCCGAGCGATTCCGTTTCACGCTGATGACAATGCTCCACACCCGCATCGCATATCCGAAAGGCGAATCGAAGTTTACGCCGACCGAAGTGGACGAACGGTTTCGGCCGGACGTCATGGCGTCTTTACGCAAACCGGCCAGCGCGCCGCCAGTTTCGGCGGCCTGAGGGCCGCAAATTCGAAACTCTTTGCGCAGTTACTCGACGGGTTTCCTTTAACGAACAGGTAGTGCGATTCCGCAGGCGGCGCGGTACCAACGCAACGCTAAAAACGCGGCGCAGATAGCGGACGCAATCACTCCGAGTGGCACTAGAGCAACGTATGTCCAAAGCCACCATCGCGGTGCCGCCGTTCCGCAGATAGTGATCGCACCGGTATAACACCAGCGAGCATCACGAGCTCGTAGAGGGATAGAAAGCTGGTGAGCAGAGCTGCGAAGACGGCAATGCAAACTGCCAACCATCGCCGATAGATTCTCATATCATAATTCCGGCGGCCGTGCTCTCGGTTCGCGGAATTTGGTGATGGCTGTGCTGGGTTGAGTGACGAAAGGGCCGCCTTCGAGCGGCGCAGATTTGGTAAACGCGACGGCGGGCATTTCGCTGGGGAGACCTTCCAACGGAAATTCTTTGCGTAACGGGAAGAATGGATAGCCGTCCCACATCAGGATTCGGCGGAGATCAGGATGGCCTCTGAATTTTATGCCCATCATGTCGTAAATCTCGCGCTCGTGCCAATTCGCAGTCGGCCAGATGTCTGACACGGTGTCGGGTTCTTCGTTTTCGCCGATTTTCAATTTCAGCCGGAGATGAACAGCCAGCGTCAGCGAGTAAAGCTCGTAAACAAGTTCGAACCGCGGTTCCTGGTCCGCGTTGTCGATGCTGGTGATGTCGATTAAATAATCAAACGAAAGATCGTCGCGGCAGAGTTTAGCGATCTCGCGCAGATCAGCCGCCGAGATGGTGTAAGTCGTCTCTCCGCGAAATTCGGCTTTCGTTTGCAGTTTTGGCCCGAGCAGTTTGCCTAACGAAGCGAGAAGTTCCGAGCCGGTCATTGAAGAAAAGGATGAAGGTTGACGGACGAATGATGGATGAAAAACGTAGTCACACGAGGTTCATGCGCTGAGCTCCGCAAATTTTTTGGTGAGCTCGGGTTTCTGTTGTAGAAACGATTTTTCGCCGGAAATTTTTTCCTGCAATTTCATCAATCCGGCGAGCAACGCTTCCGGCCGGGGCGGACAACCGGAAATGTAGACGTCGACGGGCAATAGTTGATCGATTCCTTGAAGGACAGCGTAGGAGCGATACATCCCGCCCGTAGATGCGCAAGCACCCATGGCAATCACCCATTTGGGATCGGGCATTTGTTCGTAAATCCGTTTCACCGCCAGCGCCATCTTGTAAGTCACGGTGCCGGCAACGATCATCACGTCGCATTGGCGCGGCGAAAACCGCATTACCTCGGCGCCGAACCGGGCGATATCAAACCGTGACGCCGCGGTGGCCATCAGCTCAATCGCGCAACAGGCCAGCCCCATCGGCATCGGCCAGAGAGAATTCTTGCGGACCCAATTGAAGGCGGCGTCGAGCCTGGTAAAAATGACGTTACCCTCGATTTTTGAGTCGTAAGCGGTAGAACGCTGCTCGGCCATGCAAACAGGTTAACGTGCCGCCTTGCCTGTGCAAGATCGGCAATCTTAGGTAGGGCGATTGACCTCAATCGCCCGCTCGGTGATTGTCATGGCTCGCGGGGCGGGCGGTTCGGTGAATTTCCGCCGCTCAGCGGCAATCTAAAAACATGGGAACACTTTTGAATGCACGAGCGGGAGCGTAATCGCCCCTACCTAGACAGGATATGCAGTCAACCCAACGCACACATCTCGACGACCTAGAGAACCAGAGCATCTTCATTTTTCGTGAGGCGTATCACGCGTTCAAGAACATCTGTATGCCGTGGTCAATGGGCAAGGATTCCAATCTCCTGGTCTGGCTCGCCCGTAAAGCATTTTTCGGTCGGGTGCCATTCCCGGTGTTGCACATCGACACGACTTACGAGTTTCCGGAGATGATCGAGTTTCGGGAATGGGCAAGAACGCACCATAACTTGAACTTGATCGTGAAGATCAACACCGAAGCCCGAGCGCGCGGGGTTGGTTACGAAACACACGACCCGATAACGGTAACGCACGAGCTGAAAACGGTCGCGCTCCAGCAAGTCCTCTCGGAATACAAATTCGACGCGTTGATCACCGGAATTCGGCGCGATGAGGATCCAACCCGTGCGAAGGAGCGATATTTTTCGCCACGCAACGCGCAGTTTGAATGGGACTATAAAGATCAACCGCCGGAATTCTGGGGACAATTCGCGACCAACGCCGCGAAAGGCGAGCACGTGCGGGTGCAACCGCTGCTCGACTGGACTGAGGTCGACGTTTGGCGCTACATCCAGCGCGAGAATATTCCGATTCCGCAAATGTACTTTGCGCGAAACGGAAAACGATTCCGTTCGTTAGGTTGCAGTCCAATCACGCATCCGATCGAAAGCAAAGCGTCGAACATCGAAGAGATTATCGTCGAGCTGGAATCGACTAAGGTTGGCGAGCGCGCCGGCCGCGCGCAGGATCACTACGAGCGGAACGCGATGCAGAAGTTGCGCGCCAAAGGCTTTATGTGAGAAATCGGAAAGCGGATACCTGAAACCGGAAAGATTTAGAGATGACGCGTCCTGAATTTCGCAAACGAACATTCCAGTTCGGAATCCGCTGCATTCATTTGGCTGAATCACTGACGAACCCTCCGGTTGGGCAAACGGTCAAATCAGCTCGAAAACGAAAAGAAGGGTGAAAACGAAAGACTCTCCGGTATCCGGTATCCTATCTCCGGTAGAAACGCAGCTCCCGCTGCGCGCCGTATTCGTGGGCCATGTTGATCACGGAAAGTCCACCCTCATCGGGCGGATTTTGAATGACACGGACTCGTTGCCGGAAGGCAAGATCGAGATGGTGAAGAAGGCGTGCGAGGCGGAGGGGATGGAGTTTGAGTTTGCCTTCGTGCTCGATGCCCTGCTCGAAGAGCAAAGTCAGAACATTACGATCGACACGACTGAGATCCGGTTTAAAACCAAGCGGCGCAAATACATCATCATCGACGCGCCGGGCCACAAAGAGTTTCTGAAAAACATGATTACAGGCGCGTCCCGGGCCGACGCGGCTGTCCTTGTCATTGCGGCGAACGAAGGCGTGCGCGAACAGAGCCGGCGGCACGCCTATCTGCTGAGCCTGCTTGGAATCAGGCAACTGATCGTGGTGGTGAATAAAATGGACCTGGCGGATTTTTCCGAAGAGCGCTTCAACGAAATCGAGAATCAATATCAAAAATTTCTGGGCGAACTCGGGCTTGAAGCGCGGGTTTTTGTCCCCGCTTCGGCGAAAACCGGCGAGAACGTAGCGAGTCCGAGCAAAAAAATGAAGTGGCACAAGGGTCCGACCGTATTGGAAGCGCTCGACCTCTTGGAGGCGCAGGGCGCCGATGTCGATCTTCCATTGCGATTTTCCGTGCAGGACGTTTATCGATTTGACGAGCGCCGCATCATCGCAGGGCGAATCGAGACAGGGAAATTGAGAGTGGGGGACGAACTGGTTTTTTCACCCGCTAATAAAGCGTCGAAAGTTCACTCGATTGAAACATGGGGCGCAGGCGGCGAGTCCGAAGCGATTGCTGGTGACTCGGTCGGGATTACCCTGACCGAGCAAATTTTCGTAGAGCGCGGTTATGTCGGCTCGCATCAGAGTGAAACACCGATCGAAGCGAATCGCGTCCATGCGGATGTCTTTTGGATTGTGCAGGAACCAATGCGTTGCGGCCATCTTTACGATCTCCGGCTCGCGACCCAGGAAGTGAAATGCGAAATCGTTTCGATCGATCAGGTAATGGATTCGGCAACGCTGGAGTCGTCGACGGACAACCGCGACCGGCTCGAACGCAACGAAGTTGGAAGACTGACGATTCAAACACGAGCACCGCTGGTAATCGACAATCACGATCGGATACCGAACCTCGGGCGATTTGTCATCGTCGATGACGGCAAGATTTGCGGCGGAGGGACAATTTTCGGCGGTGTTTACACCGACCGCACGGTTGCAAAAAGCAAAAACATTTTCTGGGTAGAAGGCAAAATTACTGCGCCCGATCGCGCGGCGCGGATTGGTCACCGAGGCGCGGTCGTCTGGTTCACGGGATTGTCCGGCGCCGGAAAGTCGACGGTCGCTCAGGCCCTTGAGCGCGAGCTATTTGGGCGGGGGATGCAGACTTACGTGCTCGATGGAGATAACATCCGGCATGGCTTGAATTCGAATCTGGGATTCTCTCCGGAGGATCGTGTCGAAAATATTCGCCGCGTTAGCGAGGTTGCGAAATTGATGGCCGACTCGGGAGTTGTCGCGATCACCGCGTTCATTTCGCCATATCGAATGGATCGTCGCCGCGCGCGCGAGATCGCACTCGAAGGGAACGCCGAGTTCATCGAAGTTTTTGTGGACGCTCCGCTTGAAGTCTGCGAGGCGCGTGATCCGAAAAATCTCTACAAAAAAGCCCGCGCCGGTGAGATCCGCGAGTTCACCGGTATCGACGCGCCTTACGAGCCACCGGAGGACGCCGAGATTGTGGTCCGGACGGACAAGCAAACGGTGAACGAATCGGTCGCGACAATTTTGGAAGGCCTTTTGCCACGTTTAAAGACACAGCGAAGTGATGAGTGATTCGATAGATTCCGACGTCACGGTTCGGCCGGCCGAGACCACCGATGCCGCTGCCTTGGCCGATTTGATGACGCAGCTTGGGTATCCGACGCGCACGTCGGAAATGGAAATGCGGATGGAGGCGATCGGTGCGGAGAAGAATTACGCGACATTCGTCGCGGTTAGTGACGGCAAAGTCTGTGGGATGATTGGGACATCCACGCGTTATAGCTACGAGCATAACAGCGCGGGCGCGGTCATCATGGCTCTGATTGTTTCGGACAAAGTACGGGGCCGCGGCGTTGGCCATGCGTTAATTCGGGCTGCGGAGGAAGCCTTGGCGCAGAAAAATATCCGGCGGGTCGCTGTCTACAGTCATTTTCGGCGCACCGAAGCGCATGAGTTTTACGAGAAGGTTGGCTATACCAAGAACGGCTTTCGCTTGATCAAAGAACTGCCGATGCCGGCAGACTAGTTCGATTTAGGAGCCGCTAGCCAGCTGCTCGCGTCGGAAAATTCAGGCTAACCACATTGACATGGCTAGATTCGATCATGTCGTGAACAATTTTGCCGAGTTCGGCGGCTTCGTACGGCTTGGCAATAACACCGCGGAATCCAAAATCCTGATAACGGCTCATGGTCGCATCCGTCGCATAACCGCTTGAAACGATCGCATTCACCGTCGGATCGATTTCGATCAATTTCTTGAGCGCTTCTTTTCCGCCCATGCCGCCGGGGAGCGTCAGATCGAGAATGACGAGGTCGAAGCGTTGGCCGACTCTCAATTTCTCTTGATACATCTCCACGCCTTGCAGCGCGGTCGCCGCTTGTGAAACTTCGTATCCAAGACGAGTCAGAGTGAATTCCACCAGATCGCGAATAGCGTCTTCGTCGTCGACCACCAGGACGCGACCGGTCCCGGAAATTTCAGCCGTAAGCTTCTTCGGCGCTTCCACTGGCAATTCCACATTCTCCGCTTCGGCGGCCGGGAGATAAATCGTGAAAGTCGTGCCAACATGCACCTGGGACTCGACGGTCAGTAATCCGTTATGATTCTTGATGATTGAATACGCTGTCGCCAAGCCGAGACCGTTGCCTTTGGGTTTCGTCGTGAAGTATGGATCGAATATTCGCTTTACGTACTTTTCAGGTATGCCGACCCCTTCGTCGCGGATGCGGACGCGGACATAATCTCCCGGCGCGAGATCGGGAATGACTACATCGTTGGTGTCGTAACAGAAGTTGTCGCAGCTGACGTAGAGCGTGCCTCCGTTGGGCATCGCCTGGTCGGCATTCACCACAAGATTTGCAATCACCTGACTGATTTGGCCGGCATCGATTTCCGCCGGTGCGACATCAGGCCCAAAATCAAACTCGCTGCGGTTATGACTGCCCCGGAGCGAGAAGCTCACCGTGTCCTGGATCAGTTTTCCGATTGATGCTGTCTTTTTGATCGGCGCGCCGCCACGAGCGAAGGTCAGAAGTTGTTGAGCGAGATCGCGCGCGCGCATCGAAGCGTTCTTGGCGTCATCCAGGCGTGTTGCCATCTCGTCGTCCGGGGGAAGAAGCAAGGAAGCGAGGGAAATATTACCGATGATCGCGGTGAGCAGGTTATTGAAATCGTGCGCAATTCCGCCAGCCAGCAGACCGAGTTGCTCGAGGGTTTCAGCTTTACGTCGTTCCGCCTCACTACGTTGACGTTCTGTGATGTCACGGAAAACGAGCACCACGCCGCCGATTTCGTTTTTGTTATCTCGAATGGGGGAGGCGACTTGTTCGATGACGCGTTCGCTACCGTCTTTCGAAGTCAGGGTGACCGTCTCGGGAAGATTAACCAAGATCGACTGCGCTTCGCTTCGGTAACCGCTTTTTTGAACCTTTGCCTGGGCCGCGAGGTCGACCGTGACCTCGAAAACAGTCTTGAGGGGTTGACCATTGGCTTCTTTGTAAGTCCAGCCGGTCAATTTTTCCGCCTCGCTGTTCATCATTATGACTTTGCCGTTCACGTCGCAGGTGATAACGCCGTCACCGATGGCGCGAAGCGTAACCGCGAGATTTTCTTTTTCGGCGTCGACCTGCTGCTCAAAATGTTTTCGTTCGGTCACATCGCGGACCATCGCGACGTAGAGACGCTGCTGATCGATCACCATTTCGCTCAGCGAAATTTCGACCGGGAAGGTGATGTTCTTGCGGGTCCGGCCAAGCGCCAGCGTGGTCCGGCCGGTGCGACGTATTAGCTCGATCCAATTGAAAACCACCGGCTTGGAATCCTGCTCGTCTTCGAAACGTTTCGGGACCAACCGTGTGAAATTATGTCCGAGCATTTCATTATCGCGACAGCCAAACATTCTTTCAGCCGACGGATTCATTGAACGAATGAGGCCGTTTTCCTCGAGCACAATCATGCCGTCGAGAATGTTTTCGATGACCGACCGGATGTGGGTCTCTGCATTTTCCAGCTTGGTCAACTGGCGCCGAACAAAGACGAAACTGTAGCTGTTCGAAATGACAAGGAGCCCAACTGCGAAAAAGGCAATGAGGGCGAGCGCTGACGTCCTCAATATTCTTTGCCGAGTGACTGCGCTTGTGCGCAACTGATAAAGATTGAGCTCGTTCGTCTCGAAATTCGTGAGCATCTGGCGGGCGTCGCCAATGGTAGTTTCGCCGGAGGCGGTCGAGGCGACTGATTCGGGGTCTTTGCCGGCGCGTTTCGCTTCCATTTGAGGAACAGCGGTGGTGTTGATCCAGCGATCGACGCCAGCGCGAATTTCAGCCAGCAGCTCGGCCTGCGACGGAAAACTTGAGACCAAAATCGAGAGGTAAGCGTGGTAGGTGTAAAAATCGTCCACCGCCCGTTTGTAACCTTCCGCAAAATTGTTTTCGCCGGTGAGCAGGTAGCCCCGTTTTTCCTTTTCCATCTCAATTAACGCCCGATCGAGTTTTGGCAGGAAATCGAGTATCTGGGTCGACTGCGTGGCCCATTCCTGTTCGTGCATCCGTCGATTGAGAGAGATCCTTTCCTCGTCCTGAAGCGATTGCAGAATGTCACGAGCTTGAGCGAGCATTGAGTCTCCGACGCCGGTTGAACCACCGGCGCTGCTCATATCATTTAGCGACAGGGGCGCGCCTTTCGCCCGGCGAGCCTTGACTTCGGGATCGGCAACGTTGACGCACCATTTTTGAACCAGGTCCTGCACCTTCATCGCGCGCTTACGCTGGGCTGGACTGTCGAGAATGAGACCCATCAATTCCTGGTTCCGCTCTTTAATCGACACTCGCTTCTTTTCGAATGAGGTGAGGTAATCTTCGTTGCCGTTTAACAGAAAGCCGCGATGACTGCTTTCGAGACTGGCCACATCATTTTCAATAAGGCTGCCTAACCGAATGACGGCGATGGTGTGGCTGCGCAGAGTATCCTGATAATGGTCGCGCAAGCTGACGAGGAGGAAAACCGCGACCAGAAAAATGATAACGACCACGCCGACGGTGGTGCCGGAGAGAAGTTTAAAGCGGAAATATCTCTGACTAAAAAGCCAGTCGCCAATTCGTCCAAAGAAAGATCGGCGCTTTTGCTTTTTAGTCTGAGATGGTAGTTCGGCGTCGGCCGGTTTATTTACCATAATTGCCATAGAGCAGCTCCCCTGCCAGCCCGACTCTCGCATTTCCGTCCGACGTCGCCCTCACCCCAAAGCAGGGTCAGTACCACACTTTAATTAAGTACAAACCATCTCCAGGCGCTGCCAAACGAGTTCCCTCAAAACCGCCAGATTTCAGGTCGGCCTCAATTCTTGCCAGGCTTTCTTTCTCAAGAGCAACCTGCGTCATCGCGCCGACCATTAGCCGAGCCATTTTGTAGAGAAATCCATTTCCGCTGACTTCGATTGAAATCGCCGGTCCGCGGCTTCGCACCCGGAGAGACCAAATTGTGCGAACGGTATTCTCCTCCTTCTTGCCGCGGTTGGCGGCAAAAGCGGCGAAATCGTGCTTACCGACGAAATTCTTTCCGGCTGTCGCCAACAAACCGAGATTCAGCGGTGCGTTGATGCCAGCTGGGAAATGGATCTCTTCGGCGGCGTGCGCAGCGGCTTGCGGGCCGCGCGGGCCGAATCTGAAACGGCCCAGGCCCAGCTCGAAGACCTGCATGTATCGTTGGCTGCC
>DATINV010000017.1:0-23274 GCA_035473775.1 Chthoniobacterales bacterium
CCAGCTGGACTTCGCGCAGCACTTGCTCGGATTGGTTCGAATGAGTCGAAAAAATCAAGACCAACACTTTGCTGTGCTGGATCGCGCGAGTGATTTCTCCGGCAAACGAGCGACCGGGCTGAACATCGCGAGGTGCAATCCAGCAACGAACCTTGACGCGTTCGAGAGCTGCACAGACACCGTCAGCTACGGGTTTGTCACGCGAAGAGTGCGAGATAAAAACCTCATGCGCCATAAGCTACGTCATTCTTAGCCAGGCCGAGCGTTGTAGCCTTTTTCGCCCGATCAGACAAGAAGCAACCAAGCCTAGAGATTGCAGGTTGCTTCCCCCGTAATTCGATCGATACCTGATCGCTCGGTTCGATCGCCAATTGTTGGGAGCGAGCTATTCCGTCGTGATTATTATTAAGTTATCATATGGACTGTGTGCTTTCGTGCCTCTCTGATTGCGATCGTTTTCCTCTTCTCTGAGGCCCCCGTTCGCGCGGTCATACTTTATGGAACCGGCGATCCCGCCGCGAATACCAATGCGCCGGCAGGCAATCTCGCCAACAGTGGATGGCAATATGAAGGCCAGTTCGGCAGCTTTCTAGGAACGGCAATCGCATCGAACTATTTCGTCACCGCCAAGCACATTGGTGGCAGCGTTGGCCAAACTTTTACTTTTAACGACGTCGCCTACACAACAACCGCAGTGTTCCCCGATCCATCGAGCGATCTCCAAGTTTGGCAGGTATCCGGAACGTTTCCGACCCACGCGCCGCTTTTTGCCAACGCTCCGGAAACTGAAGTTGGTTTGAGCCTGGTTGTGTTTGGTCGCGGGACCCAGCGCGGCAATTCAGTTCTTGTTGGAAACGACTCGCATTTAGGCGGCTGGCTTTGGGGCGCAAGCGATGGAGTCCAACGTTGGGGAACAAATGTTGTGGAATCGATTTATACCGATCCAGGTTTTGGAAAATTGGTGCGCGCGACGTTCGACAACAATCCGGGATCGAATGAAGCGCATTTATCAGCCGGCGACTCCGGCGGCGCTGTGTTTGTTTTTAATTCAACAACGAATCGCTGGGAGCTGGCAGGAATTAATCTCGGAGTCGATGGGCCCTTCAGTTTCAGCATGGACGGTTCGAATACTTTCAACGCCGCAATGTTCGACACTACGGGGCTATTTGTTGATGGCGGGGACGGGACATGGGTGGCGGCGCCAAATCCGAGCGCATTCTACGCGACCGAGATCGCAGCGCATCGGCGCTTTGTCGAATCGGTCGTGATGCAGTTAACGGGTGTCGTATCGCGAAAAACCCACGGCGACGCCGGCACCTTCGATGTCAATCTTCCGTCGAGCGGATCGCCCGGGATTGAATGTCGTTCCGGCGGCGCGGCGAGCGATTACATGCTCGTGTTTGCCTTTGCAAACACCATCTCGGTGCAGAGTGCGACCGTGACAGCGGGCACAGGCAGCGCAACAAACTTCACCGTCGTCGCGAATGTCGTCACCGTAAATCTTACCGGCGTGGCGAACGCGCAAACGATCACGGTCACGTTGGGTGGAGTTAACAACGGAACAAACACCGGTGATGTAGAAGCAGCGATGAGCGTGCTGATCGGCGATACGACGGCGAATGGCGCAGTGAATTCTAGTGACGTTGCCCAAACCCAAGCCCAAGCCGGACAGGCCGTAACTGCGGCGAATGCTCGGGAGGATGTGACCGCAAATGGCGAAATCAACAGTTCGGACATTGGGTTGGTTCAATCACAGTCTGGAACAGCGTTATCGACGGCCGCGGCACTGCAATCGCCGATGGGGCGAAGCCCAAGGATTATTCCTCTGCCTAATCAACGCCTTGAAATCGACAGGACACCTGTGTCGAAATGGAATAGATTTCGAAAGAATCAATGAAACGCGTTCTCCCGTTTATAATTATCGCCGCGATCGGAGTCGTCACCATCGGGTCGGGCGCGATGCTTTATCAATCAAAGCGGGCGCGAATCGCCGCCAGCACGACGGTCAGCGGCACGCCAGACATGAAACCAGCGCATGTCCGGGGCGAAGCAGATGCGCCGGTGACATTGGAAGAGTTCGCGGACTTCCAGTGTCCGTCATGCGCGATGACCACCTTACAGTCAATCCAACCAATGGAAAAGAGTTTCGGATCGCGGTTGCGTGTCGTTTTTTGGCATTTTCCTTTGCCGAATCACAAGCACGGACGGGACGGATCCCTCGCCGCAGAAGCAGCCGGCCGTCAGGGAAAATTTTGGGAAATGCATGATTTGCTTTACGAAAAGCAAAATGATTGGAGCAAAGCAGATGACATTCATCCGATATTTGAGAGTTACGCGCAGCAGTTGAAATTGGATGTCGAACGATTCAAAAAGGATTTTGAGAATCCGGACGTCGCGGCAGTTGTCGACCGCCAGCACGAACAAGGCGAAGCACGTGGCGTCAAAAATACTCCCACCATCTTCATCAATGGGCAGGAGTTTCCCCCGCCCTTTAATCCGGACCGATTGCACGAAGCAATCGATGCCGCGATGGCCGCAAAGAATTCGTAAAACTTCACGAAATGGAAGCGAACGCTGAAATCCACGACCGCTTCGAGCGCGCTCGTCTCGTTTTTCTGATCATCACCGCCGTGATCGCGTTGGCCGGATTGGCGGATGCGACTTATCTCACCGTCTCTCATCTTGCAGGCGATGACTCCGTCTGCGGTGCATCGCAACCGTGTTCAATTGTTCTTGGCAGCAAATACGCCGTCATCGCTGGAATCCCGACCGCTGCCTTTGGCGTGCTTGCCTATTTCAGCGTGTTTAGCACCGCGACTCTGGCCGCCTTTGGCTATGTCCGGGCGAGAACTTTTCTAGCTTGGATTATCGCGGCAATGTTTCTCGCGACCTTGTGGTTCTTGTATCTCCAAGCGTTCGTTCTGCACGCTTTTTGCCCATTCTGCTTGTTCTCGGCGGCAATCACGTTTTGCCTGTCCGGACTGACCCTGGGAACTCCCCCATCCAGCTGATCGAATGAGAACTGACGTTGATGTAGTCAGTGTTTGTCGGCTGGCTTTGCGGAATCCGTGGACGTCGATGGTTGCGTTTTGGTTTGTTCCGACGCCTTAACTGACGCTGTGGCCTTTTGCGTCTGCGATTGCGACTTGCTGGATTCTTTTTGCATAATCGATTTCACGTCGCCGACCGACTTCAAATCGCTTCCAAGCAGGCTCGTATCAAATTTTCCGTCGGTCTTCCTGGAGGGCAGCGATTTGGTATCGACCACACTGATCTTCTCTCGTGGGAGACCCGAACCGGCTACGCCGCGCTCGCGCACGCCGCTGGTAGCGGTGTCATTGCTGCCGCCGTAGGAATTCCCGCCGGGGACGGACCCGGGGAGGTTACTTGGAGCTCCACCTTGCCCGAGAGAAGAGCCACCGCCATTAATCGGGGCGCCTTCCAAAGTTGGAGTCGATGGCCCGCCCGTCGGCGTTCCGGCAGTTACCGTCGAAATCGCACCCGCGACCAAGAACGCGATTCCGACCAGCACCCGGCGAAACTTAATCGGCTTCATAAACCACGGCACCGCTTTAGTGGTCACCGTCGGGCTTAGTCGTCGAGGATTTTTCGGTCGAAGAAGTCGTCGACGGTTTTTCTGCTCCGCCTTGTTCTTTCTTTTGTTTATCGTTGGCCGTACTCGAGCTGGGCGACGTCCTGGCTTCCGGTGCGGGCGCAACAGCGATATCGGCCTGGCCAAGATCGTCCGCGAGAGTTGCTGTTTGGGTGAGACTCGAAAACGTTGAGTCTGTTTCGGCAGCTTGGGCGGAAGCGCTCGACGCTTGTTCAGTCGGTGCTGGTTGCTTCGACGCACTGGACGTTTGCTCGGCTGAAGCAGGGCGCGAGGCTGGTTCTTCGCTTGGGGCACTATGCTCTTTCGACCCATCCAGTTTCGGTACCGCGGCGTCGATCCCAATATTCATGAGGCTGCCGCCAAAGGTCGCATCCTTGATGCTTTTGCTCTTTAACTCCGCGGCGCTCACCTGCGATTTTTTCTCGCCCTTCCCATATTTCTGCGGGCCGGGGACGAGCGAATTGACAAGGTCTCGATCGTCATTCTGTCTTTGCCCTAACGTAGTGTTGTTAAGGACGGCCTGGGCATGGGCCAACGGCGCAATGCTCAGGATCAAAACCGATGAAAAAAATACTGCGACAAGCGATCTCATGTTCCGTGTCAGGCTTGAGCCATGGCTGAGGTGACAGTCAAAAGCGGAACAACAGCGAAATGTTCATCACCATTATCCGCGTAGTTAATTATAATCGATGTCTTTCGAGCGGAAAACGAAATAAAGTCGCGGTGAGGAACTTCAAATACACGGCCGGCGGCGGTTTCGACGCGAAAGGGCTTATTTTTCTCGATCAGGTCCTGGATCAATATGGCTTCCATAGGGGGGTCTTAATTTATAACTAACTTTTGCGTTCGACGCAAAAGGTTCCTATCACGAGCAAATCCATTTTGCTCCTGAGGAAGCAATCGAGGGCTTCCTCGGGAAAGCAGACGATGGGTTCGTTCCCGTTGAATGAAGTGTTGAGCACGAGGGGGATACCGCTGAGTTCGCGAAAATGTTCGATCAGACGGTGGTACCGTGGGTTGGTCTCCTTATGGACGGTCTGCAATCGCCCTGTCCCATCGATATGGGTCACGGCCGGAACCATTTCCCGGTATTTTGGCCGGATCTGGAAAACTTGCATCATGAACGGGACATCGTCGTCAGTCTCAAACCACTCGGCCACTTCCTCACGCAGAATGGACGACGCGAAGGGCCGAAACGATTCCCAGTGTTTGATTTTTGCGTTGAGCACATCCTTTATCGCGGGATTGCGCGGATCGGCCAGGATGGACCGATTTCCGAGCGCACGCGGTCCCCATTCCATTCGACCCTGAAACCAGCCAATAATCTTTCCGTCGGCAATTGCCTGTGCTGTTCTCTTCAATAGTTCTTCCTCGTCGCCGATGTAGGAAATCGAGCAACCGGCCTCGGCGATCTCTTTTTTCTTCCAATCGATCAGCGCGTGAATCTCTTCTTCGCTTGAGTCAGGACCGAGATAAGCAGAAATCAGAGGTCTGAAGTCGGAAGTCAGATCCTTCTGACCGCTGGCCTCGGACCGCTGACCGCTCAGTTGCGACAGCATAAGCGCAGCCGCTCCGATTGCGCCGCCAGCGTCACCAGTTGCCGCCGGCAGATACATTTTCTTGAACGGTGTCCGGCGATAAACTTTTCCGTTCGCGACCGAGTTCATCGCGCAACCGCCGGCAAGTGCGAGGTTGTCGCTCGGATGTTGCTTGTGCAGCGCCTGAAGCAAAGCGAAAAACGCTTTCTCGTACGTCGCCTGCACCGAACGAGCAATATCCTTGTGCTTTTGCTCGATCGGATCGTCCGGCTTACGCGGCGATCCGAGAAGATCGATTAGCGGACGGCGGTAAAGGATCCCGACCTCCGGCGGGCAATCCTTCCAGGTGTATGAAACATTATCTATGTGGTGTCGGAAGAATTTCAGATTCAATCGAAACGTTCCGTCCGGACGAATCCGAACAACTTCTCGGAGCGGATCGAGAAAAGTTGGTTCGCCATAGGGCGCGAGTCCCATCACTTTGTGCTCATCGCCGTAATGCGGAAAGCCGAGGAACTGGGTAAGCGCCGAATAGAAAATGCCTAACGAGTGCGGGAAATAAACCCGTCGATCGATCTTGACCCCGCTCCCCTCTCCGATCCCGAAAGCGGTGCTGGCGAAATCGCCAAAACCGTCGATTGAGATGCAGGCCGCTTCGCTGAATCCGGAAAGGAAATAAGCTGAAGCCAAATGGGCAAGGTGATGCTCAACCTGATGCACCTGGACTTTGATCTCGATTCCATAACTTTCCTGGAGTGCTTCTTTGACCGAAGCGGCGCGGCGGAGGTTTTTGATTTTCTGCGCCATCAATTTCGGATGAGGCCAACGGGTCAGGGCAAATCCGAGCCGGCGCAGATTGTTCACGCCCGGTTTGCGATTGATCGCGATATGATCGATTTCCTCCAACCGCACCCGCGATTCTTCGAGACAATAATTGATCGCGCACGTCGGCAACCCGGCCCAATGTTTGATCCGGCGGAAGCGCTCTTCTTCCGCCGCGGCCACGAGTTTGCCATCGATAAACAAACAGGCGGCGGAATCAGCGTGGTAAGGGTTAAGACCGAGGATTTTCACAGGAAACGCGAAATGCGAAACGCGGAGTGCGAAATATTGTCGATTATTTTCATCGCGAAACTAAAGCGTTGCCAGTTATCGGAATTTTCTCGCGGTCCGTTCGCTTGCTATAAATATTGCGAGCAATTCGGAGGCCTCTCGAAGTAGTACCTCGCATCTTTCTGCATTCCCGAGCTTTCCTTCAAGAAACAGCTCTAGCCAGTACTGTGTCTCGGCTGACTCTTTCGCACAGATGCCGATTTCATGGATAAAATCGGCATGCGATTCAGCGCGGCGGGCTTCCCTGTAATTCGCGCCGACCGATGTCCCGCTCTTTAGCAACTGACGCGCGAGTACATCCGCAATCCGATTTCTGGGCGACCTTGCGATGAAATTAATAATTTCGAGGGCAAAGAATTTAGTTCTGGTTTCAAGGGGTTGTTTCATGGACAGAAACTGCCCGCATCGCCGGGCACGAGCAATCTCGGATTCTGAATTTCGCATTCCCCGGTTCGCGATTCGCGCTGCTCATTTTTCGCGAAGCGGAGGTAAATCGCTTCGGTAACGAAAAATGAGCCAGGGCAGCTTGAATGCGCTCAAGTAGCGTGGACCGAAAATTCGCGGCTGGCGAAGAAGACGCAGCAGCCAGCCAAGATAAAACGTGTCGGCCCACATCGGAATCGGCGGCTGGTCGCCCGTGAGAAATGCCAGGGCCGCGCCGATGCAATTAATTGCCGGACGCGCTCGAAGATTTTCTTTTAAATAAAGTCCGAGCTTTTCCTGGGTGCCTCCGCCAATTCCAACTATGACATGCGCCGGGCGATGATTTTCAATTCTTGTAACCAGCGCATCGTCGCGCACCTCAGCTCCATATCGGGGCGCCACGTAAAAATCGGCGGTGCCGGTAAGATTCATGCGATGTAACCAATTGATCGCTTTTTCGTGGGCAGCTTCACTGGGCACGATCCACAGAACTCGCTCGCTGGGGCGGCTTCCGAGTCGCGAAATCAAATGCTTGAGAAATTTCAGGCCGGAGATGCGTTCGACACGGCGTCCCGTGAAAATTTTCCAGAGCAAAACCATTGCGCCGCTATCGGCAATCGCCATATCGGCCGACACTAGCGCGCGCCGATACCCTTCGTCGCTTTGTAACTTTACCAATGCCGGCGCCGCCGGAACCACGAGCAGACCACCGTCACGCGACATCGTATCGACGGCTTCGTCGACCGTACCGTTGAAAAAGCGGACGCCGAGAATCGTTTCAGTGCGATCCATACCGCTGCTAGGCTCCGTCCGCGGACGGTGACGTTCAATCAAATTTGAAGACTCTCCCGCCGAAATAACGTTGTTCACAAATTATGAGGAATTTCGAATCGCCTACCGGCCAATCGGGGTTTTCGTAGTTTTGCTTAGTATCACAGGACGCAGTCCGGGTTCGGAGGATAATTCCAGGCGGCCGCCCGAGACCGAATTTTTTTTGTTTCCAACCTGCTCCGGCAGCCTTCGAGAGGCCTGCAGTGGTCCATTTCGTAACTAGCGCAGCTTGGCCAGGATCATTTGCTCGCCGTATTTGCACTCGACGACGCCGTCACGAATCCGAAGAATTTGCACAGCCGCGAGACCGTTAGTCGTCTGCACCCGGACGGTTCCACCTTCCTCGACTGCGACACCATTCACGATTGCCACTGGAGTGCGTCCAAGTGCGATCGAACTGACTCGAACCATGTCGGCCGAAACCGGCACGACAACGGTTGGGTCAACTGGAGCCAAGCCAACAACCGTCTTCGCAACCCCGGCCTGCCGATGAAGTTCCTCGATCAAGTAACCTGATCCGCCAATGAGGGTTGCCACGGTCAGTGCGATTCCCGCCATCATGCTGAGATGGCTAATACTGACAAAAGCGCGTTTGTTTAGGCGGCGAAAACCGCGGAAACCCAGGAGAAGCATAACGGTTGATTAAGCCTATGGCGTGCCGCAGCTTGCGAAGTAAGAAGTAAAAATTAAGAATTATGACGTAGTTATGCACACCGCTGACCTCTGACTTTCTCGTCACTCGTCACTTGTCACACGTCACTTTCGCGGCACAGTGTGCCGCGTATGCCTTACAAAGATGTTGCACCGCCCGCAGGCGAAAAGATCACCCGCGATCAACAACTGAACGTTCCCAATAACCCGATTGTTCCGTTCATTCGCGGAGACGGAACCGGTCCCGATATCTGGGCAGCAAGTGTCCGGGTGATGGATGCAGCCGTGGCAAAGGCTTACGGCGGCAAAAAGAAAATCTCCTGGTTTGAGGTGTTCGCCGGCCAGTCGGCCAAGGACAAATTCGACAGCTGGTTGCCGGACGACACGGTCGAGGCATTTCGAGAATATTTGGTGGGCATCAAAGGACCGTTGACCACGCCGGTCGGCGGCGGGATTCGGTCGCTTAACGTCGCTCTCCGGCAACTCCTAGACCTCTACGTTTGTCTTCGCCCGGTTCAATACTTCGAAGGTGTTCCTTCGCCGGTGAAGCATCCTGAAAAAACGAACATGGTGATCTTCCGCGAAAACACGGAAGACATTTATGCCGGGATTGAATACGCCGCCGGAACACCCGAAGCGCAAAAGATCCTCGATTTCTTTGCCAAGGAATTTCCAAAGGAATTCCCGAAAATTCGGTTCGGGACGAAAGAAAAAGCAGCCGAGTTTTGGAAACGAGTCGGCGCGCCGGAGAAAACCGAGGTGATGGTCGGGCTTGGACTTAAACCGGTCAGCCGCTCGGGCAGTGTACGCTTAATTCACAGCGCAATCAGTTACGCGATTTTGAACCAACGCAAGAGCGTCACCCTCGTGCACAAGGGAAACATTATGAAGTTCACCGAAGGTGCGTTTCGGGATTGGGGTTACGAGATTGCCAAGAGTTATTTTGGCGCCGAAGAAATCGACGGTGGGCCGTGGTGCAAAATTCCAATGGGCAAACCCGGTGCTGGAATTGTGATCAAGGACGCGATTGCCGACATCACATTGCAACAAGTGCTGACGCGACCGGAAGATTTCGATGTTATCGCGACGTTGAACTTGAACGGCGACTACTTGAGCGACGCGCTTGCGGCACAAGTGGGCGGGATCGGCATCGCGCCCGGCGGCAATATTAACTACATCACCGGCCATGCCGTGTTCGAAGCGACCCACGGCACCGCTCCCAAATACGCCAACCAGGACAAGGTAAACCCTGGCTCAGTGATTCTATCCGGAGAAATGATGTTCCGTTACATGGGTTGGACCGAAGCGGCCGATCTTATTATAAAGGGACTGAAAGGTGCGATCGCCAGCAAACGCGTGACCTACGATTTCGCGCGCTTAATGGAAGGTGCGAAAGAGATCAAGTGTAGTGCGTTCGGCGATAACGTGATCGAGCATATGTGACCGCACCGCCCTTCAAGAATGTAGGGCTGAGTGCCGATGCGTCGGCAAGCAACTCGTCTGTTGGATTGCTAGAGACTATTAGACACCAGCGCTAGGCGCGGCGCCGGGGACATTACCAATTTCGTCTCCGCCGGCCATGACTCGGCCGATTGCACTGATTACTTGTCTGACCTCGACCGGTTTAACTAACGACTCCGCGAATCCCGCTCGCCGGTACTCTTCGCGGTCCTTCGCGGTGCCGAAACCGGAAATAGCAATCCCCGGAATACCCAGAGTCGCCAGATGACGCATTAGCTGGCAACCATCTCCGTCAGGCAGCGCAATGTCGGAGAGCAAAAGGTCGCCCGTTCGAGCCGCGGCGAGCGCTTCTGACACTGTGCAAGCTTCCTGAACGTCGAATCCTTCGCGCCGCAACATTCTGGCAAATGTTCGCAACGTGTCGGCGTGATCTTCAACCAGCAACAATCGGCGCGGACGCGCGTTGCCATTTGGCTCAGGGAGCTCGACCGGTTTAGAGCCAGGAATTTCAAGTCGGTCAATCAGATCGTTAACGACGCGAGCTTCGCGGAGAACGTTTTTCCTTAAAACCTGAAGGCAATTCTGGATTTCTGGATCGGCCAACGACGCAACGTGATGCTCAAGTTCGGTTAAGCAGGCCAACAGCGGGGCCAACGGAGTGCGCAGCTCATGGCTCACCGCCGCCAATAACTTGTCTTTTTCCTCAGCGCTCGCTTCAGCTCGGGCCAGGCCTTTGTAAAGGGCAACCCATTGGGCACGGGTTGGAATCTCGAGGATTCTAGGAACCAGCGCGCGTAGGATCATCAAGGTGGCGACAGCGAGAAGGGCACTGCCAAGATGGGTCAAAACTAGGGACCAAATCAACGTCGGGCCGTGAAACCAAATGTTTAACAGCCCTAAAAACGCGCTTAGACCAACCAGAAACAGAAAACCGGCAATACACAGAACCACCCATCCGAAAGGCACATCAGATCGTTGCCGGACGATTCGGAACAGGGAAAATGGCATGAGACAGAACGCGACTGCCAGACAAAGACTTGAGGCCAGGCTGACCCAGGTCAGGAATTGCGGCGGGACGTAGGCCCGGGACTTCTGGAGCAAAAGCGAAAACAACTCGGCGCCAAATAACCAAAGCAAGAAAACGGCGGCACAAAAGAGCCCTAGAAATCCTGCGTAGTAGCGGGTAACGCGTTTTAGATCTGGCTCCATGTCGGCAAGCGGCTGTCCCCGGACGCTGATTCTATCATCACCGCCAAAATGCTCAAAGCCTAATGCGTACCCGGCAGCCAAGGTTGGCTACCAAGGTTCCGCTTGCAGGTCGGCGGCACCAACCTATTAAGATCAACACTATGCGCGCACTCTTCGCATTCTCACTCATTCTCACGCTCGGACTGGGAAGCTCGTTCGGCCAAAAGCGGAACATTACTGAAAAAGATCTCTGGGATTTCGTCTGGGTCGGAGATCCACAAGTATCGCCGGACGGATCCCGCGTCGCCTTTGTGAGGGTGACGGTGAACGAGAAAAAAGAGGGTTATAACACCTCGATCTGGACCGTCCCGATTTCGGCCGCTGAAGAACCGCACCAGCTGACGAAGGGAGAGCACGATTCAACACCGCGGTGGTCGCCTGACGGAAAATATCTAGTGTTTCTCAGAGCCCCTGAAAAGGACGGCAAGACCGCGGAACCGCAATTGTCGATTCTACCAATGGGGGGCGGCGATTCGTTTTCGTTCACCGATTTGCCGAAAGGAGCGGGCAATCCGGTTTGGTCGCCGGATGGAAAAACAATCGCGTTCACCAGCGAGACCAATCCGGAAGATCTGGCCAAGCAGGAAAAGAAAAAGAAGAAGGAAGAAGAATTAAAGAAAGCGGTGAGCGCGGCTTCACCGGCCGCGTCTCCGGAAACATCAAAGACGTCGGGCGACAAATCTTCCGCCAGTAAGACCGAGACCGAACACGCGACAAAGAAAGCAGAAGCGGAATCAGAACACGAAAGCGACGTTCGTGTAATAACGCGCGCGATTTATCGCGAAGACAATGAAGGCTACACTGATCCAAAACATCCGACCCACATCTGGACGATCCAGGCGCCGCATAACGCCGACGAAAAAGTTCAGCCAAAACAACTGACTACCGGTCGTTTCGATGAGGGCGGAATCACCTGGTCGAAGGATAGTTCCCAGCTCTACTTCGTTTCGCTGCACGCGGACGAACCATACTACGAGCGGCCGCGCAGCGAGCTTTACTCAATCAGCGCCAGCGGCGGCAACCCGGCCAAGCTCACCACGATCGACATGGACATCGGCGGCCTGTCGCTGAGCCCGGACGGCAAGCGGCTCGCGTTTGTGGCTTCGGTTACGCAACCGGTCAACTCGTACACCGAGGAAGATCTTTGGGTGGTTGAACTTTCGCCGAACGCAAAGCCGAAAAACCTCACGGAAAAATTCGACTTCGACATTGGCAGCACCCTGATTGGCGATTGCGAAGCGCCGCGCGCCGGTGGGCGCAATGCAACGATTTGGACACCGGATGGTCGCTCGCTGATTCAGGTTTATTCCAAAGAAGGTAAAGCGAACATCGCTTCCTTCGACGCGGAATCCGGCGTGCCCACTGATTTAACGTCGGGCAATCAGGCAGTCATCAGAGTGCGAGCGACGCATGACGTATCGAAACTGATCTACACATTGTCGACGCCGACTCGCCTGGGCGATCTATTTGTGGCCGATCAGAACGGCGCGAACCCAAAGCAACTCACCCATTTCAACGATACCTTATTCTCAAAGTTGAATCTCACCGAGCCGGAAGAAATTCATTACAAGAGTTTCGATGGAAAGATGATTGAGGCGTGGTTGCAAAAGCCGCCCGACTTCAGCCCAACCAAAAAGTATCCCCTGATATTGAATATTCACGGCGGGCCACACACCGCCTATGGATACCTTTTCTTCCACGAGTTCCAATGGATGGCAGCCAAGGGTTATGTCGTCTTATTCCCAAACCCGCGCGGCAGCACGAGCTATGGCCAGGAATTTGGTAACGTGATCCAATACCATTATCCCGGCGACGATTTCAAAGACCTGATGGCCGGCGTCGATGAAACGATCAAGCGCGGTTACATCGACGAGAAGAAACTCGGCGTGACCGGTGGCAGCGGCGGCGGTTTGCTCACGAACTGGGTAGTCGGTCACACCGATCGGTTCGCTGCCGCGGTCGCCCAACGCGATATCGCAAGCTGGGCGCATTGGTGGTACACAGCCGATTTCACCCTGTTTCAGCCCAATTGGTTTAAAGGCCCACCCTTCGACGAGGAAGAGGATTTCAAAGCGCGCTCGCCTATCACTTATATTAAGAACGTAAAGACGCCGACGATGTTCATCTTGGGCGAAGCCGATTACCGAACGCCCCCAGGCGCCGGCGGTGAGGAAATGTTTCGGGCGTTGAAGTTTCGTAAAATTCCCACGGTGATGGTGCGGTTTCCGAACGAATCCCACGAACTCTCGCGGTCCGGGCAGCCCTGGCATCGCGTCGAGCGATTGCAGAATATCGTCGGATGGTTCGATCACTGGTTGATGGGCGTTGCGAAACCCGAATATGAAGTCGCGCCCAAGGAAGAAGTGCCGATCAAGAAAGAATCAGCCAGCTCCAAGCCACCGCCCGCAAGTGACAAGTGACCTGTGACGTGTGACAGGTAGAAGAATGTGAGTCACGCAAACCGGTGAAAACTAGTCACTCGTCACTCGTCAATCGTCACTGATCCATGGCTTCATCTTCGCTTTGGCAACGGTTTCAGCAGTACTTCCTCCGCTACGATGACCTCGGGTTTTCGATCGATATCAGCCGGATGAAGTTTCCGGACAATTTCTTCGAGCAAATGCGACCGAAGATCGAGAAAGCGTTCACGGCAATGCGTGATCTCGAAGCCGGCGGCATCGCGAATCCCGACGAGAACCGGATGGTCGGGCATTACTGGCTTCGAAAACCGTCCCTGGCTCCGGACGCCGAACTACGCGGCGAAATCGAAAATACCAACGCGCGAATCAAACAGTTCGCCAGCGATGTTCATGGCGGTAAAATCAAAAGCGCGCGCGGCGAAAAGTTTCAACACCTCTTATCGATTGGAATTGGCGGGTCTGCGCTCGGCCCCGAATTCATCGCGGACGCGCTCGGTTCTGGTAAGGATCCGATGGACATTCACTTTTTTGATAATACCGATCCCGACGGCTTCGATCGCGTGTTCGACAAAATCGGAAACGAACTCGCGAGTACCCTGGTGGTCGTGATTTCAAAATCCGGCGGAACAAAAGAAACTCGCAATGGAATGCTCGAAGCCGAGGCGCGCTTCAAAGCGATGGGCTTGGATTTTTCGAAACACGCCGTCGCGATCACCGGTAACGGCAGCGATTTAGATAAATACGCCGAGAAGAATGGTTGGATTGGGCGCTTCCCGATGTGGGATTGGGTCGGCGGACGCACGTCGGTGATGAGCGCGGTCGGTTTGGTGCCGATGGCGTTACAGGGGTTGGACATCGGTAATTTTTTGGCAGGCGCAGCGGCGATGGATGAGAAAACTCGCGGTAACGATGCGACTCAAAATGCGGCCATGCTTCTCGCCTTAATGTGGTTCTACATCGGAAACGGCCGCGGTGAAAAAGATATGGTTGTGCTACCCTACAAAGATCGGTTGCTCCTGTTCAGCCGTTATTTGCAGCAACTGGTTATGGAGTCGTTAGGCAAGGAGAAAGATCTCGATGGGAAAATCGTGAACCAGGGCATCGCCGTTTATGGGAACAAAGGCTCGACCGACCAACATGCTTATGTGCAACAACTGCGCGATGGCGTGCTGAATTTTTTTGTGACGTTCATCGAGGTTGCAAAGGACCGGAGCCAGCCGCGGTTCGACGTCGAGCCCGGTGTAACGAGCGGCGATTACCTGCATGGTTTTCTTCGCGGAACACGGGCCGCCCTTTACGAAAAGAATCGCCAATCGATCACCGTAGGAATCCCGGAAGCGAACCCGTTTAGTATCGGAGCACTGATTGCGCTCTACGAACGCGCAGTTGGATTCTACGGCTCAATGATAAACATCAACGCCTACCATCAACCGGGCGTGGAAGCTGGAAAGAAAGCCGCCACCCGGCTGCTTGAATTGGAAGGCGCAGCGAGGAAAAAGCTTGCTCCTGGCGCGGGGAAAACAGCGGAGGAAATCGCACGGGCCATCGACGCCGATCCTGAGGACGTGTTTCACGCCCTACTCCACCTTGCGAGTAACGACGCCCGTGTGCAGATTTCTAGAGGTGAAGGACCATCAGAGGACAAATTTTCGCTGGAATAGCGGCTGCTCGGTCTCGGTTTGACGTATGAGTCCCGAGGAGCCGCGCAGTGATTCACCGAATGTCCAGTGGCCGGACATCGTGAAGTTTGTTCGCCAGCTCGGCCATGACATCCGGAATAATTTGAACGCGGTCGAGTTGCAATCGGCCTATCTCTCCGAGTTAGCCACCGAATCAGAGTTGAAGGGCGAAGTTAAACGCTTACGCGAAATGGTCTCCGAAATCGGCAGAGCCTTGCAGAAATTGAGCGCGGCGCTTGGTCAGACCGGTCTGACTATCATTCCCTATTCGGCGGCGGATTTCATCGAAGATGTAAAACAGAAACTGGCCAAGGATTTGCCCGAGGCAGCGCCTAAGGTCAGTTGGGACGTGCAACTTAAAGGCGAGAAACTTCAAATCGATCCAGTGATCGCGCAGCAAGCGCTCCTCGAGCTTTTCGCAAATGCGTTTCATCACGAACGAAACGTCAAAGAGATCAAGGCGAAAGCTTACCTGGACAGCGGCAATTTCGTATTCGAAGTGCGCGAGCCGAAGGCCAAGTTCGAACTTTCGACCGCGAATTGGGGACGCGAGCCCCTTCGATATTTGAGCCATGGACATTACGGGTTGGGATTGAATCGGATCCGTTTAGTCGCCCAAGCACACCGTGGAACATTCGGTGCCGTCTACGACCGAGCCACATCTATCCTGGTGAGTAAGATTACTTTCCCGATCGCGCAAGCATGAAGGAAGTCCGCCGCATTCTGATCATTGACGACGAGCGTCCGATCCTGCTCACGCTCGAGGCGCTGCTCGGCCGGCACGGATTCGAAACCGAGACCGCAGTGACGGCGGCGGCCGGACTCAAAGCGTTAAAAAACAAGCCAGCCTCACTGGTTCTTCTCGACCTGCAATTGCCGGACGTCCAGGGATTGGAGATTCTGGATCAGATCAAGGCAGAATGGCCGGAAATGCCAGTCATCGTTTTAACGGCGCATGACACGCTGAACAACGCGATCGAATCGATCAAGCGTGGCGCCTATCATTTCGTGAGCAAGCCCTACGCTCCGGAGGAACTTCTCAGCCTGGTCGAAAAAGCGTTGGAGAAACAATCACTCATTCGCGAAACGCAAAAATTGCGCGCGCGAACTGCGGAACTCGAAAAGCGCCTGGAGATCGCCGAAACGCGCTCGAATCCGGTGTTCCAGAGCAAGTCGATGCAGGAAATCGAGGAACTGATCAATTCGATGGCACCGTCGGAAGCGAACGTACTAATCACTGGCGAAAGCGGTGTGGGTAAGGAAGTCATCGCCAATTTGGTTCATCACCGCAGCCGCCGGTCAGAGCGGCCGATGGTCAAGCTCAACTGCGCGGCGTTTCCGCAGACGATGATCGAGGGCGAGTTATTTGGCTACGTGAAAGGCGCGTTCACCGGCGCGACGAACGATTTTCCTGGAATGATTGCCGAAGCGCACGGCAGCACACTTTTCCTCGACGAAATCTCTGATATGCCGCCGGATTTGCAGACGCGGTTTCTCCGCGTGCTACAAGAACGCGAATACCGCCCACTCGGCAGCACCCGAACATTGAAAGCGGATTTTCGCGTGATCGCCGCGACTAATCGCCCGATCGCCAAGGCGCTCGCGGAAAATCGGCTCCGATCGGATTTGTATTATCGAATCAATACTTTCCAAATCGAAGTTCCGCCATTGCGCGAGCGAAAGCAGGATATTCCGCCGATGGTTGCGTTTTTCCTGAAGCAATTTTCCCAACAACTCGGCAAGTCCGAACCGGAGATCGCGCCGGAAGCGTTCCAGAAGCTGCTCGACTATTCATGGCCAGGGAACGTTCGGGAATTACAGAACGCAATCGAATACGCGGTAGTGCTGGCCCGCCAGAACATGATCGGCGTGAAGGAATTACCCAGGGAATTGCAATTGCCCGCAGCCTTGCAACAAATCGGCGGTAGTTTGCCCGCTCAAGGCGTGCAGAGTTTGGACGACCTGGAACGCGTCGCGATCCTTCAAGCGTTGGCTCAATGTCACGGCAACAAGAAGAAAGCTGCCGAACTGCTCGGAATTCAACGCCCCACTCTCTACAACAAGCTCAAACGCTACGCGATCGAGCTGTAAACCAAGTTTGGATTTTTGGCGTTCGATTTTAGATTGCTCTGCAACCTAAGGTCGACAAATGGCGGATTCGCAAAACTTGGAAAAAGTCCTGGCCCGCGCTGAAAATCAGCTGGCCCAGGCGGGCAAACGCCGGCCGACTGAAGTTCTCGCCACTTATAAAAAATTTCTCAAGTTGGAAGAGCACCGATTGCGCTTGAAACATCAAGCTGGCGGCGGCGGTCGCGAAATTTGCGCGCGCCGCGGTGAACTTGTCGACGTCATCTTGCGACACGTTTTTGCGGCGGCCACCAATACGCTCGGAACGTCGACAACTTCTTTGGCGCTGATCGCGCTCGGCGGTTACGGCCGGGGCGAACTGAATCCGTTCAGCGATGTAGACGTGATGCTTTTGCACGGAAACGGCGGTGGAAAAATCTCGCCTTACATCGCGGAAATGGCTGAGCAAATCCTCTACCTTCTGTGGGACATTGGTTTCAAAGTCGGTCATTCCACTCGTTCGATTAAAGAAGCGCTTGATCAAGCCAACACCGACATGTTGACCAAGACAGCGATGCTCGAATCACGTTTCTTAGCCGGGGATCGGGTTTTGACGGGCGAGTTTAGAAACCAGTTTCGCGCTAAGTGCGTCGTCGGCTCGGAGCGCGAATACGCTGAGTTGCGAATGCGCGACCAGGCGGCACGACACAGCAAATTTGGCGACAGCGTTTACATGCAGGAGCCAAACATCAAAGGCGGCTGCGGCGGCCTGCGCGATTACCAAAACCTGCTCTGGATGTCCTATTTCAAGGAAGGCGCGCTGACGACCACACACTTGGTTGGCGAAGATTGGTTGAGTGAATCAGACCAGAGAAGAATTGAGATGGCCTACGATTTTCTGCTGCGCTTGCGAACGGACCTTCATTATCTCTCGGGCCGCGCAGCCGATGTCCTCTATTTGAATCAACAGCCTGAAATTGCCAAACGACTGCGTTACCAGGACCAGGAAGGTCAACGCGCGAGTGAAGCGTTGATGCGGGATTATTACAAACACACTCGTACTATTTTTCGGGTCACCGAGCGAATAACCGAACAATTCGCCAGTGGTTACGCGACCAATCGCACGCGATCGCTCTTCAGTTTTTTGCCGTTGCGACGCGGCGGCCAGACCCGGTTGGGTTCGTTTTTTATCCGGCAAGGACAACTGCACGCGGAACGGCGCGATCTTTTTAAATCCGATCCGGTGGAGATGATGCGCGCGTTTCAACTCGCCCAGGAACACAATGCCGACCTAAGTCCCGAGCTCGAAGATTTGTTGAGTCGCTCGCTGAAGCAAGTGACGCGGACCTATCAGTACGCCAAAGCGCCACGAGAAATTTTCAAATTGATGCTGACCAGAAAAGGCGAAGTCGGCCGCGCCCTGCGTTTGATGCATCGGGTCGATTTTCTCGGACGCTACATTCCTGAGTTCGGTCAGCTCACTTGCCTAGTGCAACATGAGTTTTTCCACCGCTACACCGCAGACGAACACACGCTGCTCTGCATCGATAAACTCGACGCGCTGATCAATACGACAGATTCGAAACTCATTTCCTATGGTCGTTTGTTCGAGAACTTAGAAGACCCGTTTGTCCTCTACCTCGCCCTGCTCCTCCATGACACCGGTCGAGCGGTCGGTGCCCGTCCGCACTCCGAAGCGAGTGCATTCTTTGCTCAAAGCGTCGCCAAACGGCTGCAACTGACGCCAGAACAACGGAAGTCGTTAATCCTGCTAGTGGACCATCACATCACGCTTTCTACTACCGCGCAGCAGCGGAATCTCGACGACCCCGCTACGATTTTTGAATTCGCCAACATCATCCGGGCAGAAAAAGACCTGCAGGCGCTGATGCTGCTGACGTTGGCGGACGGCCAGGGCACAAGTGGGCAAAGCTGGTCTGATTGGAAAGAGTCGCTCGTCTGGCAATTGTTTCACGCCACTTCGCAATATCTCACCGATCAAAAATCTTACCTCGAGCAGACCAAGATCGAGCGCGAGACTTTGCACGCGGCGGTGGTAACAGAATTGCCACCCGATTGCGCGGAGGAGGTCGATGCGCACTTCGACTTCATGCCGGACAATTACTTTCGCGCGTTCGACGTGCCCGAGATAGTTAAACATCTGCGCCTATTTCGATCTTTTTTCGAGAATGCGTCCGCCGAGCGAGATTCCGCGCTGGAACCGGCGGTTGAGTGGGATTCAGTTTCAGGGCTAGGACACAGCGTTGTGTCGTTTTGCACCTGGGACCGTCGTGAGCTCTTGGCGAAAGTCGCTGGATCATTCTCGGTTGTGCCGCTCAATATTCTGAGTGCGGACGTTTTCCCACGCGGCGACCAATCGGTCCTGGGAATCTTTCGAGTTTGCGACTTAAAGGAACGAGCCGTCACCGAGAAACGCGATCGGGATCGGGTTGACAGCACACTGAGCAATGCTCTCGAGGGCGAAGCATTCGAGTTCGGGCCGCTGCTCGAACAAGCGCGCCGCAACATGGAGAGGAAACGCTTACACGAGCTCGAATTTCCAACGGGAATTGCCATCGATAACAAGGCGCATCCAGCCTACACTTTGATCCAGATTGAAACGCCAGATCGGATCGGTTTGCTCTACGATCTCCTGACCGCGCTCGGACATGAAGGTGTTACAATCGCCCTCTCCCGAATCAGCACCCAGAAGGGAGCCGCCATCGATACGTTCTACGTTTGCGACGGTAACGGCCGGAAGTTGATCGACTCAAGCCGGATCGCTGGAATTCAGCATCGCCTCCGCGCGGCAATCTTGAGCGACGCCGCGAGATAATCGATCACGAATAACTGGCGCATCCAAGCGCTCCGCCTATTGTCCACAAAATTCGAATGAATGCGCTCATTCTCGCCGCCGGATACGCGACAAGGCTTTATCCGCTGACGTTGAACAAGGCAAAACCGCTATTGGAAGTGGGCGGCAAGCCGATCATTGAATGGCTTTTGGATAATTTGCGGTCTGTTCGGCAACTTCGAACTACTTACGTCGTCACCAATGCCAAGTTTGCCAACGATTTCCAAACTTGGGCGAACGCTTACCAAAAACGAAATCGCGAGATGCAAATCAAGATCGTCAACGATGGTTCTATCAGCGATGACGATAAACTCGGCGCGATTGGTGATATCAATCTCGTCCTAACTCGGGAAAATCTGGCGACTGACGCTTTGCTCGTAATCGCCGGGGATAATCTTTTCGAACAACCATTGGGCGATTTTGTGCAGGCCGCGAGATCTTCAACTGCCACGGTCGCCATCCACGACGTGGGGGATCTCGAAGCAATTAAGAAATACGGCACCGTGACCGTCGACGACAAAGGGGTGATCACCAGTTTTGAAGAGAAGCCGGAGAAACCGAAGAGCACGCTGGCCTCGGTTGCGCTCTATTATTATTCGCGAGAAGCGTTGTCTCTTTTCACCACCTATCTCGCGGCCGGCAATAATCCAGACCAACCGGGCCGCTTTCTCCAATGGCTTTACACACGCAAGCCGGTAAACGCGCTTCAGATCAAGGGACGTTGGCTCGATATTGGGAGCAAGGAGACGCTCGCTCAGGCGGATAAAATCTTCACTAACCGTAAATCTTAATTTAACGATTCAGCGATCTACCGATTACTTGAGTCGTCCCTCGTCGAATTCGATCAGGTCAAAGTAAGTTCGAATGTCTTTGCGGCCGGCCCCGCCAGATTGTTTCAAGAAGTGACTGAATCGCGCCTTCTTGGCAGCGGTATCGGGATGGCGTGAAACCATCGCGTGGTTCCAGTGTTCGACTTCATCCGATGAATGTTTGACGCTGTTTTCCTGGACCCACTTCAAGATCGCGTCGTCTTTTTCCAAACGGTGGACGGCGTCCTCAAATGCGTCGCCGTCGATTTTCAAAAAACTGAGCAAATGTTTGTCGAATCCGACGGTCTTGTAGTTGTAACCGTCGAGCAGTCCTTTGCGATGAAGTTTCGCTTTGTCGATCAAGCGCGGCAGATGCACATATCCACCGAGCTTTTCGTACGGACTGCGCGGGTGCAGTCGTCGCATGGTGAGAATCAGGTTGCGTGTGCCGGTTGAGCCGTGCCCATCGACACATCCGATTCGCCTTTCGGCGTCGACGCCTTTGCTTCTGGCAAGAGCTCGCCCTGGGTCAGGCTGACCTGACCAATCACAAGTTGTCCGGAAAACATGCCGCCTTTTTCAATCGCAATCGATTTGGCAGTCACGTTTCCTTCAAGAGATCCGGTTTTGTGGATGGTCACCGAACCGCTGGCCACGATTTCGCCCGACATGCGGCCTCTAATGTCGATATTCGTCACCGTGACGCGCCGGAAGCACTGAATCTCCGATTTGCGTTCGACCACGATATTTTGGGCCGAAATTCGTCCGGGAACTTTTCCGACCAAGTGAATTGTCATGGAATCTTCACACTGAAGATTGCCGCGCAATTTCCCTTCAATTACCGCCGAATGGCAGATCACGCTCGTGCTGCTGAGATCACCCTTGCTCGTCAAATGAACATCTCCGCGGGTGCGAATGGTCCGACTGAAACTGGTGATGACTTTGTAATCGCGCAGATCGATGTGCGCGCTGCAACCGGGGCAATTGGTTGAGGTCGCCTGGTCGCTAACCTCGTGTTTTCGTTTGCACTCGAAACAGGAAACGATGCGATTGCGCTGCCGGCCCCAAATGTTTTCGAATTTGCGATGAAGCTGAGCTTCTCCCGAAGCAGCTGCTGCGGGCTCTTCCGCTACCTTCGCGACCGGTTTCGGTGCTTGCGGGGAAAAAGACCGGCCGCATTGCCGGCAAATCGTCGTCTTCGCCGCCACATACTCCATTTGCTTAAAGCCACAGTGCGGGCATTCCACACTGGCCTTAGCAGGCGACGATTTTGTCACTAGTTCAGGAGGCGAAGGTCAATCTTTAAGCGCGCGCGAAAGCAGGCTTGGCGGAGTCTTCGTGGCGGACAACTTCTGGCTTGGTTGCCGCTTTAACGCTCATTCCGCTCGAAACTTCCGATTTCCCGATAAAGGTGGCGCCTTCTTCGATGATCAAACGGGCCGCTTTCAAATCTCCCTGAAGCGTGCATTTCGATTTCAACTCGCAACGCTCGCTCACGGTAACGTTGCCCTGCACTTTGCCATAAATCGTGATCGACTTGGTTTTGATCTCGGCGCGAATGTCCGCGTTCTCGCCGACCGTCAACGCCCCGTCGGAATTAATGTCGCCTTCGACTTTTCCATCGATCAAAAGCTCCTTTTGGAACTTGATCGTGCCTTTGATTTCAACGTCGCTGGAAAGGACGTCTTTGCCGGAATGTTCAGCCATAAACTTTTTGTAATCGTTGTTTGATGATTTTGGTTGGTCGCCGTAAGCGGGTCGGTTGGATTCCTCACCCCCCGAGCTCGGCGACCCTTCTCCGGTCGACGAGACGGTTCTCTGCGGGATGAATTTCTTCAACACGCGATATTATTGTAATGGTTATTCACATTGTCAACGGGTTCCCTGTCGAAAAGCCACTTTTTTACAATTTATCCGCAAATCGGAATAACTTGTCGCTCCCATTTCGGCCGGACACAACGACATAAGCCGGATTCGTGCCTCAGCGTTCGCTAGAAAATATCTCTGATTTCTGATCCCTAGCCTACAACCGCTTCTTCAAAAAAGGCGCGGCCAGAAGCGCGACAGTCTTCGCTCTCTTCCGACGACGCGCGCGAAGACTGGGCCCGCCTGGATTCGAACCAGGGACCAAGGGATTATGAGTCCCCTGCTCTAACCGCTGAGCTACAGGCCCGTAACCGCCACTTTCGAATTAACACACCGATCCGTGGTGACCAATCCGCAAAAACTTCGGGGATATCAAAATTTTTGGTCGAAAGACGCCCAAAAAATGCAATAATCCGGTCGCTCAGTAAAAACGAACCCCTTCGCCCCGATCACCTCGTTTCAGCAATGAATATCACGTTTCCTTTCAATAAAACACTCATAGCGATTCTTCTCGTCACATCGACCGCGCGCATCTCAGTTCTGGCCGGGAATCTTCCCGACAGGCGTCCTCCGCTAGTGGGTAACGGAAAGGATTCGCTAATCAATATGTTTAATCCCCAAAACGTTCTGAAGAGAGGCGAAACTCATGGGGCGCTCTACTTTGGTTGCATTGTCGCTCCAAATGGCGTTGTCGAGCACGG
>DATINV010000018.1:0-10876 GCA_035473775.1 Chthoniobacterales bacterium
GAAACAAAACAGCGAAACAAGAATGGCCGCGGATCCCACTAATAGAACCAGAATTAATCGGACCCATAGACTGCGAAAGAGCAACGCAATGGTGACCGCAACGAATGCAGCGAAACCGAAGGAAATGAAGTTCGCCAGCGGTGGGAGTTGGCGAATAAATTCGTGGCGAAGCGCCGCGTTGATCCAGTTCAAGTGCAATTCCGGTCCCGGCATCTCGCCAAACGCGGTGGGATGTTCATCGTGCTGCCAGTTTCCTTCCGCGCCGATGATTACGATTTTGTCGCGGAAAAATTCACCGGACAGATAGTTCTGCCGCCAAAACGTAGGTAGAAAAATTTCGAACAAAGAATGGGCTGGGAAACCCTGGCGCGCAGCTGCGGTCAGGCGAATGGAATGCGGATCGACATCGTTGGGAACACTCTGAGCAAACCCGGCCTTGGTCAGCGCCACCGCCGCCAGTGACGAAAATTGTTCGGAGCCGGAGTGGGAATTCGGGATGTCACGGATTTGATTGAGGGTGACGCGATATTGGGCATGTCGAACGACGTCGTCTTCGTCTGGCCAAAAGTTGGTAAATCCAACACGGCTATCAATCGGCGAGGTCTGCGGAATCAGTGTTTCACACGGACGAGCCAGACTTTTGTCGAGGAAGTTGAAGTTACTTCCAACCACGACGTGGTCGGAATAACGATCAAGTGCAGCCCGGAAAGCAGCGTCGCTCTCGGTGTTGTTCGGAAAATTTAAGTCGAAAATCACTACCCGAGCGCCGGCTTGGACCAACTTGCCCAGAACGAGAGCGTAGACCTCGCGCGACCACGGATAACCTTTACTCATCAACCGCAAGGCGCGCGCGCTGTCGGAATTGTCGCCGGCAAGGCCGTAAACCGTGTCGATATCATTTTGATCGAGACTAAACACGGACTGCGCGTCGATGGCGAGAAACACGAGGTCGGGGTTGGGGGAGGTCCTTCGGCCGGAGCGAGCGATCGCATCTCGATAAAGATTACACAGCCGCACGTAAATCAGCGGCTGTGTCAATTCGAGGACGGCAAAGCCAACACACACCACCAGCGCTAAACCGGAAATGATGGAGATGCGCTTCGCCGACATTCCATAATGCCTGAGCGGAAAACGTGCCCGTTTGGCACTGTAGCCAGGTAGCGGCATACCCTGTGCTTAGCGATTGTGCGTGGCTTCTCCTGCCTGGCGTTTCGCCTTCATTGGGACTGCTTTGCTTTCCGTCGGGTCGGCTTATGCCCAAACCAATCCCGCAGTCGAGACGTCACGGCTCTTCGAGCGCCAAGCTCCTCCCACCAGCGGAATGGTTACGCCTGATGGGATGGCATTACCCGAAGGTGAAAATGCCTCCTCCGAAGACGAAAGTTTCGGCGCGCAACAAATCCTCAAGGCCCAGCAAAAAACTCCCGACTTCACCTTGGGCGGAAGCGTTTCGAGCTTTTACACAAACAACGTCGCGCTTACCCAAAGCCATACGATTTCAGACAGCTTTCTGGTTGGGGCCGCATTTTTTAACTGGACCCCGCGAATTAATCCGGAGCTGCAATTCCAGTTTGGTGCCGCAGCTTCGATCTTCCGCTATTGGGACACAACTCCGCTCGACTTTGAAAATATCGGGACCGGAGTCGGTCTGCTTTGGACGCCGCAGAATTTCTGGGGAATCGGAATTCTCGGTCGCTACGATTTCACCGAATTGCTGGACTCCGCCAGTAATGAGATTTTGCAGGACCACGAATTCTCGGTCGCGCTCCAGAAGCTTCTGGTGTTGGGACGATCGCACGCGCTCACCTTTGGAGTGATCGGTTCGGCCGGAATCTCCGACCCATCTTCGGAACAGCGCGACCAAGTTGGATTTGCCGTCGGATATCACCTTCAGATTACGCGGCAGTTCGGCAGTGATTTAGGTTATCGACTCTCCGGATATTTCTACAACAAAGGCGGACGCGACGACTTGAACCAGGTTTTCTCGTTGGCCCTGCATTATTACATCACACCGTGGGCGTCGGTGGATAGTTTTCTCACCGGAGCGGTCAACTCTTCCAATCGTTCCGCATTTAGATACGACGTGATTTCAACCGGAGGCGGCGCGGGTTTAACCGTGCGATTCTAAAAATGCGCGGCAAAACATTCCTCATCCTGGCGGCTGTCCCCTTGTTGTCTTCGAATTGGTCTTCCGGCGCGCCTCTCACCGAAGCGCGCGTCACGAAAATCATAAACGAAGTGAAGCTGGTTGATCCGAACGCCGGCGATCACGACGCTAAGTTAAACGACGTGGTTCGCGATGAATTTGCGCTGACCACCGGAATCAAATCGCGTTCCGAACTTCTTTTCCAGGACAATACCCTGACCCGACTCGGGCCGGAAAGTTATTTCAGTTTCAAAGGCGGCACTCGCGAAATGACTCTTCAGAAAGGAACGATGCTGCTCCAAGTCCCGAAAGGTTTGGGCGGAGCAAAAATTCACACCGCGTCGGTCACCGCTGCGATCACCGGCACGACCATCATGATGGAGTACGTCCCGCAGAAGGCCATCAAGGTCCTGGTTCTGGAAGGAACGATGCGTTTATCGATGAACGGTCGGTTCGGCGACTCGCTCCTATTGACGCCCGGAAAAATGGTCATCATGAGCCCGAACGCCCGTCGCGTTCCCGATCCGGTAACGGTCGATCTCAAGAAAATCGTTCAGACTTCGACTCTTGTGAACATGCACAGCAAACCGAGCAAGACAGCAAGGGCAGATGCTGCGCCGCTTCCGAGCATGTCGAAAATTGAAAAAGCAGTCGATCAACAACAAAGCGGCAAGAACACTCACAACCTCATCGACACAAATCTCGTCATCCTCGGTAAGGGAACGAACGTCGTCCTTGGTTCTGATCAACTGATTGCCGACCTCACCGCCCGCAACGACGTAGCGAAGGCAAACATCATTCCCGTTCCGTTGCCGGTGATTACTCCGGCACCGACGCCCGGACCGACTCCGATTCCCGCACCGACACCGAACTCGAATCCATCGCCGAGCGGCACGCCGGCTCCGCCTCCGCCTGGCGTGTATTTGACCAACAACACGACCACGATTGCGACCCAGCCTTCGAGCGCGACGATTACCACCCAAGGCGTGGCTTATTCCGGCGTAATCTACAAAGATCTGCCGACGAATGGATCCCCGTCCGGATTCCTATTTGCCGGGCCGTCGGCCTTCGATAACGAATTCGATTTCGATAATTTTTACGCCAAGCAATTCTCGCACAGCGCGGTCTTCACGTTCGATTCACTTCAACTCGGCGGAGGGCTCACTTTCAATCTCGGCGGTGAAATCCATAACGTCGCGTTGGTCGGAAACACTGGAATTATCAATAGCGCCGCGACCACGCTCAACCTCAGCGGGGTTAACAGAATTCTGTTCGCAACCCAGGCTGGTGACATCAACCTTGATTCCGGAATTTCGTTTAGAACAAACGCGGGCGACAAACCCAACCTGGTTCAGTTTTACGCCCGAGGTGGAGACTTGAACATCGGCTCCAACTTCACCCTCTCGAATTCAACTTTGCATTTCGCTGCCGAAAACAATGCGCTTTTTAACTCTAACGCATCGGTTACCGCCAAAAGTTTAATTGTGACTGGCTTGCAAACTGCCGAATTCGACGGCACCGCAAATGTGTCGTCGACGTTTCAATTGAGTGGCGGCACCGTGACAGTTGGCGGTTCGGTCACTGCCAAGGACACTTTTCTCTTCGGCACGGCCGCGACAATTAACGGTTCGTTAGGCGGAGGTGATCTAACTGCAACCTTTAGCGGCGACTTTCTTCTCGCCGCAGCGGGCTCTTTGACCGGGTCGGGGAAACTTGAAATCGACGCCGGAGGGATCGTTCAATTCGACGGGATCATCAACGCACCGAACGCCGATGTGGTCGTAAGCGGGGTTGCTCCGTTGCCCAACACGCCTGGCATTATTGTTAATAACAATCTCACTGCTCACTCGTTCGATTTCGAGCTCGGGGGCGACTTTTTGCTGAACGCTCCAGCTAGCCTAACGAGTAGCGGAGATCTGAAAATTAATGCAGGGACAGGGACCATCACTCTTGATGGAGCAATTGTCGCAGGCGATGCGACGTTGACGGCCAACGGCGACGTTTCCGTTAATCAGAGCCTTTCGGCCGACCATCTGACAATCAGTTCACAAAACGAAACGATAACCGCAGCCGTTACTGCTCACGACGCGGATTTTAATCCGACAGGCGATTTCAACCTTTTGAGTCCCGGCTCATTGAACTTGACCGGACATCTAAAAATCAGCTCGGGCCAGAATTTTACCTTCGACGGAGCAGTCATCACGGCTCACGATGTTGATCTCAATTCGAGCGCGGACACGACGTTGACCGCCAACGGTTCGCTAACGCTGAGCGGACATCTGCACGTCGACGCGGGCGGAAACATTGACTTCGCCGGACCGGTGTCCGCAAGCCATGATGTTCAGCTGACTGCCGGGAATAACGTCCTCATCAATGGAAGTTTGCAAGCTTCCTCAGCGAATATCACGGCAAGCACCTTGACGATAAATGGGAGCATCAATGCTCCAACCGTGAATCTTCAGTTAAGTTCCGGTCTGAACGCGGGCGCAGCCGGGTCGCTCATATCCGCGCAAAGTGTATCGATCACCGTGCCGACGCCGTTCACGTTCAACGTGACGAATGGCACCACTACGCAATTTGATCTGACGAGCCTCAAGTCGCTTACGATCCAAGCCCAGGACATTACGTTTAATGGGGACTTGTCTCTATCCAGTCCCAACGGGGATCTGACAGCGACCAACGGCGACATTGTTGCGACTGGCCACACCTTGAATGGTTTCGATCAAATCACGGCGAACAATGGCAACGTGACGGCCGACAGTCTGAGCGCGAAGAAAGTTTCGGTTGGCGGCACTCTCGCTGGCGATTCGATTACCGCCGACACGATTACGACAAATGCGTTGCACGCCGACACCGTTACCGCGAACAAGAGCTTAACGGTCAACAGCTCCGATCTTGCGCCTTATTCGACCGGAACGATTACGATCAACGCCTCGAGCCTGACACTAGCTGCCGGAGCAAACTTGAACGGGACAGACGGAACGCCTTTTCTCGCGCCCACCAACGCTTTTAATCTGGCAATCACCACCGGAAATTTCACCCTTGGGTCAACCATAAGCCTGAACGGCGGCGACGCCGACCCGACAGTGACAGATGCCGGCGGCAACGGCGGTCAACTCGATCTCACCGGCAACTCGCTCATCATCAACGCACCAATTTCTGCCACTTCCGGCCTCAACAGTAACAGCGGACTGACCGGTGGCGCGGGCGGGACCGTGAATCTGACCGCGCAAAACACCGTCACGGTGAACAACAAAATCGAAGTTTCTTCCGCTGATGGAAACCGCCGCCACAGCGCCAGCGGAGGTCATATTAATATTAAGAGTAACGCCAACGGCGGCACCGCAATCAATATCACCAGCAGCGCCCAGCTTCTGGCATTGCTCGACGCCGCGGCACCTGGCCCGGGCGGCTCAATCAAATTGACCGCCGCCGGCGGGAACATAAACATGAGCGGCACCGCACAAGCTGATCGCGGGACGATTGAAATCACAAACAACGGAACTTCCGGCGCAGTCAATCTCGCCAACGCCACTCTGGCCGCCGACACAATCAAAGTGGGCGCGCTCGGAACCAACGGAACCCTGAACATCGGCGGGGGTACCATTGCGGCCGACACCCTCATCAAACTTTACGCCGGCGGGAGCAACGGTACCGTTGATTTCGTCAACAACGTTACCCTGAGCGGAAACAGCGCCAAAGTAATCGCGGCGAACACCGTGATCATCAACAACGGCAAGACCGTAACGATTCTCGGACCTTCCGCGGCGGACGTCTTCACTAATAACCCTCATTACACCGGCTTCGGCGGCGATAGCACAACAACCGGAACTTTTGCCGGCAAGGGTGCAGCCACTCATCCGTTGAGCGGCGCGCCTGGTTACTAAAGGCCCGCCCATGTTAGTCGAAAAATCACCCGGTGCGCTACCGGCGACAGTCCCGCCCGCATCTGTTGGAAATCAAACAGCTGCCTTCGCGCACAATGCGTTGTTTGCCAATTTGAGCCCTGACGTTTTTGAAACGATTTCCAAGCGCATCGAAATACTCACTCTGGCGCCTGATCAGATCCTCTTTCAGGAAAACGAATCGGGGGAATGCCTTTATTTGATCGCGGAAGGCTCGATCAAAATTTCAAAGCGCGGCCGCGGCGGCCAGCAGGAAACACTGACCTACCTACCGGCGAACGATTATTTCGGCGAAATGGCTTTGGTCGACAGCGGCAAGCGCTCCGCTCAGGCCACCGCAGTCGGTACTACAACGTTGGGCCAAGTCGATCGCCCGACCTGGGACTTGCTCCTTCATCTCGCCCCGCAACAGATCCTGACGAATTTCACCCGCTCCGTCACCCAGCGCCTTCGCCAGAATAATCAACTTTTTATCGATCAAATGATGCGCAGCGAGCGTCTTTCGCTCATCGGAACGACCATCAGCTCGATCGTGCACGACATGAACAATCCGATCGGCACCATTCTCTGCGCTTGCGGAATCATTCAGATGAACACCGTCGACGAAGAGACGAGACAAATGGCCACTCACATTCGCGACGCGATCGAGCGAATGGCCGCCATGACGCGCGAACTGGTCGACTATTCGCGCGGCGAGACGGAGTTGAAGTTAGAGCTCGTCAATGTTGAAAACTTCGTCCGTCAGCTCGAACCCGATTTTTCCAAATGCCGCGCCGGCTGCGATGTGGAAATCAGCGTCGATTTCGCTGGCTCACTGCGAATCGATCGGCATCGCATGCTTCGGGTCTTTGGAAATCTGATCAAGAATGCGCGGGAAGCGATGAAGGCCGGACAAGAAAACTGTCTGCGCTTCTCAGTCTGCAAGATCGAGTCGGAAGCCCAATTCGACGTGAGCGACACCGGTCATGGAATTCGCAGCGAGTTGTTGCCGAAAATTTTCGAGCCTTTCGTCACCGACGGGAAAGCCGGCGGCACTGGCCTGGGTCTCGCCATCGCCAAGACAGTTGTCGATGCCCATGGCGGAACCATCACCGTCGAGAGCAGTCCCGCTGGAACGACCTTTCGAATTACGCTGCCAATACCGTCGGAGGGAGAAGTTTCGTGAGCGAAAACGGCCAGATGATCGTGCAGTTCCGCGGCGTGCGCGGTTCGATACCCGCACCATCGCCGGAAAACATGCGCTACGGCGGGAACACGTCGTGCGTGGAAATTCGTTTCGCGGGCCAACTGTTCATTCTGGACGCTGGAAGCGGGATTCGTCTTCTCGGCGATGAGTTGCTGCAAAACGCACAAGGCAAACCGATCGAAGCCGCCTTGCTTTTGTCACACAGTCACTGGGACCACATCCAGGGATTGCCATTCTTCGCTCCGGGTTATTCGCCCGAGAACCGCCTTACCATTTTTGGCGCGTCCGGTCGCGGCGAGCAGTTGCAGCGGGCCCTCGCTGGGCAAATGGCGCCCCTCCATTTCCCGGTTGGATTAGAACAAATGCGCGGAGTCGAGCCGGTCAGAGAACTTTCGTCGGACGCGACCAAATTCGGAAACGTGCTTATTCGCACCACCCATCTCAATCACCCAGGCGGATGCACCGGATTTCGATTCGAGTGCGCGGCCGGCCACGTTGCTTATTTGCCGGATCACGAGCCGTATCGAAACAACGGCAATCAAGCGGGCGACTCGGCCCAGCGCGCGCTGATCGAATTTGTTCGCGGCGTCGATTTATTGATTCTCGATACTCAATACACCGCCGAAGAGTACGCCCGTCGCATTGGGTGGGGTCACGGTTGTCTGCCCGATAGCGTTCAACTCGCGATTGAATCCGGCGCACGACGCTTGATTTTATTTCACCACGATCCGGCGCACGACGATCGTCAAATCGAGCAGATGATCGCAACTGCGCGAACGCTGACTGGTGATTCGGCGCTTATCATCGACGCGGCGTCCGAACACGAACTGATTTCACTTAGTCCGTCGAACATCGGTCTGACCCCAGCTCCCGGTTTTTCGGCGCATCACGGGACCGTAATTCCCACGATCCCATCCGCAGCGTCCCAATACGTTCCCCGCTAGAGGGCGACAACGTCCCGGACTTCTGGAACGATTCTTGGTTCGAATCGTTGCGCTTTAACGCAAAACGGACAAGCTACGTGGTTCGTTGCCCTGTGGTGTAATGGTAACACAGCGCCCTTTGGAGGCGTTATTCTTGGTTCGAGTCCAAGCGGGGCAGCCAGTCGGCATCGCTTTTCAAGTATCTGTCGTCCTCTCGCATCCAGTCCAAGCGCGGGGCAGTCGCAACGCCGCAACCAGTAAAGCCGCACGCAAGATTGAAATCACATCTTACTCGACAGCTCGAAGGTTGTTGATAGACAGTCAACTGATTACGTGACCCGACATTTCAACGCAATTGAGAGGTAGGGAGACAACACGCGAAGTGAAAGCCACGCTTTTCGCTGAGACACCGCTTAACGCCATCAGCCCATTTGGAAACGCCATGCTGTTAAGTCTTCGAACAACAATCGGAGCCGTCGCTTTCTCGGCGAAAGAGAAAGGTCCAAGGAGCGGCGCCTGACCACTTCACCGCGCATCCCTTTCGTTCTGCGGGTAGGGCTCGAACGACTGCGCTTTCACTGGCCAATTGCGATGGCCGGTGTGCTTGCTGCCGTTTTGATATTCACAAATCTCGGCGGCGATTATCTGTGGGAGGACGAAGGCGACACTGCGGTCCTGGCGGAAAACATCCTGAGATTTGGAGTTCCAAAGGCGTGGGACGGCGTAAGCTTCAACGATTCCGACCGCGGTGCGCGCTTGAACCGCGACCTGGTGATGGTGAGCCACCCTTGGTTGCAATATTATCTCGCCGCAACTTCGTTTGCCGTTTTCAAAGAAAGTAATTGGGCAGCTCGTTTTCCGTTTGCTCTCAGCGGTTGGCTAACAGTCTTAGTCATCTACGCGTGCGTTTACGATGTAACAAAGAATCGCTCGTCCGCATTTTGTGCAGCAACTCTCCTTACCGCCTCAATCCAGTTTCTTCTTTATTGCAGGCAATGCCGCTACTACTCGACCAACATGCTCCTTAGCGTTTTGCTGGTCTGGGTTTTTTTCCGGCTGAAAACGCCGCGGTCCGGAGCTCTTTTTGCGATTGTTAGCATTCTCTTGTTTCACTCTGACCCGTTCGGAATTGTCCTCGTCGGCGCCGTAGCCTTGACCAGTTTTCTTTCCCGCTCGTTTGCGTCAGAACGACGTTTCCTTTGGTGGACAGCTCCGATTATCGCCATCCTCACCTTGCCTTGGATTATTTTCGCGCGTTTCGGGTACGCCGAAAACTCGCAACTCGTTCGGTCGCCTGCGCAGTTTGCCGGCCGATTGGTTCAATACCTGATCGAGTGTGCCTCGGTAACGCCGCTGATCGGACTGCTGGTTCTTGGACTAATTTATTGGATCTTTTCGGCCTTACGGCCCGAAACAGCCGACGGTCAGGGGACGACATCGCATAATTCCACTTTAAGTCGCAATGAACTTGGATTGTTCCTGGTCACCATTGTGGCTTTGATTTGTTACGATGCCGCAATCGCGGTCACTGAATCGTCTGACGATCTTTGGCGTATCGGAATTCGGCATGCCACCGCGATGCTGCCGCTGGTTTCGATGGCTACCGCGGTGCTGATGATTAAAATTAGTCGTAGTCACGGCGCGATTTGGGTTTCGTTACTCTTACTTTTCATTTTCACCAAGGCCGCACAGTTAACGCCGTGGGTTTTTTGGGAGCGAAAAGTAGCCAGTTTTGACGGCAAAGAGGTAATCGAGGCGCATCTGCCTCAATATTACTTAGATCGATACCTCAACCTTGGCCAACAGCTGGCCTTTCTGCGAGATCTGCGAGAGCTAAATCCGGGAACGCTTGCAAAAACCTGCCAATTCCTCCACCAACACGCGGCGCCCGGAGACATTGTGCTTACGAATTATGAATGGGATCCACTCTATTTTCATACTCGACTACCCCAGGCCCTAAAAATTTTTCCTGATTATCCCATTTACCAAACGGCCCGTGCCAAAGGTTTGCCGGAATATGTTTTCGATATCGATCACGTGCGATGGGTGATTTGGCGTCCAATTTGGGAAGGGTACGTCGGATATTTCGGGGACAAGATAAGTCGTCAAATCCTTGATCGCGGAGCCCGCGTCACCCGTGAAGCGCAATTTGAGGAAACGATTTGGGAAAATCGCCCTGAGATTCACCTGCATCGCTTCGCCGGCAATAAATATTTCTTTACCGCGCCAGAAAATCAGCGTCCGGCGGAAATTTTCGAGATACACTGGCCGGAATCTCACTGATTCCGGTTCCGAACGACTCCCATGATTTACTTCGGACTCGGCAGGGGAAAGGCAAAGGTCGCTGACACGGAAGGCGTCGGCGATGAGGATCCGGCGGGTGATGCGGACGCTGTTCCCGAAGGGCTCGGCGCCGGCGTCGGGGTGGGACTTGGCGGCGGCGGAATGATGTTTTCCCAATGATGTAATGGCACGGTCGCGCCGCCGATCTCATCAACCAACTTCTGACAACGCGCTTGCAGCTTGTCCAAATCCGGCGGACCGGCCGTGTCCGCTGTTCCCGGAAAAATCAGATACGTTGCTTTTAACTCGCTGACCGGCCGGCTGTAGGGTGTTGATTGCGGATTAATTTCTTTCGCGATTCGGAACGACGCCTCGCCCACTTTATCATTCGGCCCGATATCGCCGATGATCGCCGGATAAATTCCATCACCGA
>DATINV010000019.1:0-10186 GCA_035473775.1 Chthoniobacterales bacterium
TTGATCCCGGCGATGGAGAAGGCACTGGTCGATTTCTCTGCCGGCAAAGTCATCCAACCGGTCCGACAGGTGATCCCGGTCGATCCGCCCGGAGGGTTTTACGGAATCATGCCTGCGCTGACTCCGGTAGGTCTGGGCCAAAAAATCGTCACCTTCTATCCACCGAACGCCGCCAAAGGTATTCAGACTCACATGGCGCTGATTATTCTGAACGATCCGCAAACTGGCGCGCCGCTCGCAGTGATGGACGGCCGTTTGATAACCGAGATGCGAACGGCAGCTGTTTCCGCCGCGGCCACGAACCTCCTAGCGGCCAAAAATGCAAACGTGCTCGCGATTCTCGGAAGCGGCGTTCAAGCGCGCAGTCATTTAGAAGCGCTGCGGCTGGTTAGAAATTTCGAAGAGATCCGGCTTTGGAGCCAGACCAAAACGCACGCCGATGAATTTGCCAAAGAGATCGGGGCGACAGTCACGTCCGCGGAAGAAGCAGTGCGCGGCGCCGACGTTGTTGTGACTGTCACAAGCTCAAAGACCCCGGTGCTAAAAGGCGCATGGCTTGAACGCGGCTGTCACGTTAACGCCGTCGGCGCCTGCCGCCACGATTGGCGCGAGCTCGACGATGACGCGATGCGGGAGAGCGTTGTCTTCGTCGATTCGTTTGAAGCCGCAACGAAGGAATCGGGCGACGTGATCCTTTCCGGGGCGAAGATTTATGCTGAACTCGGAAAGACGCTCGCGGGGGAAATCGAAAACCGCGCGAATGAAACGACGATTTTCAAGTCGTTAGGCATGGCCGTGGAAGACATCGCTTCTGCGCTTCTGGTTTATCGCGCCGCAACGAGGTGAATGCAGCCGCGGATAAACGCCAGTCCGGCTCGGACCTGCCGCCACAGAAGAACCTAGGTTGGCGGCGGGAGCTGATTCATGAAACCCACATCAGGATTCGAGAAACGGTCGATGTTCGGTAACACGGTCGCGAGATCGGTCGGACTCGAAACGCCGTACCATTTGGCGAGCGTTGCGGAATATTCATCGACCGAAGTTGTCGGCACCCAACGGCCTTCGCCAACGTCCTCGGGTCCTCCGATTGCGATCGTCGGATACGCGCCATAAATGTCTCCGCCTTTGACTGAGTCGCCCAGAATCAAGGCATGACTTCCCCAGGCATGATCGGATCCGCCGCCGTTGGATTGAAACGTTCGGCTGAAATCGGACGCGGTGAAGAGGGTGACCCGATCAGAAATGCCGAGCTCTTTCGTCGCTTGATAAAACGCGTTCATGCATTGGCTCAACTCGGTGAGCAAATTGTTCTGCGTCGTCAGCTCGTTGCTGTGAGTATCGTAACCGGTCACAGAGCAGAAGAAAATTTGCCGACGCATTCCCAGCGCGTCACGAACGGCAATGATCTTGGCGATCATTTTCAGCTGGTCGCTCAAATCCGAATTAGCCGGGAACGGTGTATTCAACGTCACACCTGAAAGTGCGCTGGTCAGGAGCCCGTTGTTGGTGATCGCGCGATTCGTAATTTTGGCAAACTCGGATTCGAAAAGATGTTGGTGAGGCAAGTTCAACAAATCCTGGACTGCCTGATAACGAATTGCTCCGTCCGTTCCGCCGAATCCGCTTAGGCCGATCGGTCCCTGGGTTGAAACTTGATACTCGCTGACCTGATTGCCGACTTGGAACGTGTTCGATCCATTGAGTGAGATCGACATCGAAATGGTGTCCGCATTGTTGAACGAAGTGAGCAAATCGGCCAGTCGCCCGCCCCAGCCGCTGGTTCGTGGACCGTCCGCCCAGCCGGTTTGCCATTCGACTTGTTGATCGGCATGGGAAAAGAGCTGGGTCGGAAGTTTCGCGGTGCCATTCAGAAACTGCGCAGCCGTTGTCGGCTCTACCAGAGTGCCGACGTTGGCCATGACCGCGAGTTTGCGATCAGTATTAAAAAGTGATTGCAACTCGGGCATGTTCGGATGCAACCCGAAACTGCGGCCTTGCGGATCGGGCGTGACCAGATTGAGCGGCAGCAATGAGCTTTGCGCGAGCGCGAGTGGTCCGCGCGCGTTGGCGTACACGCCGTAAGTCGTATTGTCGATCGGGACGATCATGTTATTGGCGTCGTTACCTCCGTAAAGAAAGAGGCAGACTAACGACCGAAATTCCGGACCGGAGGCCATCGCACTAATCGCCTGCGCAGTGGCAGCATTGATCGCGCGCAAATTCCAAACCGTCGACGCGATTGAACTGGTTCCCAACGCGGCGCAAGCGGCCTGGCGAATAAAACGACGACGCGAAATTTCCATGGGCTACTTTTCGATGACGAACTCCGGTGAAGTGACGATTAAGTGAACGGCGGTTTGGGCGCGCTCGAGGGTGTTGGCCGCAGGGATCTGAGTGACGGCGTTAATGACAATCGAGCGCATGTTCGAGGACATCTGGCCGCTCATCAGCAAAGGGTTGAGAGAATCGACCAAGGCCGCGGGGTTAGACGCGAGTTGGGTCTGGGCGCTTAGATTGAGAACGAGCGCGTCGGGATTGTTTGCATTCGGTTGTTGATAAACCGCGCTCCGCATTTTATTCGCCGAGGTAATGACAGTTGTGTCGGTGGTGATTTGGAATTCCGGCGCGACCAGACCCCCGCTCTGAATCGCTCCCGGTTGCGAATAGAACGGCGAAAAGAAATTGAAAACACTCGGCGCATAAAGCGCCGCTTGTCCAAAATTAAACGTGGAATTGTTAACCACGAACTTCCCGCTCGAAGCCGAAGCATTGAAGGCGCGATAAAGGTTTGCCAGTCGAATCAACGGTTCGCGCTCATGACCGTAGCTGTCGCTCCCGGTCAAATTCCTCGCTTCCGGGTCGAGAAGAATGGCCTGCACTACGGCTTTCAGATCGCCCCGAACCCCTCCCCCGTTGTTCGCGAAGACACCGGCAACCCGCGAAATGTAACCCGGAGAAGGATTGCTGGTGACTAAGCGCTGAATCAGCCGTTGCGCAATAAACGGTCCGACATTCGGATGATTGAAGATCAAATCGAGACCGCCCTGCAAATCCTGCGCCTGGCTCTGTCCGGCCGGCAACGTCACGCCATTCAATAATGTTTTCGCCCCGGTATCGTGATGATCGGGAAACGCCAACATCGGATGGCGATAATCCGCCGGTGCGGAATTCCAGGTCGGCGTTCCGGTTTGGTACCAATACCAGCCGGTGAAAACGTGCGAGTAACCTTCCACCACGTCCTGGTCGTAGGTCGAAATCGGTTGACCGCCGCTGTCGAGCTGTTGCGACCCGTCCTGATTTAATTGGTAAAGGCCGATGGTGAACAACTGCATGATCTCGCGCGCATAATTTTCGTTTGGCTCAGTGTTGCGCTTTGGATTCGGCTTGTCGTTGTGGACCATGTCCAGGAAATCGCCCATTCCCGGATTGAGCGTCACGTCCTCGAGAAGCTGGCGGAAGTTTCCAAACGCGTCCTGCGTTAGCACGTCCCAGTAGGTCGCCATCGCTTCGGGATGTTGAAACATACTGTTGCCATTCGCCGAGATGACCATGATCTCGCTCAACGCGAAGGCGACGCGCTGACGTAACTGATCGGGCGCGCTCACAACCGCATACCACCAAGCCTCCTGGAAAATTGAATTCGACGGATCGGTCCCAACCGGCAATGCCGCGATGGCCGCGTCGACGCGCGGCCCGGTTAGCGTCGCCGGAGTTGAGAATTGAGAATTGAGAAAACTGGTGAATCCACTCGACTGAACTTGCGAAATTAACGAAGAAGTCGGACCGAAAGTCGATTGGGTTAAGAAACGCGCGACATCATTGGAGCCTGAGATGGGCGTGGCTGTTGGTGTTGGTGTGGGACTCGGAGTCGATGTCGCCGTCGGAGTTGGCGTCAGAGTCGGCGTCGGCGTGGGAGTTGGGCTGTGCTGGGGTGTTGGAGTCGGAGTAGGTGTTGATGTCGCAGTAGCGCTCGGCGTTGGCGTTGGAGTGGGACTAGGTTTTAGAGTCGCCGTAGGTGTTGGAGTCGAACTTGGACCGCATCCACCTCGCCCGCTACACGGTGTCGGTGTCGGCGTGGGCTTAGGAGTTGAAGTTGGTGTGGGCGTGGGTGTCGCAGTTGGCGACGAGATCGGAGTTGGAGTCGGCGATGGAGCAATTGTTGGGGTCGCAGTCGGACTCGGCGCCGGGGTCGGAGTTGGCGTAGGCGACGGTAACGGCGTTGCCGTGGGCGTGGGTGTCGGAGTTCCTCTTCCTCTTTGGCCAAATGACTCGTGGGCTGGAGAACCGATCGCGACAAATGCGATCAAAAGAACGCTACTCAATCTTCCGAGGTTTTTCCTAGGATATCTCATGAGTGAGCCCGACAAATCATGTGGGTTGAGACCGGACAATTTCAGCATCGGTTACAAAAAATCTTCAGCACGCGTTTGGTTCGCGAGTCAGGAGAAGCAGAAGCGCTGATTCGAGCAGGAAAGTCGTCGGCGCCACAGTCGTTTTTGCAGCAAAACTCACACCAGAATCGGCGGTGTTTGCTGACCAATGCAGATCGTGGCTATTGACCGAATCTTGCGGCAATCAGATATCAGTCGTCACTCTTAAGAACTTCGTTCGCTTCGGCCAAACTGGCGCAGGTAATGATCCGAACATCACCCCGATAATGAAAAATCGACATGATCTGCAACCCGATGTCCCGATGCGGGTCGGGAACAACACGGACGACCGTGGATGCGCCCTTCTCGTTGCACAGATCCATCGCTTTCTCGACGAATGGGGCGCATTTCACGTCCATCAACTCCAGCGCCGTCAAATCGACTAGCACCCGAAAGTCCTCTTCGAGTTTATCGACTTCGGCACGGAGTTGATCGAGACCTCTTTCAGTCTCCTCTGCTCCAACGACACCGCCGTAACGAATTTCGAGTAGTTTTTTCGGAATGTTCGCTTCGAAACTAATCACTGCGTGAGACGGTTGTATTTTTGCAAAAGCTCGCGCAACCGATCGTGCGGCAAGGCTTCGACTTTATGATTGTTGGCGCCAGTCATAGTTTGATTATCCACCAAGGCGTTCACTACTGCTTCTTCGGTTGCCTCCACAACGCCGGTGAAAATCGGATCCATCAAATCATTTGGGATCGTCTGGACCGCGTGGGTAACCGCGTCTGGCGCCCAAGAATTCTTGTTCGCTGTCGAGAACGCAATGAACAGATCCCCGGAGCCGTTTCCAGAAATTGTTCCCGTGCGCGCGAGTCCGAGTGAAACCCGACGAGCAAGCCGTTTCAATTGATTTGGCAGCAGCGGTGCATCGGTCGCGACCACGGCAATGCACGAACCGGTATCTTCGCCGTAAACCGTTCCCGGAATTTCTTTGCCCACCGGAACTCCGGCAATGGTGAGCAACCGGCGGCGGCCAAAATTCGCCTGGAGAAAAACGCCCACTGTGAAGCTCTGTGCAGGTTTATCTTTTCCGACCTTGATCTCGACCTTCCGGGAAGCCGTCCCGCTGCCGCCTTTGAATTCGTAACAGATCATTCCAGTGCCGCCACCGACGCTCCCCTCCTCTATCGTGCCATTGTGTGCGGAATCGAGCGCGTGAAAAACATCTTCCGGTTTCACATGAAAGCCATTCGTGTCATTCAACCAGCCGTCCCACGTTTCCGCGACCAATGGCAAGCTCCACCAGTAGCCGCTGGCATCGGCCGCGCCGTGTTTGATCCGCCACGCGATCACCGCATCGCGCGCGACACCAACGCTGTGCGTATTGGTAATCACCACCGGTCCTTCGAGGAAACCGCTTTCCTCGATCCAATTCGTTCCAGTCATCTCGCCGTTGCCATTCAAACTGAACACGCCTGCGTAGACGGGATCGTTTAACGAATCGTGACCGCGCGGAATGATCGCGGTGACGCCGGTGCGCACGGGCCCTTTGCCAACAACGAGTTTTCCTTCGCCGCTAACCACGGTCGTATAGCCAACCTCGACGCCGGCGACGTCGGTGATCGCGTTCAGCACACCGGGCGTGCCCTCAAACGGAACTCCGAGATCCCGCGCGCGAATTGATTTTTGAGCGGTCGTTGATCGCGGTGGCAATTGCACGGGTTGTCGCGCGAACGCGTGTGTTTCCACGAGCAAAAGTAAAAGCAAGAGTGAACGCTTCATTTCTTTGTCCATTTCTCTTCAGCGAACGTTATCCACTCTCCTCTTTCGGTTTGGCGAATTAACGACGCCCACGTTTTCGTTTGCGGATCGAACGTGAATTTATTCGTGAGATCACCGTCCTTCGGGAGGAATCGAAATTCAATGCTACGCCATGTGTCACCTGCCGCGCCGGCGCCTTTCGGCAAAGGTGGGTCGACTTTTCCGTTACCGATTGCAGAATAGGTTGCGCCAAAAACGTCCACCCAGTGGCAAACATAATTCTTGGCCGAGATGTCGAAACCGATGAAAACGAACGCTTCGTATTCGGGCTTGGCGTCAGCCGCGCCGTAGTGAAATTCAATGAATTGGTGGTTCAGGACCCATTCGCAACGAACACTCGATTCCACCACACGCTTGTTGCGAATTTTGCGTTCGACCTTCCAATCGCCGACGAAATTGTCGAGAAACGGATCTTGTAGCGACGGTGGTGGCTGCGCGGTTGCAGGTTTCGACAAGAGTAAGAGCAGGAACAATAGCGAAAATGTCGGTTTTTTCATCAGTGGTAATTCTTCGTTTGCGGCCAATACTGGCCCAAGTCGCCGGTGAAACCGCGGCACAGGAAAATATCGAAATGCTCGTCCCGTCGCGAGTACGGATGTTCGACGCGGCCAGCTGATTCGACGCTTTGAAAATGTTCGCGATCGCCGGTTCCATCGCTTCCGAGAACAACCACGGTGCCACCGTCGTAATGGCGCGGCCCCCAAAGCCAGTAGCTTTGATGATTGCAGATCGATTTCGGCAAACCGAGCCGCGGCCCAAAGAAATCGATCGCGCCCGCCTCACCGTAATTGTTCGCAAAAATCGCCGTGCGCGCCTGTTCTTGAGGCGAAAGTGATTTGTAAACGCGGGCCGTTTCCTCGGCCATTTGCCTCCAACCGAATTCGTCGGCAAAATATTGCGGGAGCGGCCCGGTGCGCTGGTTTTCCGCCTTTGGCGGCTCAATCCCGAGCCTCTTCTGATACGCGATCGCGCCCTCCGGCGAAAGAATCGGCGAAACCGTTGGCGCCAGCACGACAATCGACCCCACTGCTAGCAGCGCATAAACAGTGCGACTCCACTTGAAGCGCGCCGTCGTGATTTGTTCGAAAGCAACCGCGCCCGCGGCAAACAGCAACGGGTAAATCGGACTGAGGTAGTAATTTTTCCCGCGTAGCAAAATAAACATCGTCAGCAAGACAACGTAAACGATTCCAAAGACGTGAAACCGTCGGTTGATAAACAGCCAGACCAAACCGCCGAACCAAAGCGGGAACAGGATCGGGTTCATGATTTGCGTCTGATCGAGAATGAACGCAACGGGCCCGCGAACTACATCGCGATGAGTCTGGCGGATGTTGCTCATCAACTCGAGGAACGGAAAATCGTGACGAATCAACCAGATTAAGTTCGGCAGAAAAATCAGGGATGCGACCACAGCACCGATCCAGAATTCTTTGGTGATAAGAAAGCGGCGCTCGCGAGTGAGCAAAAGTGCAATCACCAGCGCAATAACAAAGAATGCGATCGTGTATTTGGTTTCCATCGCAATTCCCACCCACAGGCCAAACCAAATCCAATAGCGCGCTTCGTTTTGAACGATCGCGCGAACGATGCACCAAATGCATGCCATCCAGAGCAACGGCTCGAACGCGTTCATGGTGAGCCAGTGGTGAAGGATGAGATAAATCGGAACACAAACCACTGCCAGTGCGGCTAGAATTTGCGCGAACGAACCGCCCCCGAATTCGCGCACGAGTTTCCCCGTTAGCCAAACCGTCGCCCCGCCCGCGATTGCCGGGATCAATCGCAACCCGACAAGCCAATCACCAAAAAGATGTCGCCCAATCCAGGCGACGAAGGCGATTAGCGGGGGTTGATCGACGTATCCCCAGTCAAGGTGCTCGCCGCACGCGAGGTAATAAAGTTCGTCGCGAAAAATGCCGTAGCGGTGGGCTGTTAGTATATGAAAAGTCACCTTCACCAGGGCTAAAGCGAGGACGACAAGCTCACCGATAGAGAATCGCGACGGTCTCAATGTTGCATTCACGAATTTGGATGAGGCAGTCTTTTGAGAGTAGCCCAGCGTTTTAACGCTGGGTTTTCAATGATAAACGTCGATCAAGTCCCGCTAGGGACGATAGAAAGCTTCTGCCGTCCCCGTGGCACTTGGGGCCGATGCCGAACGCGATTTCCAGCGCTAACGCGCTGGGCTATTTCGTCGATGCGATGCTTTTCTATTTTCGTCGGCGACGCAACGCATTTAGATTGTGCGCGTGAGTTACGAGGTCTTCGCCCGCAAATATCGACCGCAGACGTTTGACGATCTTGTCGGGCAGGCCCACGTCTCGCGCACACTCAAAAACGCGGTCACCCAGAATCGGCTCGCCCACGCCTATCTCTTTGTCGGGCCGCGGGGGATTGGAAAGACGTCGACCGCGAGAATTTTAGCCAAAGCGCTTAACTGTGTGAAAGGGCCGACCATTAATCCGGACAATACCTGCGACAACTGCAAGGAAATTGCCGGCGGCAATTCACTCGATGTTCTGGAGATCGACGGCGCGAGCAATAACGGCGTCGAACAGGTGCGTGAGCTTCGCGATAACGTCCGCTACGCTCCATCGAAATCGCGATTCAAAATTTATATCATCGACGAAGTCCACATGCTGACCACAGCAGCGTTTAACGCGCTGCTCAAGACGCTGGAAGAACCGCCGCCGCACGTGAAATTCATTTTCGCGACGACCGAACCGCAAAAAGTCCTGCCGACGATCGTGAGTCGCTGCCAACGCTTCGATCTTCATCGGATCCCGGCGAAACTGATAGCCGACCATCTTCAGTTCATCGCCAAGAAGGAGAAGATCACGCTTGAACCCGCGGCGGCCCATGCAATTGCCCGTGGTGCCGAGGGTGGAATGCGTGACGCCGAATCCATGCTCGATCAGTTAGTGGCGTTTTGCGGCGAAAAAATTTCCGAGGGCGATGTGCTGAACGTATTTGGATTTACCAGCGAACAAAGCGTGGTTGATCTGACCGGCAAAATCTTTAGCGGCGAGACTGCGGCGGCTCTCGACGTTCTCTATGAGCAATCTGAAGCCGGCAAAGACATGATGCGGCTGATGTCGGACTTGATTTCGTATTTGCGCGACCTGCTCGTTTTCAAAGCTAAACCGGAAGCGCTCAAGGAAGATGCCGATCCTGACTTGCAAAAGGCGCTCGCGGCCCAGTCTAATTTGATCGAAAACGAACGCTTGTTGGAGTTAATCGACCAATTCGCGCTGGCCGAAGGACGAATGAAGTGGGCGCCAAACAAGAAATTACATTTCGAAGTGGCTATCATTAAAGCGATTCAAAGCCTGGGCCAGGCGACGCTCGATGAAGTGATCGAGAGGCTGGGTGAACTGCGCGATGGCAAAGCGACACCGAGCGCGGAAAAAAAAACGTTAGGCGCTGAGATCAGACATCCTTCTGTGGCGGCAGGCGTCTCGCCTGCACCGGGGAAAGGTGTCGAGGCGGCCGTGTCGGTCGCACCTTCGCCCATGAAACCGGCCGGCACCCGTTCGGCAGGCACAGGACAAGCGGCCGCCTCGACAACATTACGGGTCGCCGAAGCGGCGAACGGTGAAACCGACGTCAACAAAATCTGGGAAACTGCCTTCGCTAAAATTCCGTCCACCAAAGCATTTGTTCGAAATTCGGCAGCAGTTGCGCATGTTTTGCCAAGCGAGGGTCGCCATTTCATTCTTGGATTTTCGCCAGACCAAAAATCCCCGATGGATATTTTAGGTACGACAACAAATCGCAAATTGATCGAGTCGCTTCTGCTGGACGTGAGCGGCAAGGATTGGAGTTTGAAGTTAACGGTTAGAGACGATTTGCCAGGCAAGCAAGGCGCTTCAGAGAACTACGCGGACAATCCGCTTATCCGAGAAGCGCTCGAAATTTTCAAAGGCGAAATACGAAAATGACCCTCACCTCACTCCTCTCCCACCGGGAGAGGAAGCAGCGAAGCGGCAGG
>DATINV010000020.1:0-2405 GCA_035473775.1 Chthoniobacterales bacterium
GCGATCCACCACTGTTCTTCGCCTTCCTTTGCTCCCGCTTTGAATCGCTCCGGAGTCGGTTTCCCTCCCGCGTATGGCGGTCTCGGGACGTTCTCAGTTCCACGCAATACATAAAGCGCTCCGTTAGCGAAGACGTGACCGCAGATTTCCGCGCCGGCGTCGATCTGTCCGGCAATATTTCCGCTCTTGTCCATCTTCAGGATCCGTTGTTCATACCATTGGCTCAGATAAAGGTTTTCGCCGTCGTAGCTTAGATATGAGCCAGCCAGATCGGGACAAGCGAACAATTTCGAGAAACCAATGCCGCCGTCGTAACGATAAACGTAACGATCGTCGTTCGTTCCCTTGCCGATTGTGACATGCATTGCGCCATTCGTGGCCACCGCCGCCCAAACAACTCCTGGTGGATCGATTTCGTCTACGATTCCCAGCTTATCCATATCTCCGCTATCTGGTGCCGGTCCGGCTCGGACCTTGTAAAGCAAACCGAGGTCGCGCGAGCTCATCCAAAGTTGCTTGCCGTCCCAGGCCAGTGCTTGCGGCGTCACTGTTGGCGCTCGAAATCGTTTCCGCTGCTTGATCGTTGGAAGATTCATGATCGCAACCTATCACTGCTCGTGCTCGCGTAAACTGTGCTCAAAACTAGCCAGAGAATTCATCACGAAGGTCACAGAGCACACCGAGAGTTCCATTTTATGATGTGTGCGCCTTCTTCGGCGAAATATCTGCTTTCTTGCTTTTCCTGAGACGTTTCGTTGTATGTCGATGTTATGAAAGGCGTGATTGCCATCGTGGCGTATCGGCCGAAGCCGGGCAAAGAAAAGGAACTACTCGAGTTAGTCCGCAGTCGGGTGCCGAGTTTGAAAAAGGAGAACCTCGTGACCGATCGCGCGCCGACGATCATGCGGGCGCGGGACAACACAATCATCGAAGTCTCGGAATGGAAATCGCGGGAGGCGATCGATGCCGCACACAAGAACCCGAACGTCCTCGCGATGTGGAATAAATTCTTTACCCTGTGCGATTGTGTCCCGCTTAACAGCTTGGCAGAGGCAGCTGACATGTTCGCTGGCTTCGAACCAATTGAGGATTAGATATGCCGCGAATTTTATTTGCGATCACATTTTTCCTGGCCGCTGCGCTAACAATCAGTGCCCAGACCAATGCCACGTCGAAGCAAGTTAACGGCACCTGGAAATATCGGAAAAACGAATTCAAAATCTGGGCGCTCGGAGGCCAAAAGCTTCAAATCCAATTCTCTGGGGTTTGGGAATACAACAATGCCTTCGGTCCGACGGCCAACACTGGCGAGGGCAGCGGGATCGCACAGATTGAGGGCAACACGGCCAGCTTCAAACCGGATGACGCAGAAGATGATTGCAAGATCACCTTGAAGTTCGCCGGCGGGAAACTAGTTGTCACTCAAGTCGCTTTCTGTGGATTTGGCTTCAATGTCACTGCCGCAGGCACCTACACGAGAGTTTCCACCGCAAAACCGAAGTTCGACTCAGAGTGATTTCTGACTTCTCGCCTTCGCCAAGGCTGCGGCGGGCAAGCTGACCTTGAACTCTCTGCTCCGATTTGCGGCCTCTGACGTGTAACATCTCGCTTCATGCGTGTCTTTATTCTCGCCCTCCTGGCGATGATCGCTTTCGCCACCAACTCGCTGCTTTGTCGTGCTGCGCTCAAACAGACTTCAATCGATCCGGCAAGCTTCACTTTCGTTCGTATTTTCTCTGGCGCCGTCGCGCTTTGGATAGTTCTGACAATCCGTTCGTCTTTCTTGTCACCTGTCACCCGTTACTCGTCACTGGCCAGTGGGAGCTGGCCCTCCGCCATCGCGCTTTTTGTTTACGCTGCCGGCTTTTCCTTCGCTTACGTCGACCTTTCCGCAGGCACCGGGGCGTTGCTTCTGTTTGGCGCGGTCCAGGCGACGATGATTCTTTGGGGCTTTTACAAGGGCGAGCGATTGGATGTTTTACAGGCCCTCGGGGTGTTGGTCGCGTTGGCCGGTCTAATCGTGCTGGTGTTTCCCGGAATAGCCGCGCCACCATTAATCGGTTCGATCTTCATGTTGGCCGCTGGAATTGCCTGGGGCGTTTATTCATTACGCGGCCGGATCGCGGCGGACGCGGTCACGGCCACAACTGGAAATTTCTTACGCGCAGTACCATTCGCATTGCTGATCAGTCTCATCACACTGACGAAAATGCCCTTCGACTGGTTAGGCATGCTTTACGCAGTTGCCTCAGGCGCAATTACCTCCGGACTCGGTTACGTGATTTGGTATGCAGCTTTGTCTGGATTGAAGGCAACCAGCGCAGCCACCGTTCAGCTGAGCGTGCCTATATTGACGGCCACCGGCGGAATTCTTTTGCTCCACGAACCAATCACAACCCGTTATC
>DATINV010000021.1:0-5239 GCA_035473775.1 Chthoniobacterales bacterium
TGCTTCAACCAAATCGGGCAAAAGCAGATGCGGGAACACAGTTAAGTCCCAGGCTCGTGACTCTTCCTCGTCGAGAACGAGATGAATCACTTCGCGCAACTCGGGATACTCTTGCTCGTAATCTTGTTGGAGCTGCTGCTTAAGCTGGGCGACAGCGACTCCGACCGTCTGGAGGAAAACTGTTTTGGTTGGTTCGTGGAGTTGATCAGTTTTCATAGGGTTGGTGTTTTCCGGTTCTGATGGATTTATACTTGACTGGTCGTCTATAAAATTGGCAAAAAAATAACTACGAAGCGACAGCAGGGGCGCGCTTCACCCCTAAAACATCCCTGGCCACTTCCTTGAATTCGCGGAGCAACTCGATATCATTTTGGATCCGCGCCTGGGCAATCGTGCCTTGATAACAAGAAAACAATGCCTTGGCTTTTGCGACCGGATCAGGCGCATCGATTAATCTCTGAGCTTGAGCATCCCGAACCGCTGAAATGAAGTAGTTGAGCTTGCGGTCCATGATCCGATCGATCGTTTCCCGCACGATTTGATCCTGGGTGCTAACTTCACTGCCCACGCTGACGAACGGACAGCCCAGGATGGAGCCGCAATTTTTCTGAAGTTCCGACAGCCGATCGTGGACAAAATCAAAGTAACGGTCGAACCGTTCGAGTGGTGGAACAGTTGGCGAAAAAATCGCATCCATCTCAGTCTTCTTCTTGTTCCAGTCCGCATCAAGGGCCGCGGCCGCGAGCTCTGACTTCGACTTGAAGAAATAATAAAAACTTCCCTTTTTCGCGCCGGCCCGCTCACAAATCGCGTCCACCGACGTAGTGCCGTAGCTACTTCGCCACATGAGATCCATCGCGGCATCCATCAGGCGCTCCTTCATGTCACTCACTCTTGGCATATCAACCTTTTAGCCTATGTAGACTGACCAGTCAACTATTTTGTTCAACCTTTTTTGCGCCTTGCCCGAAGACCCAATTTCTTATGAAAAAGGGGTCGCGCCCAGCCGCATTCAATTCCTACGTCGCGTCGCTTCGAACAGAAACCACGTCCGTCGTTCTGTCTCGTCGATCCAAACCTCGATGAGACTGGCAGTCGCAACATCGCGGTGCTTGTCGCAGACGTTGTGGGCCTGGCGGAGCCGCGCGGCCATCGTTTTGTTGTCGTCGGCCAACTCGGCCAGCATGTCCAGCGGCTCGACATAGTCGGCGTCGTTGTCGAGCACTCGTTGAGTGCGCGCGATCTGACCGATCGATCTCAGGGTAAGCCCGCCAATTTTTCTGACGCGCTCCGCCACCGGATCGGTCATCGCAAAAAGTTGTTCGGCCTGCTCGTCGAGCAATAAATGGTAATCGCGAAAGTGCGGTCCGCTCATGTGCCAGTGGAAATTTTTTGTCTTCACATAGAGCGCAAACGTGTCGGCGAGAATCGCGTTAAGCGCGGCCGAGACGTCCCGGGTTGCGGCCGGTTTCAGGTCGGTGCGTGTTTCCAGTGGAGCGTCGCGTCTGCGGAGAAGCTCAGGTTTCTTACTCGAGCTGGATCTATTCGTCGCGGATTTGGTTGGATTGATCATGTGACCAACATCGTTCGCGGGCCTGTCGATTTCAATTCGGCTGGTTGCGGTCGTAAGAAATAATGTTGTCCCACTCGGCTGCTGAAGAGCGCGCGACGAAGGCCACGACGGGTTCCGTCTTGCTCATGTTGAACACTTCATGGGGCACGCCCGGTTTGATGTAGATGAAATCGCCGGCTTGATTTTCAACCGACTGCTTCAGTCCAGCGCCGAACTCATGGCGGACTTTTCCTTCAATGATGTAAAGGATGACTTCGAAATCGACATGAATGTGCGCGTAAGCAACGCCCCCGGGGGGAATGGTTGCGATGTTGGCCGACAGTTTACTCGTGCCGACATTTTTGGCCGACATTCCCTGTTTATAATGAATGCCGTTCCAATCCCGACGCTTTCCGCCGCCACGGATAGTTAGGATTCCATTGTGATCTTCCACTGCGTTGAGTTCGATTTCGTCACTCATAAGAAGTTGAGTCGTTGAGGAGTTGAGAACTTGGGTCACTAAGTCATCAAACCGCTAACTGGCCGCGGGCTTTGTTCTCGCGAGGAGTTTGTTCACCAGGTTGTTGGTTCCTTTCTCCAACACCGTTCCCCATGCGCTCAGGATTACCAGGGCAATCAGGAAGGTGAGGAGAAACATGAGGATTGTTTGGGGCCGGATCCGCAGCCCGAGCCAGATCACGTAGGGCTGATGGATGAGATAGAGACCATAGGAATAAACGCCAATCAGGCTGAGGATTTTGGCAAGCCCTTCGAACCGGGAAATAAATCCGGCGAGTCCGACGATCACCAGAAAGCAACACGCGCCTGTTGCGAAGTCGACAAAAACGTAGCTGTAATCGTAAAGCCAGAGGGCCGCAGGATAGAGAACAACCCCGGCGATCAAGCCAGGTCCACGCAAGAGAAACCATTCCGCGCGTTCGACAGACCTTGCGTTCCACATTGCTAAGGCCATCCCGAGCGCGAATTCAGGCAAACGGCAAACCGCAAATCCCCCAAGCACCCACAAGCCGTTCTGCGGCCACGGTCCGAGGAAAAGGTAACGCACAAAAAATCCGAGCCCGCAGGCCGCGATCAGGAAAATCCACGCTCCGAACTTTCGCGCTGCCCAAAAGAGCAGGGGAAAGATCAGATAAAATTGAATCAACATCGAAAAGTACCACCACGCCGCATTGAGATACATGAAGTTCATCTCAATGTTGATGAATCGAAGACCGAGCAGACTGAGAATGATTCGCGAGTCGACCGGCTCAAGTTTCGCAACGAACGGTGAAAGGAGATAGACAATGTGCGCCACCCAATACATGGGATAGAGCCGGACGAATCGGGCGCGATACCAACCGCTCCAGTTCAGCTCGCCTTTCGCCGCATGACGCGCGGTTGACTCCATCAACGTCCAGCCGCTCAGAATGATGAATGCGCCGACTGCGTGAAATCCAAGTCCCGAGATTTCCCACCATGCGCCCCGCAAAAATGAAACCGTTCCCGCAATTAGCCCGCTCCAGTCCGGCGGCGGCGGTTCGTAATTCTCGAACACAGTCCGAAAAAAATGAAAATAGACGACGAACGCGATCGCCAGGGCCTTCGAGATATCGATCCAGAGACGGCGTTTCATATGTCGCAGCCAAGCAAAGCAAAAATTCGGAAAGGAGGATAGAATTTAGCGATGTCGCACGAGTTGCGTAATTCAGTCGGATTTGTGTAGGCTCGCGCCGATGAAGAGCGGCAGTTCTTCGAATTCGTCACGCGGTTTCGCCGCGTTTTGTCGCGTCGAGTATCCGCTTTTCATCGGCATCGTAGTTGCGGCGGTTTTTTTGGCGTTGGAAAGCAAGGTCCTTGAGGATTTGGCGCACCCGGCGGCGCTGACCGCGGTTTTTGTTGTCCTGCTCGGGGCCGTTCTCTGGTCGGCCATCTCGGCCGTGCACCACGCCGATTGCCTGGCAATTAAATTTGGCGAGCCTTACGGCACGCTCATTCTTACTCTCTCGGTGATCAGCATTGAGGTCATGATGATCTCAGGCGCCATGCTCCACGGCGAAAACAATCCGACCCTCGCTCGCGACACCATGTTCGGGGTTGTAATGATTGCCCTCAACGGGCTGGTAGGATTCTCCTTGCTCCTCGGAGGATTGCGTCATCGCGAACAAAATTACAACTTGCAAGGCGCGGGCGCCTATCTGAACACGATCATGGCGTTGGTAGTGCTCGAACTGGTAATGCCAAATTTCACCACTTCGATGGCCGGTCCGCGGTTCACGATCGTCCAGGAAATATTTCTTATTACGGTTTCGGTCCTCCTCTACGCCGTTTTTCTTTTCATTCAGACCGGGCGACACCGCGGATATTTCAAAGACGCTGTGGATGAGAACAACTCAGACACTCACGGTTCGAAAGTGAATTTGCGTTCGACCGGTTTCCACGCAGTGATGCTGTTGCTCTATTTGATCGTTGTCATCGTCTTGGCGGAAAAGTTTGCGATCCCTCTCGATAATTCCATTGAGCGGTTTGGCGCGCCGCAGGCATTCGGGGGCGCAATCATCGCCGCATTGGTTCTCTCGCCCGAAGCCTTGGCTGCGATCAAAGCGGCGACGCGAAATCGTTTGCAACGGTCCGTAAACATTCTTCACGGCTCGGTTCTTGCATCAATCGGCTTGACGATTCCAGCCGTGCTAATCATCGGCATTGTCACGCACCGGCCGGTTACGCTTGGAGTCGAAGGCGGGAATCTTCCACTGCTTATTCTCACCATGGCTGCGAGCATCGTGACATTCGGAAGTGGCAAGACGAACATCCTGCAAGGATGCATTCACTTGTTGCTTTTCGCCGTCTTTTTAATGTTGATCTTTAGTCCGTGATTTTTCGATGGTAACCAGGAAGATTCCCCCGAGAACGGCGATCGATGCGATGAGATAACGGATCGTGATTGGTTCGTGGAGCAAAAGAATTCCGCCGGTGGCCGTCAATATCGGCACGCTCAGCTGGACGGTGGCGGCGCTGGTTGCCTTCAATCCAGACAAAGCTGCATACCAAATCACGTAACCGAGTCCGGAGGTAATTGCGCCTGAAGCAACTGCGTAAAGCGTGCCTAACCAGTCGAAGCGCATTTTCGTCAGCGTGATGAGACTGATCAGCAATGCGAATGGTACTGCGCCTAAGAAATTTCCAGTTGTGGCCGTGACCGCGTCCGCCGCGATCCGGCCGCGTAATGAATAAACGCCCCAGGCAATTCCAGCGGCCAAGATGAAGATCGAACCGATTAATGGTGGCGCGGCTATTCCTGGAAACACCAGCACGATTAGACCGGCCAATGCGACCACGAGTCCAAGGGCCTGAAAAACATCCAATCGCTCGCCTTTGTAAAAGCCCCAGAGAATCATCGTCGCCTGGACCGCGCCAAACAGAAGCAACGCCCCGATGCCTGCGGAAAGGTCGACGTAAGCGAAGGAAAAGCCGGCAGCGTAAACAAAAAGCGCGATGGCGGAGGGCCAGCTCCCACTGGCCAGTGACGAGTGACGGGTGACAGGTGACAAGAAAGACGATCGGATCGTCAGAACTATCCAAAGCGCGACGGCGCCAGAGAAAATACGAACGAAAGAGAAGCTTGCCGGATCGATTGAAGTCTGTTTGAGCGCAGCACGACAAAGCAGCGAGTTGGTGGCGAAAGCGATC
>DATINV010000022.1:0-5151 GCA_035473775.1 Chthoniobacterales bacterium
CATTACGGCAATTGCATCGGCATCCCCACGATTGGCGGCGAAATTTATTTCGACGAGAGCTTCGAAGGCAATCCGTTGGTCAACGTTTTTTGTCTCGGGGTGCTGCGACACGATCAGCTAGCGCGCGGGGCCGCCCGTGGAGTGGGTAATCCGGTTTTCTACGTCGGCGCCGAAACCGGCCGTGACGGTTTGGCCGGCGCGGCCTTTGCGTCTCGCGAATTGACCGAAGAATCTAAGGAAGATCGTCCCGCCGTCCAGGTTGGCGATCCATTCAAAGAAAAACTTTTGCTCGAAGCGTGCTTGGAACTCCTCGCCAGTGATGCCGTAGCCGGCATTCAAGACATGGGCGCGGCCGGCCTGACTTGCTCAACTTGCGAAACGGCCAGCCGCGGAGATAGCGGCGTCGAAATCGATCTCGCCAAAGTTCCAAAGCGTGAGCCGGGCATGACGCCCTACGAAACTCTGCTCAGTGAATCGCAGGAGCGAATGTTGATCATCGCCAAGCGCGGTAAAGAAAAGCTTGTCCGGGAGATTTTCGATAAATGGGATGTGCCATGGGCTGAAATCGGTCGCGTGACCGACGACGGCATGATGCGCGTCCGCAACAACGGCAGCGTCGCCGCGGAAATTCCGGCGAAGCCGCTGGCCGATGAAGCGCCACTTTACTCCCGCGAAGTGGAAGCGCCGTCACGCCGAGACATTTTCGATCCGGCGAGGTTGCCGAAGCTCGACAATCACGAAGCGATGCGAAGACTCCTTTGTGATCCGACGATTGCGTCGAAAAACTGGGTCTATCGCCAATATGATCACACGGTACGGACCGGCACGGTCGTGAAGCCAGGCTCCGACGCCGCTGTGTTTTTCGTTCGTTACGCCAACAAGATTTTGGCGGCGACGACTGATTGCAACTCCCTCTACTGCGCACTCGATCCGCGTGAAGGAGCCAAGAGCGCTGTCGCCGAAGCAGCTCGAAACCTTACCTGCTCAGGAGCAAAGCCGCTCGCGGTCACCGATAATCTGAACTTCGGTAATCCCTATAAACCGGAGAACTTTTGGCAGCTCCGCGAGGCGGTGGAAGGCGCGGCCGAAGCCTGCCGTGCCTTCGAGACTCCGGTTACGGGCGGAAATGTCTCTCTTTATAATGAGAGCCCCGCCGGCGTGGTCGACCCCACCCCTACGATTGGCATGGTCGGCTTGATCGAAAAGGAGGAGCACATCATCACTCAATGGTTCAAAAACGAAGGGGATGAAATCGTTCTAATCGGAAAAATCGGCGACGAGCTGGGCGGCTCACGGTTCCTCAAAGTCTGCCACGGAAAGAAGATCGGGCCGCCGCCGAAGGTCGATCTTGCCCATGAAATCAAAATCCAAGAGTCAGTTCGCGAATTAATTCGCGCCGGTCTGGTGCAAAGCGCGCACGATTGCAGCGAAGGCGGGCTCGCGGTAGCAGTTGCGGAATCCTGTTTCAATCCGAAGGAGCGGTTCGGAGCGCAGATAACTGTAGAGGCGCCCGTGTCGGGCGCAGAAAATTCAAACAAAGCGGCCGGCACGGACGCCACTACAGTCTTGTTCAATGAATCGCAGTCGCGAATTATCATTTCAGTCGCGCCAAAAAATCTCGAGAAAGCGATCTCGGTCTTGGAAAACGCCGGCGTTCCATTTCAGCGACTCGGACAAGTCGGCGGCAATCAATTGCGCATTGAAGCCGCTAAACAAAAATTCGCCTGGCCGATCGCCCAGCTTTACGACGACTGGTGGAATTCGATCCGCCGCCTGGTGGAAAGTGATTCCTGCGCCGAAGGCATTCCGAGTTTGTAATGGCGCGCGATCCCAACGTCGTCTTTGCGGGAGCTATTCCGGAGAATTACGATCGCTACCTCGGTCCGGTCATCTTCGAGCCTTATGCCGAAGATTTGGTCTCCCGGTTAAAAAACAAAAGGCTCGCGCGACTTCTCGAAATTGCCTGCGGAACGGGGATCGTAACCCGCCGGTTGCGCGATGCGCTACCGGTTTCGACGGAAATCGTCGCGACTGATTTGAATCCGGACATGTTTGAATTCGCAAAGCGGAAATTTCGAAACGAGGAACATCTTTGCTGGCAACAAGCCGACGCCTCTGCGCTCCCCTTTCCCGACAATTCATTCGACGCGGTGGTTTGCGAGTTCGGTTACATGTTCGTGCCGGACAAACCCGCGGCCATGTGGGAATCGTATCGCGTCCTTCGTAAAGGCGGCCTGTTTTTGTTTAACGTTTGGAATTCACTCGACGCCAATCCATTCGCCCAAATCGCGCACACGACGATCGCGTCGTTTTTCGACCGCGATCCGCCAAAATTCTACGAAATCCCATTCAGCCTCAACGATTCCAAAGTCGTCCACGAGCTTTTGCAGAATGCCGGCTTTGCCGATATCCAATCATTTGTCGAAACGAGACCTTGCCGGGCGAATTCGGCGAAGGAATTCGCGACTGGTCTGGTGCGTGGCAATCCCGTTGGGGTCGAAGCGACCGAACGTGGAGTCGATCCGGATAAATTGATCGACGCCCTGGCAAAAACCTTCGCCGAGCGCTTCGGCCCGACGCCGATTGAGAGCACCATGCAAGCAATTGTCTGGCAGGCGATAAAATCTTAATCCGCAATTGAATGCGCCGTTATTTGATGGAAGTTTTCGTGTGATTTCTCCAGAGCACACCGCAAACCTCGACGCGAGGGAGATTTATCCGCAGCACGAATGCGGCCTTTTCGGCGTGTTCGGCCACCCCAACGCGGCCGTGCTGACCTACTACGGACTTTTCGCACTCCAGCATCGGGGTCAGGAGAGCGCCGGCATTGTCACCAGCAACGGGCCCGGGACCTCATTCCTGATTCACAAAGGAATGGGCCTCGTCTCGCAGGTGTTCGGTCAGCCAGAACTCGAGCAACTCAAAGGGAGCCGGGCGATCGGCCACACTCGCTACTCGACGACCGGCACCAGCACTATAAAAAACGCGCAACCGTTGGTGGTCGATTGCGTTCGCGGCCAGATGGCAATCGCCCACAACGGCAATTTGATTAACGCCGATGTTTTGCGCGACGAGCTCGAGCGCAAAGGTTCGATTTTCCAAACCACTGCCGACACCGAAATCATTTTGCATCTCCTCGCCCAACCGCTCGATAACGGGAGCAGCGCGCTTGCGCCGTTGCGGCGGATCCAGGGTGCGTTCTCGCTTTTGATTATGACCGAGCGCGAGCTGATTGCCGTGCGGGACCCGTTCGGCTGGCGCCCGCTCTCACTTGGCAAACTGGACGGCGCTTACATTCTCGCTTCTGAAACCTGCGCCTTCGATCTGATTCACGCCGAGTTCGTTCGCGATGTTAAACCCGGTGAAGTTTTGATCATCGACGAACATGGAATTCGTTCCGAGTTTCCATTTCAACCGCAACGTCCGGCCTTCTGCATGTTCGAGTACGTTTACTTTGCCCGGCCGGACAGCAAAGTCGGCGGCGTTACGGTAGGCCAAGTTCGCACCGAGATGGGCCGCGAGCTTGCGCGCCAATTTCCAGTTGAAGCCGACATCGTGGTGCCGGTGCCCGACTCGGGGAACTATGCCGCGCTCGGTTTCGCGGAACAGCTCAAGATCCCATTCGAGCACGCATTTGTCCGCAATCACTACATCGGCCGCACGTTCTTGCAGCCAAGTCAGCTCATCCGCGATTTCGACGTCCGAGTGAAACTGAATCTGATCAAGGAGATGGTGGCCGGAAAACGCGTCGTGGTTATCGACGATTCAATCGTCCGTGGCACGACCGCGCGCGCCCGGGTGGTAAACCTGCGCGAAGCCGGCGCGAAAGAAGTGCACATGCGAGTGAGTTGTCCGCCCCACCGGTTCGCTTGTCATTACGGAATCGATTTTCCCGATCCCCAAAAGTTGATCGCAAATCAAATGTCGATGGAAGAAATCGCGAAATATCTCGGAGTCGACAGCCTGGGTTACTTGAGCGTCGAGGGAATGGTCCGCGCGACCGGCCGGCCGATGAACGAATTCTGCCTCGCCTGTTTTACCGGCGACTATCCGCTGCCGGTCGATCCTGCACTCGACAAGTTTATCATGGAAAAACGCGAAGCCCGGGCCAAGGCGCTCGTCGAACAGGAGCGCCACCCGACGTTGTTCACCGACCTCAAATGAAGGTAGGGGCGATTGACCTCAATCGCCCGGTTCTGTGATGAAAAAGGCTTACGCGCGCGCTGGAGTCGACGTTGATTTAGGGAATCGCCTCAAGCGACGCATTCAATCGCTGGTCAAACAAACGCATGGGCCGCAAGTACTCGGCAGAGTCGGTGGCTTTGGCGGCCTGTTCCGAGCGAACTTTCCCGGAATGGGCGATCCGGTTTTGGTCGCGAGCATAGACGGCGTCGGCACGAAATTGAAAATCGCATTCGCGCTCAACAAACACGACACCGTCGGCGCCGATTTGGTTAACCATTGCGTCAACGATATTGCAGTCCTCGGCGCGCGGCCGTTGTTCTTTCTCGACTACATCGGTTGCGAAAAACTCGAGCCGCGGGTGTTTGATCAACTCCTTCGCGGTTTCTCGGGTGCCTGTCGCGCGGCGAAGTGCGCATTGATCGGCGGCGAAACCGCCCAAATGCCGGGGATATATCACAAAGGCGAGTACGATCTGGCCGGTTGCATCGTCGGGGTGGTTGACCGCGCGAAAATGATTGATGGCCGGAAAATCCGGCCTGGCGACGTCCTTCTCGGCCTTCCGTCCAACGGCCTGCATACCAACGGCTACTCGCTCGCGCGAAAGATTTTGTTCAAAAAGATGCGATTAACTCCGCGCACAATTAGCAAAGAACTCTTGCGCGTGCACAAGAATTACCAACCGCTGCTCGCGAAAGTGCCGTCAGGAATGATCAAAGGACTCGCCCACATCACCGGCGGCGGATTAGTCGATAATTTGCCTCGGGTGCTGCCAAAGAATTGCGACGCGGTGATCGACACCAAATCGTGGCGCGTCCCGCAAATCTACCAAATGCTTCAGACCAATGGAAAGATCGACCGAAGAGAAATGTTTCAGGTGTTCAACATGGGTATCGGCATGGTTGCGATTGTGTCCGGGCGTGACTCGAAGCGCGCGATCTCGATCCTGCGTGCGAAGCGCATTGGACG
>DATINV010000023.1:0-30349 GCA_035473775.1 Chthoniobacterales bacterium
CGTGCCGGTCGACGTTCCAACGATGAATAATCGGAAAACGTTCGGTTACGAGAAGCGGGATGGTTTTACAGCAGTGAGCGTCCCTTACTCCGGAAGTGAATTGCAATTTCTGGTCTTGCTTCCGAACGAAGTAAATGGCCTGGCGATCGTGGAATCAAAACTTAGCGCCGATGTTTTAATGCAATGCGCGAAGTTGCAGGTGCAGGATGTCGATCTTGAATTGCCGAAATGTAGGATCGAGCCCCCAACCATCGCGCTGAAGGGCAATCTGGAAGCGCTCGGAATGAAAACCGCGTTCGACGATCCCCAAAACAGCGCGAATTTCGATAAGATGTCGCCGCGCCGGCCGGACAAATATCTCGCGATCTCGAACGTCTTTCACAAAACGTTTATTGCGGTAGACGAGAAAGGAACCGAAGCCGCGGCGGCCACAGCGGTTGTGATGATGGAATTTACTAGGCGGCTCGAAAAACCGAAGGAACCAATTCACGTCAAAGTCGATCGCCCGTTTCTCTACGCGATCCAGCACGTGCCGAGCGGCGCGTGTTTGTTCATCGGCCGGGTGACCGACCCGCGGTAAGGTGGGGGCGGTTCACCGAACCGCCCGCAAATTCCAGTCCGGCTCGGGCGATTGGAGTCAATTGCCCCTACCCGCTGAGCGCCGTGACTACAAAAGTTCTGCGTAGCTGAGTTCCCCGTTCACGATCCTCGCCGCCGATGTGAACGGATGCGGCTCGACTTTGTTGTGATCGAAAATGTGCAGCACTTCGACGCCGCGCGCTTTGAGGTAATCCGAAATTAGAGAGCGGTGACATCGCCACCAGACTGCTTCGGCGCACATGATCGCGACAGGTCCGACTTTTTCGGCGAGCTCGATCAATCGCGCGATTCCTTTCCCAAACTCCTCAGTCTCCATGTAATCGGCGTAACCGCGGAACGATTCATTTCGCCACGCAGTATTTTTTGAATCCGGTTTTGCCTTTCGCCGGCCGCCAAGTTCCGAAAAATGTTCGTAACCAATGCCGTGCTCGCTGAGTGATTTCGCCAACGCTTCCCGACCGAACTGCGGATAACGGCGCGAACCCGGAAACATCCGCACGTCGGCAACGACCTTGATTCCATTTTCTTTCAACAGCGAAATGAAATCGTCGATCTTGCGTGTCGAATGCCCAATCGTCCAGATGTGCGGCAGTCGTTCGGCAACCTGTGAATTTGTGAACAACATGTGTGAAACGGTGAATAAGGTTTTTTGGAATTTTATCGTAATCGATTGCCGGTTTTTTTAAAAATATTCTCCACTCACCGGAGGTGCATCGATGCGATTAAAAAAAGCGCGGGTAAAAAAGTATCGCAGTATTCGCGATACGGGTCTGTTCGATATCGAAACGGAAAAAACGATTTTGGTCGGGCCTAACGAGGCGGGCAAAAGCGCGCTCTTGACTGCATTGCAACGGATCAATCCTCCGGGCGGCGTCCGCACTTTCGATGCGCTGCGCGATTATCCGCGCGCCGAATTCAACGACGTCGTAAGCGGAAAAGTTCGTCTCGAAGAAACCACTATCGTAGAGGCGCATTTTGAACTGGAAGCGACCGACAAAGAAGCAATTCCAGCTGAATTTCGCGAATGCCGTTACATTTACGGCCGCCGGGTCGACAACAGCGCGTGGCACATGCTGGACGGTGGAGCGTCGCCAAAAAAATTTGGCGATCTCAAGAAGGATCTCATTCGCTTGTTTACCTACGTCGATTCGCGCGTTCCGCTTGGATCCGATGGACTTCCGCCGGCCAAGACTCCCAGCGAAGGTTTGGCCGCGACAACGAAAGGCTGGGACGATGCGGACGAGATTAAAGGCGAGCGCGCATCTGCTCTGAGAAAGGCGCTCGAAAAAATCCTTCTGCTCATCCAAGAAGGCAACGAAGTGGAAGAGAAGCGCTACGACGAATTAATGGATGCCGTCACCTTCGAAGATCGCCGGCTTGTTGCGTTAAGGGCGTTGCATTCACGTCTGCCGGTGTTCGTTCGGTTCCGTGATTATTTTAAAGTGCGGCCGCTGATTCATCTCGAGCACCTCGCCCAACGCCTGGAAACCAACGCTCTGGACGATGATTCCTACGACTATGGCAATCAATGCCTCTTGCGTCTGCTCGGATTCAGCGCACGGGAGTTGTCGAACCTAGGCAAAGCGGAAGAGCCAAAACCGGGAGATATTGACGGTTGGCGACATTATCGCGACCAACTCGACCGGCGCGCTTATCAACTCAATGCCGCCAGCGTTCGGTTAAGCGACGAATTACGCAGCGTGTGGAAACCGGATGCGAAGCGGGCCGAAGCGGAGCGGCTGCGCATTGTGGCCGATGGCCAATACCTAAAAGTCGTGGTCGAAGACGATCTCGGAGTCGAAATCGAACTCGATCAACGCTCGGAAGGTTTTCAATGGCTGGTTGCGTTTTTTATCGTCTTCTTCGCCGAAGCCGGGGAAAAACACAAAAACGCGATCCTGCTTCTGGATGAACCGGGCCTCAGCCTGCACGCCCTCAAACAGCAGGAGTTTCGGTCAACCATCTCGCGCCTGGCGGCATCGAACCAGTTGCTTTACACCACCCACTCGCCGTTCCTGGTCGGGCCGGACGAATTAAATCGGGTCCGCGTGGTGGAAATGATCGATCGCACCGTCGGCACAAAAGTGCGCACCAACGCGACCGCCGAGGATCCGGCAGCGCTCTTGCCGTTGCAGGAATCGCTCGGTTACGATCTGGCCCAGAGTTTGTTTTCGCAGCAGCGAAACCTATTGCTCGAAAGCCTAACCGATTTTTGGTACATCGAAGCGGTCGCGCAACTGATGCGCGACGCTGGCATTGCTGATCTCAACCAGCGAATTGAGCTGATGCCGACCAATGGGGCCGCCAAAGTGGCCTACTTCGCGACAATTCTGCACGCGAAAAAATTGAAAGTGGCCGCGCTTCTCGATTCCGACACCAATGGCGAGCGCGGGACGCATCAAGACGATCTGGTGCGCGCTCTCGGCAACAAGGCGATCCTGCGCAGTAAAGACGCGCGCAACGGCGTGCGCTCTCCGCGAGTGGAAGATTTGCTGCGCGAGACGCTTTTGCGTGTCGGCAAGAATCGGTTCGGCTGGGACATCGCCCATGCGGCGGCCGCGCAACCCGAATCGTCGATTGTTGAAGTTTTCGAAAAGGAAATCGGCCACGATTTTTCAAAATATCGACTGGCCAAAGCATTTCTCCGGTGGTCAAAGGATCACACCGCGTCCGATCTGTCGGAAGAAGAACGCGTCGGCTGGAAACGGTTGATCGATAAAATCAACACCACGCTCAAATAAGCCGATTCTTTGCGCTCCGGTTAGGGTACGACCACGCCGCACGATTCATTTCCAATTAGTTGGTCATTTTGATTTTGAAGCGTTCGGGCATAACTTTCTGGTCTCAACCAAAAGAACCAATCATGAAAAAATCACTGCTGTTAGCACTGGTCAGCTTCGCTACACTCGGACTCATGCAAGGCGCGGATACGCCAACTCAACCCACGGCCGGAACTGCTGCCCCGGAGTTTAGCCTAGCGACGAGTGATGGGTCGCAAGTCAGTCTCAAAGATTTCAAAGGCAAATGGATCGTTCTCTATTTCTATCCGAAAGACATGACCAGCGGTTGCACGATGGAGGCGCATAATTTTCAGCGTGACCTGGCGCAATATGACAAGACTGGCGCGGTGATCCTTGGCGTCAGCGTGGACAGCGCCGATTCGCATAAAGAGTTTTGCACCAAGGAAGGGCTAACTTTCAAGTTGCTGGCCGACCCGGGCGGAAAAGTCTCAGCGCAATACGGATCGACCATGGATTACAAAGGCACCACCATGGCCGCGCGGAATACGTTCCTGATCAATCCGGATGGCAAGATCGCCAAGGTTTACACCGGTGTGAAACCAGCCGAGCACAGCGAGCAAGTGCTGAAAGACCTGGCCGACCTGAAGAAGAGCTAATCGTCATGGCACAACGAAAATCGATCGATTGCCGCGATTATCCGAGCGAAAACAATTGCAGCCTGAGAATTTCCGGCACTGAACAGGAGGTGCTCGATGTCGCAGTCGAGCATGCGGTTTCGGCACACGGCCACAAACATTCGACCGACCTGCGCGATCAGCTCAGGCAGATGCTCAAAGACTCAACCGACTAGATAGTTGAATCTCCGAGCGCGCTCCCCCAAAATCGCGCGTCATGGAGAACCAAAGCTCGCTCAATTCAATGAGCAGCTTCGAGTTTATCTCGATCCTGATGTCGATCGTGATCGGCTTGGGCGTAACCAATCTTCTGGCCGGGGCCGGCCGCGCGTTTTACCGGCGTAAACAAACGCCGATGGACGAGGTACACATCGTCCTAACGCTTGCCACGTTGCTGGTGCTGTCGTTGAACTGGTGGGTCGCGTTCAAGTGGAACACGAATGTCGTTTGGAGTTTTGACAAATTTCTCGTGCTGATCGTCTGGACCATCACGCTCTACCTGCTGACCACGTTTTTGTATCCGCCTGATTTGTCGGCGGAAGAAGAACGTCGTAACCGGTTTGAAGGAAATCGGAGCGGCTATTACTCCGCGTTCATTGCCTTTTGCGTAATGGACATCATCCAGACGGCCCTGAGGAGCGGACTATTCGATCCAGCGTGGTACCTGCCTTTTGTCGGTCAATTCGCACTTCTCGCAGCAGCGGGATTAATTGTGCGCCGGCGCGGGTACGATCGCTTCTTCGCCTGGTATCAATTGATCATCCTTCTAACCTGGTCGCTTGTAGTGCGGCGTTATCTGGTCAGCGACTCGATCACTGGCTGAGTAGAGCCATCAATCAGGCAAGTTTTTTCCGGAATAGCAGCGCGCAAAGAGCGAACAGCACAACCGACATGATCATAAGGATGAGCAGGTTCGGCCAGTATTCGAAGAAATTAGCGCCACGGAGAATGATTGCTCGCATCAGAGAAATAAAATAAGTGGTCGGAAGGATTGTGCCGACCGCATAGAAAATCCACGGCATCGTTTCCCGCGGAAAAACAAAGCCGGAAAAGAAAACGCTCGGCAACATGAACGTCATCGACATTTGCAACGCCTGCATTTGGTTCTCGGCCTTGGTCGCGACCAGCAGACCGAGGCTCAACAACGCGAATACGTAAACGAGGGTCGTGAAGAGCATCGATAACACGCTCCCGCTGATCGGAACGTGAAACAGAAATCGCATGATGACAAAAAGGAACATCGCCATGGTCATCCCGATGCAGAGATACGGAATTAGTTTGCCGAGCATTAGTCCCCAGCTGCTAAGCGGACTGACCAGCAACGTTTCGAGCGTTCCTTTTTCGCGTTCGCGCACCACCGCCATTGCCGTGGCGAAGACGGTGCCGATCTGGAGCACAACCCCGATGACACCTGGAACATAAAAGTTCGGGCTTTTCATCGACGGGTTGTAAAGCATTTGCGGCCGAATATCGATCGGCACATCGTGCCGCCCGGTTTGGGCAAGGAGAGATTCGACCGACTGAGTAAGCGCAACTGAAAGCGCGGTATTGAGCGCCGCAAGCGCGGTCGTTGAATTCGACCCGTCAACCAGAAGTTGCACTTGAGACGAATATCCGGCCCGGATGTTCTGGGTGAATTTCGGCGGAATTTGCAGCCCGACATAGGCGTCGCCTTTTCGAATGCGGCTCGACATTTCTTCGATGCTGTGGACTTCGCCTACCACCCGAAACGTTTCCGTGTTTACGAATCGGTCGATGAATTGCCGACTCTCCACCGTACGATCTTCGTTGTAGATCAGCATCGACATATGTTTGACGTCGGTATCAAGGGCGTAACCGAACGCGACCATTTCCACCAGTGGCGGGAAAAACATAAAGAACAGCGTCAACGGATCGCGCCAGACGACAATGAACTCTTTGAACAGAATGGCGCCAAGTCCGCGAAACAGGGAGTGTTTCATGCGGCTTCCTCCTTCTGCACATCGTCAGCGTATTTCGCGCTCAACGTCACGAAGACATCTTCAAGCGACGGCCCTATCTCGTGGATCTCGGTCTGACTGATTCCAACGCTCTTCAGTTTCTCTTCAATCTCCGCTCGGCGAACATTTTCATCGACCAACAGGTGCATCGATTGCCCGAACACGGTCGCGCTGCGAACCCCTTTCATTTCGCGCATCGCTTGGAGCGCGGTCGTGACGTGATCGCAAATAACATCGAGCCGACGCGTTCCGGATGGACTCACTTCCGGCAGCCGTTTCAATTCATCGGGCTCTCCGCACACGATCAACTTCGACATGTATATGTAGCCGACGTGATCGCAGCGCTCGGCTTCGTCCATGTAATGAGTGGTGACGAAAAGGGTCATCCCTTTAGCCGCGAATTCGAACAAAAGATCCCAAAGTTCGCGACGCGCGACCGGATCGATTCCGGCGGTCGGTTCGTCGAGAAAAAGCACAGTTGGCTGATGCATGAGCGAGCACGCCATCGCCAGACGCTGCCGCCAACCACCGGAAAGAAGGGCCGCGCGCCGATCGAGGTATGGATCCAAGTGCGTGATCGCGATCATTTCGTCGCGCCGTTTTTCCAAACGACGTCCGCTGAGGCCGTAAAGTTTTCCGGCGAAAATCAGGTTCTCATTCACGGTCAGCTCGTCGTAGAGCGAAAACTTTTGCGACATGTAACCGATGATGCCCTTGATCGAGTCGGCGTCGCGAACGACATCGTGACCGTCGATGCGTGCGGTGCCCTCTGTTGGCTCCAGGATTCCACAAAGCATCCGGATCACCGTCGATTTGCCGGAGCCATTGGGGCCAAGAAAACCAAAGATCGATCCTTTTCCGACGCTAAACGAAACGTGATCGACCGCGGTGAAATTACCGAAGCGCCTAGTCAAGCCTTCGCACTCGATCATCGCTTCACCGCTCATGGCGCATTGGCAAAATAGACGTCTGCCGCCATTCCGGCGCGAAGACGATCGTCGTCATTGGGCAAACGGATCTTTACGCCGAAGACCTGTCTGATTCGATCTTCGACGGTTTGCACGTTGCGCGGGGTGAACTCGGCCTGGCGACTTATTTGTTCGACTTGGCCGGGGAAATCTGTGCTCGGAAACGAGTCGACCCGAACGCGAACCTGATCTCCGAGTTTGATTTTGCCCAACCAAGTTTCCGGAACATAAACTCGCACCCAAAGATGATTGGTTAGCAGCAATGTTGCGGCTTCCTGATTAAACGGCGGCACCAAAATGTCGCCAACCTTCACATTCAGCACCTCAAGCACGCAATCGATCGGAGCGACCACCTGCATTTCCGCCAATTGAGCGTCGATATCGGCGAGCTGGGCGCGCATCTGGACCACTTGCATCCGGGCGGCTTCCACATTTTTTTCCTGCGCTCGAGCGGCGCTGTCCGCCTGCTGCGCTTCGTTCGGCGAAACAACTTTCCGCTGGAGCAAGTCTACTTCGCGTTTTGCGTTCGACCGCAAGAAATCCAACTGCGCCGCCTGGGCGTCGGCATTGTGAATCGCCGTGTCGATCTGGGCCGCAGCAACATCGCGACGCGCCCGAAGCTCCGGCGCCGCCAACTGAGCGATTAGTTGACCTTCATGTAAACGATCGCCTTCCTGCGCAAAAACTTTCTCAACCCGCCCGCCGGAGCGCGGTCCAACATGCGCCTCGTCCACTTCGATCGTTCCGGAAACCGCATTCTTGCGACTGTTGCATCCGACAAAAAGACAAACCAACAGCAAACCCACCGCCACGCAGGCACCACGAGGAATGAAATTAATTGGTGGCATGGTCATGCCTTTCGTCCTTTCGATGTAAGGGCGCCCTCGAGAACTATTTTGAGAATTCCGGCGAAACCTTCCTTCGGCATCATCCCGAGTTCTTCCATCTTCTCCAAAGTCAGAACCGATTGAACGATCGCCAACAAAATTTCGATCATCAGTTTGGCCGGAACGTCTCTGCGGACCATTCCTGCGCGTTGGCCTCCAAAGAAGAGTTTGCCGAAATGGCGTTGGATCAGCGCTGCTCGCCGGCGTTCGATAACTTTGAAAACATGCGGAGCTTTTTGGCGCATGTCGCGCACGAAGGGCGGCTTAATCTCGTCCAATTCGCGTTGCGTCCCAGCCAATAGTTCATGCAAAGTCGCCGGGAAATCACGCGGGTGCGCACCCATAATTTCCTTTAGCGTCGCGTCGACGGCGGTGAATTTGTCCGACAGCACGGCCTCCAGGAGATCGAACTTGCCGGGAAAGTGCGCGTACAAAGTTTTTTTGCTGATGCCCAATTCGTTGGCCAGGTCATCCATCGTCACGCTTCGGAATCCGTGACTGAAAAAATGATCGCGGGCCGCGTTCACAATCCGTTGCCGGGTGGAATCGCGCCTGATTCTCTGGGGTTTATCACCACGCTTCATTTTGGAGTCTTGCCCGGCAGCATCTGTGCCATTATCACTCTGGAAACTATAGTAGTATATTTAGTTTCCGAGTTCCAGGATTTTGTTCAAGTTGCTTTTCCAAAGGCCAACTATTCGCTAGTTATTTTGTTATGGCTGGCTATTCCGGAACACCGCTTCCCCAAAAACTCGGAATCAAACCAGGAACAATCGTGGTCGCGATCGACCCACCCGAAAATTACCGCAAGCTGCTCGGCCAAATTCCAAGCGGAGTGAATTTCGCAACTCGTCCGGTCGGAAATACCAAATTCATCCACGCCTTCGTAAAAGAACGACGTGTTTTGCAGACGCTGTTGCAAGGGCTCCGCCGGAAAATCGCAGATGACGCGGCGGTATGGGTTTCCTGGCCGAAGAAATCATCCGGGGTAGTAACGGACGTCACCGAAGACGTGATTCGCGCCGTCGCCCTGCCCATCGGGTTCGTCGACATCAAAGTTTGCGCGGTTGACGATACCTGGTCGGGATTAAAGTTGATGATTCGACGCGAGAATCGAAAATCAAAATGATGAAAAAACGATTGTTCGATCACATCGATTTGCGCGTCAAAAACATGGACGCTGGAATCAAATTTTACGCGAAGTTTCTCCCGCAGCTCGGATTTGTTCACGCAAAACACGAACCGCCCCCCGCTGGGACAAGCGGCCTCACTTACCACACGTTTTATTCCGCCGGCGGCGATAAACCGTCGGAATTTTTCGGCTTAACCGAAGATAGGAATCATCGCCCCAACGAGAGCCGGATTGCCTTTTGGGCCGACACCCGGGAAAAAGTGGACGAGATCGCCCAGCTGGTGCGAAAAGCCGGAGGCGGGAACCTGGAAGGGCCGGAGATTTGCGCTGACTACACCCCCGGATATTACGCGTTCTTCTTTGAGGATCCGGACGGGAACAAACTGGAAATCTGCTGTAGGGCTAATCCTGTCATTGCAGAGTGAAAGAGTTCGGCGAAGAGTGACCGGATGAATGATCCCGCGCGCGTCCCTGCAATTTTGCAGGAACCGCGTCGGCATCGTTATCTCAAGCTGATCGCTCTGTTCAAGATTTTCAAAGGCGTCCTCCTTTTTGGGCTCGGTTTTTCCCTTTTATTTCTGAATGGCCGGCCGGCCTGGCTCGATCAGATTTCCGATTGGACGGAAGACCAACTCCTGCTTCATCACACCAAGGCCGTCGTTTACCTGTTAAACAAGTTACAGGAAATCGTCACTGGCGGCGGCGCCTTACGTGCGACCGGTTTTCTCTCGCTCTTTTATTCTGCCGTGCTCCTGACCGAAGGCACCGGTGTCTACATGGAAAAACGTTGGGCCGAATTTTTGATGATCTTCGCAACCGGGGCGTTGATTCCCCTGGAAATCAGACATGTCTGGCATCGTTTGTTGGCACATCATCCCATTGTCGTCCCGTTGGTTCTCCTGCTGGCAAACTGCTTCATTGTCTGGTTCCTCTATCTCGTTTTGAAGCGCGACAAGACTGCGCCGCCAGTTAATCCGAAGCCAGAGCTGGTCGAAACTCGTTAGGCAAATCAGCGATAGTTCGATTCCGTGACGCCCACTCGAATTTCCTACGGCGTGCTGGCGGCCACCATTTTACTAGCGGGAATTTTCCAACTTGGACCGCCGCTCCTGGTCTTGTTGTTTTCGTATTTCGCCCTTCGCCAGCTTTATCGGCTGACGAAAATAAAGTGGCTAGCGCTTGTCTTGTTCATTGTCCTGGTATTAGGAATTGCCTCGGCCGCGGTGTATTTCACCCGCGCGGCGATTCTGGCATTGCCCGAAGTTGCCGACACTTCCATTCCTTCCGCCAGCGCGTGGGCCCAGAAGCGCCAAATCGAATTACCATTTACGGATTTTGACAGCCTGCGGGACGCGGTCGTCGAACAACTTAAACAAGAGGCTCATTACTTGGAGAGCGTGGCCCATTTTGCCGGTCACACATTCACCACCCTCATCTTGAGCATCCTCGGGATCGTGATCGCGGCCAGCCTATTCTTTGGAGGCGGCTTCACACCTCAGTCTAGCGCGGATGGACCCAGGAATAATCTCTACGTTGCTTGCACCGAAGAAATCGGCCTCCGGTTCCGAGACTTCTATCGCAGCTTTTCCACCGTGATGGGCGCACAAATTACGATTTCGCTAATTAACACTGTCCTGACCGGCATCTTTCTCCTCAGTGTCCAATTGCGGCACGCTCCGCTGCTGATCGCGATCACGTTCTTATGCGGTCTCGTACCGATCGCCGGCAACCTGATCAGCAACACGATCATTACCTTCATCGCCTTGTCCGTTTCGCTGAAACTGGCAATCGCGTCCCTGGTTTTCCTGATCCTCGTTCACAAGCTCGAATACTTTCTGAACAGCACAATTATCGGTCAACGCATTCGCAATCCGGTTTGGCTGACCTTGATTGCTCTGATCGTTGGCGAGCGACTGATGGGCGTTCCAGGGCTAGTCCTGGCCCCGGTCGTGTTGAATTACCTCCGCGTCGAAATGCTGAAGATTGAACAACCGGCGAAAATGTAATTTGATCGCCGAGCTCAGACCGAAGCCGGCTTTGGCACAATCTTGAACGCGGCGAGCGCGAGCACCGTTTTCTCCATCGGCAGCCCAACGACGTTGGTGAATGAGCCGTCAATCTTCTCGATGATCTCGCTGCCGAAGCCCTGCGCCGCGTAAGCACCGGCTTTGTCGAGCGGATTTACTTTGGCAAGATAGTCTTCGAGCTGGACAGCATTCAGACGCCGAAAACGGACGCGCGAGATTTCCGAAAAGCTTGTCGATTTGGCCCGCGCCAAATGACAAATGAAAACCGAAGTGCAAACCTCGTGCACTTCTCCGCTTAACCGCTCCAACATGACCAGCGCATCCGCAATGTCTTTCGGTTTCCCAAGAACTCGATCGTTGATCGCGACCAAGGTGTCAGCAGCGAGAACAACCTGCCTCGGATGTGCGCGAGCCGCCGCCAGCGCCTTTCGAGTCGCGTTCAACGCGGTCAGTTCGCCCAGCGTAAGATGAGAGTCGGAACTTTCGGGAACATCCGGGGCAAACGTTTCGAATTCAAAGCCCGCCTCAAGCAGTAATTCACGCCGTCGCGGGGAATTGGAAGCGAGCAATAACGTCGGATGCACGCCCCTAGCGACGCCTTAGGGTGTCGATGAAGTGGATGGACTCGCCCCCGATTGGATCGGCTGCTTCAACGGCTGAAAATCTTTTGGGATTTCAAATTCGCTTGCGTTGACCGGGTCCTGTTTGACCGAGACAATCGTGGTAACGACCTCATTCGGGCCGACTGAGATTACAGTCTTCATCGGCAATCCTTTAAAATCTGTGTAATCGGGCATTCCCATGTTGCTCGGCTTCCACGCTCCGGCGATCGGCTGCTGCATTTGTTTTAAAATATCGGCCGAACCCGGATATTTGCTGGCAATCCAAAATGAGGCTTTGAACTGAGGGGTTTCATATGCGTACTCCTCGGTCTCATAGCCGTTGATCGTATCCTTTTTGCCAGTGGCAGTGAGCTTGGAGGGCCCCGAGTTTTTGTCGGCGTTGAGATTCATGCTTTCCGCCGCGGCTTTGATTTGGGCCGCGGAAATCTGAACAAAGCTCTTCCGATCGTTCATCAGATCGGTCATCTGGCCAGTCTTGCCGTCGATAATTCTGGTTGGTTGGGACGGCGCCTCTATCCGTTCCTTGTCTCCCTTGATCTTTACCGTGACTTCCCCGTTTTGGGCGACGCCCTCAACCTTCTGAACAATGGTGAGATCGGCGCGGGCCGAGCAAAGAAAAGCCGAAAGAAACGCAGCCCAAAGGAGAAGGAAATTCCTCATCGCACTAGCTAGACCTCGACGAGAAAAATAGCAAACGGTCTCCACCGGCAAAAAGCGCTTGGCAGTCATGCCCGGGCGCGGCACCTTACCGCTCCAAAATGCGGGCATAGCTTAATGGTAAAGTTCCAGCCTTCCAAGCTGGCCATGCGGGTTCGATTCCCGTTGCCCGCTCCAGTTAAGAATTTCATACGCCCAAATTAGGGTTTCAGCCGATTATCAGGAGATGAACAGCCGTGTTACAGAAAATCGTCGAAATTGTGACTCCACTGGGAAAATGGGAATTTTCGCCTTGACTTCAGTGACCGACCTCAGGCAGACTTTCGGCCCGTTTAACTCTTCTATTTTTATGCCTACGGCCCGGCTTCTCGCAGTCCTTTTTTCGGTAACACTCTTTGCCCTCAACGCGGATGCAAAAGGAGGAGCGACGCTTCACGGTAACCCCTATGCGCCCGCCGGGGCTGGTTACACCATCTTTTCGCTCCAAGGAATCGACATGTCACACATGTTTGGACAAAACAATGACCTCTCCCAGGTAAATACCGATTTTGAATTCGATGGGGGAATTGGCGTTACCTACACAGATCCAACGAGCGGACACCTCACCGACTTTGGAATTGGGTTATACCAAGGTGCGGCGAATTCAGTTTTTTCAACTGGCCTTCGCATCGCGCTCAATCAACCGACCGATGCTGCCGGCCTCACGATTACACTGGCTGATTTCGACATCCAATCCGGCAAAGATAAGTTCTTCAACCCCAAGAAAGTCGAACCTGGGATTCTGTTGCTGGGTCCAAACGGTACGGTGTATGCCAATGCGTCGCCAACTGACATTTTCAGCCTTCTGACACCTGATACGGCCGCTCTCGGCGGCAAGAAGAAAGGCAAGGGATCCGATGTGTGGGACCTGAATTTCGGCGCACTCCTTAAGAGCTTGAACCTCGCTGATACCCAGATCACCGGCTACGTTTTGTATGCCGATTCGAAAAACGGCGAGAACAACAAGAGCGACCCATACTTTTTCATCAGCCAGTCATTCGTCTCGCCGAGCACAAACCTTTAACCGAAAGTAATTTTTTCCGGAAAGCCGTTGCGACTTGTCAGCAACGGCTTTTCTTTTTTGTCTTTTCGATGTTTGCGAAATGCCCCGGTAACGCGAGCTCCTGTTTAGCCCTGTGAAACTAATGGGGATCATTGCTCGCGGGGTCGACGCTTTCTGCGGAATTCTCCTGGGCGCTTCTTTCGCCGTCATTCAGGCGCTTATCGGCGGGACGCGATTGGTTTTTAGCCTGCCAGCTTACGGACTGATGGCGATCGCGGCAGGACTCAGCGTAATTTCGATCAAGCAGCGGAGGCCGCCTCCGGCGCAGATATGTCTGCTTAGCGCAACGGCATTCATCGGATATGTAGCCCTCCGTGGTTTTCTGTCGTCGGACGACTACCTGGCCCGAGCTGATATCTATTTGGCGCTCAGTTGTCTTCTTGTTTACCTGTTCGTTGCCAATGTCTTTACCGGTTCGAAGCAACGAGTCTGGTTTTTATTTTTTTTGCTAGCGCTTGGCGTCATTCAAGTTTGCATCGCGGCCATTCAATTCAGGGACGGAACGAACTTCATGTTGATTCCGTTCCTGCAGCGTTTCGATTACGGGCGACGGGTCAGCGGGTTCTATGTTAACCCCAACCACTTTGCCGGCTTGCTCGAAGTTCTCGGGGTTTTTGGACTGAGCATCACCTGCTGGGGCCGATGGTCCGTTTGGGTAAAGCTCCTCGTGCTCTATGCCGCCGCTGTTTGCTATGTGGCCCTGATCCTGACCGGCAGCCGCGGCGGCTATTATAGCAGCGCCGTCGGTTTGGTCTGCTTCTCGGCGCTCAGCGTAATCGTGCTATCGCGGGCTGGATCCACAATTTTTAGAAGAGTCGGCGGAATTACTTTTGCCGTAGCAGGACTGGTTGCCGTGATCGTTTTCTATTTTGCGACCCAAAGTTTGTTCGTAACCGAACGGGCCCGGGGCGGCCTTACCGATGAAGGATATAATCGTCGTCCTGACCTATGGCGCGCCGCAGTCGAACAATGGCAGCTCCAGCCGATGATCGGCACGGGCAGCGGCACCTACCTTTATTACGGACGCCAATTCCGCGCAGAATTAACCAACAAAGATCCGGTCTATGTCCACAATGATTATCTCCAGCTTCTGGCCGAATACGGCGTGGTTGGCGGCGTTCTCTTTCTGATTTTCTTTGGCGCCCACCTTTACAATGGATGGCGGAATTTTCTGCGGCTCGGTCCCAAAAGAGTCTCGGTCTCGACACGTCTATTCAGTAACGCCCTGGCCTTGCAAATTGCTGCTCTCGCGGCAATCGCCACCTACGTTGTCCATTCAATCGTCGATTTTAATCTGCACATCCCGGCGAACGCGCTGCTGTTGGCGTTTGTGTTCGCTTTACTTGCCAACCCCGGAACCGCCCGCAAGGAAAAAACAGTCGTGACGGTGCCACTCGTGGTTTGGCGCTTAGCGATACCGGTTCTCGCAGTTCTTGTTTTGATTCAATGTTGGAGACTCTTACCGGCGGAATATTTCACAGAACGCGCTCGTATGGCAGTGCGAGACAACGATCCCGGTGCCGCGTCCGCATTCGCAACCCACGCTCTCGCGACCGAAAAACAAAATCCGAACATTTACCTCCATCTCGGACGAGCCATTGTCGCGGAAGGCGTCGCCGCCGAAAGCGAACAAAAGCGGGCCGTTCTATTACAGATTGCGCTTGTTGCATTCCAAAAAGGTTGGGCATTGGCGAAGCAGGACGAAATTTTTCCTCTGGAACTCGCTCTTCTATATGATTCGTTCGGACGCTTTCCGGAAGGGGAGTGGATGTATGACGAAGCGTTGCGTCTCGACCCACGAAACCAGGACCTAAAGCGCTACTACGCAAGCCATTTGGATCACTGGCGTGAAAGCGAAAGCTCACCGCCGCCTAACAACCGTTGACCGACCGTCATGGATCAACAATTTCCAGCTCGGTTTAGACAGAAAAACAGGTGGCGCGTTCGTGTTGGGGGCTTACGCTCACCAAGTTTGCGCCCCATTTGGATAGAGACTTGCTCACATCCTTCCGCCGACTGCACGCCATGCCAAGATTGAAAAGCAAACCTGGACTCTTTTTCGCGAGCGCGTTGTGGTTCGTGCTCTCGCAATTCCCCGCAAAGGCGCAGGAAGCGGTCTCGACGACGTCGTCCTCTTCCTCCTCCGAAAGCACGGCAACATCTTCAACGAGTGCGCCTGCTTCCATCGGGCCAACCACCGATTTGTCGACCAGTGCTACGGGTGCGCCTTCTGCCGCCGTAACCGGTTCAGCTACGAACACGCCCACTCTCGAACGAAATCCCAGCGGGACAGGAGTCTTCGCACCTACGCCCTTGAAACTTTACGCCACGCTTTCCGGCGGTTACGACGACAACGTCAACACGTCCAGCAATAAACAATCGTCCGCCTTTACTGGCGGCAACCTCATTCTCGATTATACGTTCGGCGATCCGCGCCTCCAGCTAACCCTTAACGCGGGAGCCGGCGGCACTTATTACTTTTCGCACCTCAGCAACCAGGACTACGACATAGACTTAAAGGGCGCTCTCGGCATCACCTTCAAGGCGTCGCCCCGGCTCACGCTCGGCGGCACCGTCCTGCTCGATTATCTAACCGAGCCCTCGTTCCAATATGTCGGTGGAATAAACACTAGAAGCGGCAACTACCTTTACAGCGCCGACAAGGCCTTTCTTCAGTACCAGTGGAGCCACCGCTTTGCGACGAAAACGTCCTACACCTTCGAAGCCTACAATTACGACAACGCTTCCGTCGGGACTTTTTCCAATCGGGTCTCGAACACGTTTGGCACCGAGTTCCGATTGCAGATGGTCCCGACCACGAACCTGATAGCTGAATATCGATATGGAATCGTCAGCTACGAAAATTCCTTCCTCAATTCCACCGCCCAATATGCACTGGGCGGCATAGACCATACGTTTAATCCCAGATTGGTCGCTAGCTTTCGCGGCGGTGCGGAATTTCGGTCGTACGACAACGACGGCGACCGGACAGGTCCATATTTCGAAGGCAATGTGACCTACGCGCTTGGGCGACGAACTTCCCTGAACTGGTTGAGTCGTTACGGCATTGAAGAGCCCGACGTGCCGGGAAGTCAAAGCCGCACCACATTCCGGACTGGGGTGCAAACACAGTTCAGCATGACCTCACGCACCAGCGCGAACGTTGAACTCTACTACGTCCATGACGACTACCACCCTTTGACCACCGGGCCGTTTACGATCTCCGGCTTTTCCGAAGACACCTTCGATGCCGGATTTACCCTGCGCTACGGCATTACCGGACTTTTCGGGGTCCAGGCGGGCTATCATTATACGAATGTCGGCTCCGATGCGTCGGGGCGTGAGTACTCCCGCAATCGGCTCTCAGCCGGCGTGAATCTGACATTCTAATGAGGGGGAAAGCTCTGTTTTACTTTTGAGGTGGTTTTTGCTAGAATTGCGTTCTTCTTGCCACAGGGTCCCTCGAAATTGGTATGGCACAATCCGACGAAGTTAAGCTTCATTTTCTCGATTACTGGCGCGTCGTGCGTATTCGCTGGCCGCTCGTACTCCTCGCTTTTCTGCTTGTCTTGCTGACCGCTGCGGTCGTCACCTATTTTCAGCCGCGCGAGTACCAATCATCCGTTTTCATTGAGGTCCGCTCGACCGCAGAAAATCCGCGCATATTCGGTCAAGGCGATCCCAATCAAACGATCCACGATCCGCAGTTAGCGCCCACTGTTTACCAGGTTATTCAACGCACCGGCATTCTTTATCCCGTCATCGAGCAATTGAAGTTGCAGGATAGATGGGGCCGGGAAGGTCGCCGGCCGTCGCGCGAAGTCGCTTACCAAATGTTGCGCAACAAGCTCGATGTCGATGAGGTCAGAAATACTGATCTCCTCCAAATCAGCGTCTTTGATCCCAATCCTCAGCTCGCCGCCGATATCGCCAACAAGATCGTCAGCGTTTATCAGGATCGGCGAGTGGAGGAAGAAAAAGAAATCCTCAATCGCGCGGTCACTGCCATGAACGAAGAGGTCGGCAAGCAACAGAAACGCGTCGAAGACGCCGCCACCGAAATGGCTCGCATCCGTGACGCGGAACACATCGTCGATTTGAATCCCGAGGGAACGGAAGATACTCAGGCACCGGTCAACGCCATCGTAGTCAAACAGGAAGCGGAAGTGAACGATTCGGAAGCGAAAATCGCCAACCTTTCCAGCAAGCTCTCCCAGATCGAAAGCCTCAAAGGTGACGACCTCATGCGGATGCTGCCGACACTCGACGTCCAGGATCCCACGATCCAAAAGATCCTGCCCAATTATCAGGACGCGGTCGCACAGGAAGCGCTTTTGCTCAATTCCGGCCTGGGCGAAAACCATCCGAAGGTGAAATCACTTCGCGCAGCCAGAATGGTTTACACTCATCAGCTCGAGCAGCAGATCGGCATTATTCGCGAGGGAGTTTTGCGCAATCTCAAGACGGCCCAGTCCACCCGCGATGAATTAAAAACTCGTCTCGACCAGATCAATAACAAGCAGCTTCAAACCAAAAACCTCGGCGCCAACTACACCCGCGCCAAGAACGCTTACATCAAAGAGAAGTTGCTGCTTGATGGCGTTCGCACACGCGCCCAGACCCAGACGATGGAAATGGCGATGCCGCGCTTCGCGGTCAGCATCAAGCAGGTTGCGGAACCGCCGGCATATGCGGCTCGCCCGCGAGTTGGTTTGAACCTGACGCTCGGCACACTGGTTGGTCTCGTCATCGGAATCGGCCTCGCCTTCTTCATTGAGTATCTCGACACCAGCGTGAAAACGATGGACGACGTCGAAAGCCTTCTTGGCGTCCCAGTCCTCGCGATTATTCCAAAGAACATCACTCTCCTGCACAAAGCCGAAGGCGACACGCCGGATGCCGAGGCCTATCGAATTTTGCGAACGAATATCGAGTTCAATCGCCCAAACCCCGAGGCAAACACGATCTCGCTGGTCAGCGGAGGTCCAGGCGAAGGCAAGTCGACCACCATCGCGAACTTGGCCTTCATTTGCGCCCAAGGCGGATACTCTACCTTGATCGTCGATGCGGACTTGCGGCGGCCGGTCCAACATTTGTTGTTCGACCTGAGCAACGAAAGCGGTCTGACTAATTATCTGACCACCGACATGGATCTCGATCAGGTCATCATGCCAACTGTCGTCGAGAATCTGTCGATCTTGCCCAGCGGTATTTTGCCATCGGACGCAGTCGGCATTCTCAATTCCCAACGCATGTCGGACACCATCGCGGAATTGAAAAGGCGCTACGACATCGTGTTTTTTGATTCGCCGCCAATCTTGGGCGTAAGCGACGCGTCAGTCATCGCCAGCGAAGTCGACCAAACCGTGATTGTTGTTCAACATCGCCGGTTCCCGAGAACAATGCTGACTCGCGTCAAACAGGCGATCCTCGGGGTCGGCGGAACGGTTCTCGGCGTCGTGCTCAACAATGTCGACCTCAAACACGACCAGAATTACTATTACTACACCAACTATTACGGCTACTACACGCCAGACAGTGGAAAAGAAAGTCATCGTCGCCGCCGCGGCGAGCGCTCTCAGGTCGCCACCAATGGTGCCGATAACGGACACTTCGAACCCGACGAATATTGATGCGACTGTCGCTGGCAATTTTCGTTCTCTTTTTCGCGCTTGCTGGTGGCGCCTACGCACAGGCCACGCTTCGCATCGGTGATCCGGTTGAATTGAAAATTGGCGGCGTCCCGCCCGAAGATCAGAATCAGGTCAACAACACTTATAGCGTCGACGCCGATGGTGCGATCAATTTGCCTTACATCGGCAAGGTCCACGCCGAAGGAATGACTCCGTCTCAACTCTCGCGGTCGATCGAGGAAAATTATCGCTCCAACAAAATCTACACGAATCCGAACGTAACCATCCTCATGCAGCCGAGCGCGCGCTTCGTGAATGTGGGCGGCTCGGTTCGCGTGCCTTCACGTGTGCCATTTACCGAAGACATGACTCTGCTCACCGCCATCAACGCCTCCGGCGGATTCAATGATTTTGCCGATCAACGCCACGTTCGCCTCCTCCGTGGAAGCGAAGTGACTATTTACGACGTCCGAAAATTTCGAAAAGATCCGTCTCAGGATGTCCGGCTCAGGCCCGGGGATAAAATCGAAGTCCCACAGAGTTTCTTCTAATTTGATTTTTGTGGCGGCGGCCGTCCTCGGCTGCGGGCGAGACGCCTGCCACCACTGCCAACTATTCGTTAGGCGAGATCAAATCCCGGTGCCGCCAGGCGTAGAGTAGTCCCGAATAAATCGTCAACGCCACGGTGACCCAAACCAAGACTGGCCCGGCCTCGTCCCAAGCCCGGGTCCACCAGATGGATCCTTCATCGGCGTAATGCAGCTCGCTGAGCGACAGCAATGCCAGAAAGAAAATCACCGTCACTACCTGCCACGAGGTCTTCTGTTTACCTAACCGTTCCGCCGGCAAAATCTTTCCCTTCGCTCCAGCCATCATTCGTAAACCAGTGATCAGGAAGTCGCGCGCGACTACGGCCGTTGCCGCCCACGCTGGGACCGCTTTCAGCGGCACCAGGGAAATAAATGCCGCCGCGACCATGATTTTGTCTACTAGCGGGTCCATGAGCTTTCCGAAATCCGTTACGAACCCGTATCGGCGCGCGATCTCGCCGTCGACGAAATCGCTCAAACCGGCAAGCAGGAAAATAACCAGGGCTAACGTTCGTCCGTAATGCCACGAAGAATTGAGCGCAGCCACGAAAAGGATAGTCAGCACCAGTCGACCTAGGGTTAAACGATTTGCCCAGTTCATGTCTTACTCGCCATAATTGGATTGGCTTGCCGCGCCGAAGCCTTACCACCAGTCTGGCTCGGACGGAATCGGGGCTTCTTCCAAATCGGCACTTTCTGTTTCAATTCGTCCACGATCCATTTGCTCGCTTCAAACGCCGCCGTTCGATGCGGCGCGCTCACTCTCAAGAGCAACGACGCTTCACCCGCCGGCACGAATCCAATCCGATGATGAAGCACTACCCGTTTCAATCGAAACTGGTCAGCCGCCGCTTCTGCGATCAGTCGCATTTGATGTTCTGCCATCTTGGCGTGCGATTCATAATCGATCCCTTCGATTTCTTGGCTGCCTTCCAGTTTTCGAACCACTCCACAAAAATCGACCACCGCCCCGGCCTCGACATCGGAGTCTGCGGCCGGCCTTTGTAATACCGACTCGGTCACTAAAACTTCATAAACGGCGTTTGCCATGTCTTTGAATCGCCCCTTAGATTCTTGTTCTCGGGTTGTCGCAACAAAGGAGACCGAAAATGACCGCGAATCAATGTGATATTGGCCTCATCGGCCTGGCCGTGATGGGCGAAAATCTCGCCCTCAATATGGAATCCAAGGGATTCTCTGTCGCCGTTTTTAATCGCACGACTGAAGTCACCGACAAATTCGCGGCCACTCGAGCCAAGGGGAAGAACATTCGACCGACCCGCACCATCGAGGAATTCATCGGGGCACTCAAGAAACCGCGAAAAGCACAGATGATGATCAAGGCCGGCAAGCCGGTCGATCAAGTCATTGGGGAGATCGCGCCGCTGATGGAAAAAGGCGATGTCATCATCGACGGCGGCAATTCCCTTTTCACTGACACCCAACGCCGTTGCAAGGAAATGGAAGGAAAAGGCATTCATTACGTTGGGATGGGCGTTTCCGGCGGAGAAGAAGGCGCGCTCAAAGGTCCATCGCTCATGCCCGGCGGCCCGCGCGAATCGTGGGACATTATCGCGCCGATCTATCGCAAGATCGCGGCCCAAGTCGACGGCGAACCGTGTTGCCGTTACATGGGCCCGGACGGCGCCGGCCACTACGTCAAAATGGTCCACAACGGCATCGAGTACGGCGACATGCAGTTGATCTGCGAAGCCTACGCGATTCTCAAGGACGTCGTCGGAATGGACAACAAAGAACTCGCGGACACGTTTACCGAATGGAACAAGAGCGAGCTCGATAGCTACCTGATCGACATCACCTCGCAAATTTTTCGCAAGATCGATCCCGAGACAGGCAAAGCCCTAGTTGATGTCATTCTCGACAAGGCGGGGCAAAAAGGCACCGGACTGTGGACATTGCAGTCCGCGATCGCGCAGTCGGTCGTGATTTCGACCATTAACGCCGCGGTGGAAGCCCGAGTGATTTCATCGCGCAAGGACGAACGCGTCACCGCTTCAAAAATCCTGCCCCAACCAAAACCGAAAAAATTTACCGGCGACCGCAAGAAACTCGTTGAAGCAGTGCGGAACGCACTTTACGCCTCTAAAATTATCTCCTATGCCCAAGGCATGGAACTGCTCGGCGCGGCAAGCAAGCAGTACAATTGGAACTTGAACTTCGGCGACATCGCTACCATCTGGCGCGGCGGCTGCATCATTCGCGCAAAATTCCTAAATCGCATCGTCGAAGCCTATCAACGCGACCACAATCTGCACAACTTGCTGCTCGATTCTTATTTCACCGACATCATCAAGAATACCCAGGAAAACTGGCGAGTCGCCGTTTCCAGCGCGGTCGAGTTTGGCGTCGCTGTCCCGGCGTTTTCCGCGTCGCTCGCTTATTTCGACAGTTATCGTTCGGCACGTTTGCCGGCGAATTTGTTGCAAGCTCAGCGCGACTTCTTCGGCGCACACACTTACGAGCGAGTCGACAAACCAGGCGTGTTTCACACCGAATGGATCGAGTCTGATCACGAACCGGTGGAAAAAGCGGCTGAACCAAAACCACACGAACCGCACCAAGCCGGCGAGTAATTTTAATGTGGGACGGACCTAGCGTCTCGATTCGAATAATTGTAGAGGTGGCGGTGTCCGCCGCAGAATTGTAGGGCGTCTCTTTCGGACGCCAATTGCTTCGAAGCCGTTTCCTAGAAACGGCCTACAATTTTCAGTGAAAATCGTGCGAATCGCTGCCCACGAGCTCGTCGCCCGCCTGCAACGCTGTAGCAACTGCGGGCAGGTGGGCTAATGGTTTGATTAGGTGCGTCTTAATTAAGACGACGTTTTCGGAATTCTGCACGTCGCCTTCAATCAAAAGAAAGTCTTCCTCGGTGATTAAGAGCCGATATTTCTCAAACAAATCGGGATCGACGATCGCGTTGGAAACGCCGGTTTCGTCTTCCAAACTTACGAACACGAAACCTTTCGCGGTGCCCGGACGCTGACGACAGATCACATTGCCGGCGATCTGGATGGTTGAACCATGTTTCGCTTTGGGAAGATCGCTCGCCCGCCAGATGTTCGGCAACTTCTCGCGCAGTAATTTCATCGGGTGCGGACCGGCGGTTAAATTCATCGCTCGATAATCGGCCGCAACTCGTTCCTGAACGGTCATAGAGACGAGCGGTGTTGTAGAGGCGCTTGTCCCAAGCGCCTGTTTATTTAGTTCGGCCGCTGACACAGCGGCCGCTGCAACGCTCGTCGGCGTTAATAAATCATCGTGTAATTGCAGCTCTACTTTCCACATCGCGGCCCGGCGATGTTTCGCGAAACAATTAAGCGCGCCTAGTTCCGCCAGCGTTCGTAATTCCTCTTTCGAAAGCGGAATCCGCCGTTTGAAATCATCCAGCGATTTGAATTGTCGCTCGTTTCGCTCGCGCTCGATTTGTTCGCCGTGCCCCTGCCGCAATCCGTTTACCACGCAAAACCCCAGCCGAAACGTGTTGTCATCTAAAACCGTGCAACGCCAGTCCGATCGCTTGACGCAAACCGGTTTCACTTTCACTCCGTGCCGCTGCGCGTCTTTCACAATCGTTGCCGGTGTGTAAAAACCCATCGGCTGATTGTTGATCAGACTGGCGAAAAACTCCGGCGCCCGATGCACTTTTAAATACGCGCTCGCATAGGCCAGGATCGCGAAACTGATGGCGTGCGATTCCGGAAATCCGTAAAGCGCGAACGACGTGATCGCCTGAATGATCTTGTCCATCTTGTCCGGCGCGATGCCTTTTCGTTCCATCGCGGCGCGAAGTTTCACGCTCACCCGATTCATTCGTTCTTCCGAACGATGAAAACTCAGGGCTCGCCGCAGTTCTTCCGCTTCATCACCCGAAAAATCGGCCATGATCATCGCGATCTTGAGCATTTGCTCCTGAAATAACGGGACACCGAGGGTGCGTTCGAGGACCGGCTTCAATCGATCGTCAAAATAGGTGACCGGTTCTTTGCCGGCTCTTCGGTTCAAATATGGATGCACCATGTCTCCCTGGATCGGTCCCGGTCGAATGATCGCGACCTGAATCACGACGTCGTAAAAACATTTCGGTTTCATTCGCGGCAACGTCGCCATTTGGGCGCGGCTCTCGATTTGAAAAACGCCGATCGTATCGGCGTGCTGCATAATTCCGAATGTTTTCTCGTCGTTCTTCGGGATGTGGGCCAGATCAAGCGGCCGGCCGCGTTCGCGACAAAGCTCGAGCGCGTCCTGCATCACCGAAATCATTCCCAGGCCTAACAAATCAACTTTTACGATGCCAAGATCTTCACAATCGTCCTTGTCCCATTGGGCAACGACGCGGCCCAGCATCGACGCGTTCTCCAGCGGCACGAACGAGCTCAACTTATTCTGGCAAATGATCATTCCGCCGGAATGCTGGCCGAGATGCCGCGGCAATCCGTAGATCGCGCGATACAACCGCACGAACGCTGGCATTCGCGGATGATTTTTCGGCAACCCCGAATGTTCGATCTGTGATTGCAAATCAAGGGTGTGCGGGAAATCGCCGTTCGCGAACAAATGCGAGAAACGATCGAGGATGCTGGGCGAGAAATTCAATGCCTTGCCAATCTCGCGCGCCGCGCTCCGGCCGCGGTAACTAATCACATTTGCGGTCATGGCCGCGCCTTGTTTGCCGTAACGCCGATAAATTTCCTGAATCACTGATTCGCGGCGATCGCCACTTGGAAGATCGAGATCGATGTCCGGCCAACCTTTTCGGCTTTCGTTCAGAAACCGCTCGAACACAAGATTGTTACTGACCGGATCGACTGGCGTGATTCCAAGGCAATAACAAACCGCGCTGTTCGCCGCGCTCCCTCTCCCCTGGACCATGACGTTGTGCTCGCGGCAGAAATTCACAATGTCCCAGACGATCAGAAAATATCCGGGGAACTTGAGTTTGATGATTAGCGCCAATTCTTCTTCGATTTGACGTCGCACCTTCGCGCTGACCGCCGCGTAACGTTGTTGCGCCCCGAACCAGACGATCGTCCGCAAAAACGAATCCATGTTGTGCCCGCTCGGTACCGGATAATCCGGAAATTCGTAACCAAGATTTTCCAAGGAAAACGTCAGCCGCTCCGCCAACCGCGCCGTATTGTCGATCGCTTCCGGCAAATCGCGAAACAATTCGCGCATCTCGCGATCGCTCTTGAGATGGCGCTCAGCGTTTTGAGTTAACAGTTTACCGGCGGCATCGAGATGCGTGTGCTTGCGAATGCAGGTGAATACATCGAGCACTTCGCGCCCGTACGGTTTCGCGTACTGCACGCCGTTGGTCGCGATCAGTGGCAATCCATTGTCCCGGGCAAGATCGACCAGTTGTCGATTAACTTGTTCTTCGCCGCGAACAAAATGCCGCTGAATTTCGACAAACACATTCTCGCGCCCGAAAGCCTCAATTGTTGTAGAGGCGGCCGTGTCGGCCGCGACATTTGTTCTGTAGGGGACGCTGTTAGCGTCCTGTTTGATAGTGCCGGTCCGGCTCGGACTTGATGGGAAGCAAACTGCTTCCCCTACAAAAACCACCAACCCTTCCGCGAACTGCGGCAACTCATCCCATTTGATCTCGCACTTCCCTTTTTTGCTCCGCAAATGCGCTTGAGTTAAGAGCTCACACAAATTTCTGTAGCCGGTCCGATTCTCCACTAGGACCGGCAAAATCCCGCCATTTTCCATGGCCAACTCCGCGCCGATAATCGGTCGCACACTATGCTCGCGCGCCGCGGCCGAAAACCGTTGCGCGCCGTAGACGCCATTGCGATCGCACAACGCGATCGCCGGCATTTCCAATTCGGCGGCGACTTCAGCCAGTTGCTCGGGAAAACTTCCACCGCGCAAAAAGCTAAAAGCACTGCAGGCATGCAATTCTACGAATTGCATGCGTTGAGAAGTTGAGGGGTTGAGAAGTTCCATTTTTTTTCGTCACATGTCACACGTCACTTTTGTTAGTCATAGAGGCCATCAAGTGCCCATTTACCGTCTAATTCATGCGCGCGCACGATTTCGCCGTTCTCAAGTTGCATGTCGTACTCGGCACGGGCCCACGCTTTTTCGTCCCACCAATTTCCCGACAATAAAAACGGTCCGATTTGATCGACGATTTGGCCGCGCACTTTGTCACGAGGTAGGGGCGATTGACCCCAATCACCCGCTTCTGCTAGATACCGTCCCTGCGAAACGAAAACACTCGTGTTCGCCGGTGGTCGGAATCTTCGCAGCGCAGGCTTATTCTGTAGCGGCGGTCTCTGACCGCTGACATAGGTAGGGGCGATTGCCCCCAATCGCCCGTTCTCATTTGCAGGCGAGAGTCCGAGCCGGACAGGCATTTCTGCCACCACAGGAACCTGCCAGTCGAACACTTCCATCCTAAACGCGTCCGGCCGATGCGTTTCTTCGAGCACCGGGGTTCCGACGCGATCGTTCCCGACCAGCGCGCTCAATCGCGCCAACGTTTCGTAAAATTGCTGTGGATTTCTTAAAGCAGTTTCGAATAATCCAAATTGCTGCGACACCGGCCGACTCGGTTGCGCGCTTAGGGCGACCGCAACGATCGGATGTTCCGATTTAAAAGACTCAAGATGCGTTTGCAGCATTCGGAACAAGAGATCGACGTCATTGGTCGGTTGCGGGATTTTGAAAACTCGCTCGTAATTCCCTTTGCCGGTCCCGGCGGGTTCGTCTCGCCAGTTGGACGAGTCCGTCCCATGGCGGACTGTACGCGAATTTGAAAAATGAATCGTCAGCGTCAGCTCGTGCGCGACCAGATAGATGCTGCCCAATCGCAAAGCGAGTTGTTCAAGAAATCGCCGGAGGATGAAGAGCAACGGCTCCGCGGTTTCGATCTCATGATCGAACTCAAAACTTTCGATAAAAGTTTCCGGCGGCTGAACAAATTTGAGTAGGCGCGTCGCGGTTCCATTCGCTCGCTCCCACAGCCGGACCGCAGCCGGCCCGAGCCGGTCTCGTAACTCCTCTTTATCAAGAGCAGCCAATTGCCCGAGGGTCCTAACTCCCCAGTTCTGCAGAATTCGTAGAATTTCTGCAGTTGGGCGTTCAGTGTTCGGCGTTCGGCATTCGGCGTTTTCCGCCATGCTTCTCAAATTTGATCCCGCCATGGGTCAAATTTAAGGCAAAGCGTGATATATGTTCAAGTGAACATTTTTAGCACCTCAACAACTAAACTGCTCACTTGTCCGCCGTAGCTTTAGCGAAGGAGCAACCTCTCAACATTCTGCCGAATGTTGATCCCGCTTCTTTTTCTATGGTCCTCTCCGAATTGGGGTCGGAGTGGGAGTCGGGGTAGGAGTTGGACTCGTCCCAACGGTTGCGGTTGGCGTCGGCGTGGGTGTCGGTGTCGGCGTGGGCGTGGGAGTTGGACTCGGCCCGACAGTCGGAGTTGGGGTAGGACTTGGAGCCGCGGTCGGCGTAGGAGTCGGAGTAGGTGTGGGTGTCGGCGTTGGGCTTGGAGCAATAGTCGGCGTTGCGGTAGGTGTAGGCGTCGGACTGACTACCGGAGTTGGCGTTGGAGTCGGACTGGGACCGCATCCACCGCGGCCACACGGTGTAGACGTTGCAGTCGCGGTTGGAGTCGGAGTTGAAGTAGGCGTGGCAGTCGGGGTTACCGTGGGAGTGGACGTCGGTGTCGCGGTAGGTGTAGGCGTAGCGGTCGGCGTAGGAGTTGAAGTGGGTGTTGCAGTAGGTGTCGACGTCGGAGTCGGCGTTGGGGTTGGTGTCGGAGTCGGTGTTGGCGTAGGAGTTGGTGTTGGACTCCCTATGGGTGTCGGAGTTGGGCTAACTACCGGTGTAGGTGTAGGTGTCGAAGCGCCGTTGGAGGCCGTATAAGTATAGGTATTAAACTGCCAGGCGTTGTTAATTTGGGAGTAGAGCGTAGCAAAGATGGCCCGGCCATCGGTCGGGATATTATTAACGACCACCGACAATGTGTTGACTACTCCGGAGGAGTAAATGTCGGTGTTCCTTGCCGAACTGCCGAGGGTTAAGGCATAGGCTGTGGCGCCGCCAGCGGTCCATTGAAACGTAACGGTTGAACCTGGGAACGTTGAACCTGGAGCTGGGCTTGTCATCACCGCAGGGCCGCTTATCGGAGTCCCCGTCGGCGTTGGGGTCGGCGTTCCAGTCGGAGTAGCGGTTGGAGTTGGTGTCGGCGTCGGAGTTGGCGTGGTGCCGACGGTCGCATCGTATCCAATGGCATCCATCACCCGCAGGTCCACTGCGCTAAAATCGTTCTTAACGCCCGAACCGCTGAACGCATTGAAAGAGTCGTTCGTGCCACTGGCCCAATCTTGGGCGTCCCCGCCATTCGCATTCGCGTTGTTAAATGCCTTGAGCAGAGTCGTTCCGTTATCGATGGAAAACGATCGTCCGGGACCGGTGTTTAAGCCTCGCTGCCCAGCACCTGTGTAATGGAACAAGTCCATGAACATGTAATTCGGAGACCCGGTAAGATTTTGGCCCATCAGGAAAATCCGCCCCATGATTTCCGAGATTTCGTGCATCGCGACGCCGATGAAATCGATCTTTCCGTTAACAGCTCGATTGTTCGGGTCATAGGTATAACTAAAGCCTCCGCCAAAGGTGAAAGTGCCATCGTTGGAGAGATCATCTGGTACCACGCCCAAGGCCTTCGCTTCGGCTGTGCTCAGCAGATAAACGTGATTTGAAGAGATTGGGTCGCTCGACGGAAGCGAGCCGCCGGCGCCTAAAGCGGTCGAGTCGTCGACGGTTTTCGAATCCGAATTAACGAAGGATCGAAGCGATGTATAACTCGAGACCGAAGTAAGGAAGGTATTGCTCTCTCCGAGTGTTGATGTTCCCGGAACAGCAGTGACTTTGATATTCACGTTCACGCCGTCGCTTAGGTTATTGGTGAATTGCGCAGCCGCGTAGGATGCAGCGGCTTTCATGTTCGCAATGTCAGTCGAACTTAGGCCGGCATGAAGAAACGTGGAATCCGGGTCATAATTTAGATTGATAGTCAACCCGAGCGCCGGAACGACGGTAGCCGCAAGGAGCACAACAAAAGCTAAAAGCGTTGCCCGCGGTTGCGTTCTGCAACCACGAACGTGTTGTCCAAATTGATCCCAAAGTCCCTTCATAATTCTGTCGCTATTGGTGTTCCAAGCGAGTGGTCACAGAAAGTTTCGCCGGTGAAATTGATGTCACATCGGAACGCGTCGCCAGCATCTCCAGTTGTGATAGCTGGACCATTGCCCGAAGTGTCGTGCTCGATGGCGAAGTGTCCGGAAGCGCTCCTCCACCTAATGTGACCTGATCCAACAATGCTTTTGAGATCGAACCCTCGATGTCGACCAGCACGCGATCGCCGTCTTTGATCGGAATCTCAGGTGTCAGCGTTGTTGGCTTGTCGAAGGGCGGTTCGCCGCGGTTTTTCCTCAATGCCAAAAGCAGCTGACCGTCGAGCTTCGATCTGGCCGCCGGTGCTACCAGCTCATCGCCCGTCGTCCACAACAGGACGAGATCATTGCCATCGCCTCCGTAATAATTTGCGACGAAGTGATAAACCAACCCGGAGTAAGTCAAGATAATCGTCTGTCCCTGCGCCAAGTTACTGAATCTACCGCGGATGATTCCAGGACCCGTGTTTTGCAACACCATCAACTGGGTGCCGGGTTGAGGAGCAAACCCCAGTGAAACGTTTAGCGTTTTCCCCTCCACGTCGATCCCGTTTGATTTTACGGCGACCTCCGCGCCGGTGACATAGGTCGCGGCAACATCCTGTGCCATCACTTGAGAAGCCAGGACGCTGAAGAGCGCGCCTGTCACGCAACAGGCTAGCCGGAACGCTTTAAAGTCTTGATTCATAGTCTTTTAGATAACGGAGAATTGTCAAGCTCCCACAGTCACACGACAGCAAGGTTGTAAAGCAGCAGATATTTTGCCGAAAAACCGGAAAACGTGATCAATTCGTCAGGGAGTTCGGGCTGCGACATAAGCACCATGAGGCTTGACCGTCAAATGCAGTTCAAGATTCGAAGAAATAGGACCATTTAAACGAACTCAACCTCGCTCTGGCTACACTCGGCCTATTGCGTAACAACGTCGTCGAACAGCGTGTAAGTCGCGTCTCCGACGTAATTGTCGTCGTGGCCGATCAGCGTCAATGTGTAGCTGTGTCCGGCCGTGATCGTGGCAGTGTCTTGCACCCAGGTGCTGCTGGTAGCGCAAACTTTCGGCAGGATGGTTGTCGTAGTGCCGGTGGTATTGTCACTCAGCGTTGCCGTCGCCCAATCGTATTGCACCGTGTCCGGACAACCCATCTTGCACCAGAACGTGAAGTGGGTGCTGCCCCGCGGCGCGGCTATTGCAAGGAGACGTCGTCGATGCGGAAGCTCGTACTTAGAGAAACATCAGTTGTCGTCCGGAATTGCAGTCGTATGGTCTGGCCTTTGTACGCTGCCAGGCTAAACGACTTTAGTGAGTAGCTTCCAGGCGTGGTTTTGTTTTTGTTACTGTAGGTTGCCAGTGTTTGCAACAAGGTGCCGCCGGTGTTGCGAACTTCGACATAGAGGAAGTCGTAAGCAGTGGTGGTAGATTCATCCGAGCTGCAGTTGAACCAGAAAGTAAGATTGCCAGTTGCTGTGCTAGGAATGCTAATCGTTTGATAAGTCTGGCCCGTGACGTTGTTATTGACCCCG